>JBJMQX010000129.1:0-29185 GCA_045802455.1 Phenylobacterium sp. | reverse complement strand
TCGACGTGGCCGGCGTGACCGTGAAGGGCGCGGGGCCGGCTGAAACCATCCTCTCCTTCAAGGGCCAGAAGAGCTCTGGCGAGGGCTTCCTGATCACCTCCAGCCGCGTGACCGTCCGCGACCTCGGCGTCGAGGACACCAAGGGCGACGGGGTCAAGGCCAAAGGCGTCGACCAGATCAGCTTCGTGAACCTGCGGGTTGAATGGACCGGCGGGCCGAAGTCCACGAACGGCGCCTACGGCGTCTATCCGGTGGCCTCGACCAACGTGCTGATCGACAGGGTGACGGTGCGCGGCGCGTCCGACGCCGGCATCTACGTCGGCCAGTCGAAGATGATCGTCGTCAAGAACAGTCGCGCCGAGTTCAACGTCGCCGGGATCGAGATCGAGAACTCGATGAACGCCGACGTGTTCGACAACGTCTCGACCCACAACGCCGGCGGCATCCTGGTCTTCGACCTGCCCGGCCTGCCGCAGATGGGCGGCCATTCCACGCGCGTGTTCCGCAACAAGGTGGTGCAGAACGACACCAAGAACTTCGCCCATAAGGGCGCGACGGTGGCTGACGTGCCGACCGGAACCGGCGTCATGGTGATGGCCAACCGAGACGTCCACGTGTTCGACAACGACATCGACCAGAACGCCACGGCCGCCGTGATGCTGGTCAGCTACACGAAGTCCTACGAGGACCTGGCCTACAACCCGCTGCCGCGCGACATCGTGGTGCGCAACAACCGGATCGGCAAGAACGGCTGGGCGCCGGACTTTCCGGGCGGCGACGTGGTCGCCAAGGCGCTCGGCGGAACCCTGCCGCCGGTGATCTGGGACGGCGTCACCAACTACACGCGCAAGGGCCAGACCGCGCCGGAAGCCGCCCATGTGCGCCTGATCGACGGACCGGTCGCCAACCTGCATTTTGCCGCGCCGGGCAACGTCTTCAGCGCCAAGCCGGAGATGAGGACCGCCATTGACGACGGCGCCATCGCCGAGCCCAAGCCGGTCGCGCTGCCGAAAGCCCAAGCCGGCCTATGATGCGTGTGCTGGCCGCCGTGGCGGCCGTCTTGTGCGTAGCCGCGGCTCCGGCTTCCGACGCCGTCGACCTGAAGGCGTTGCTGGCCGGTGCGCCCGCCCCGACGCTCTCCGCCTACCGGCTGTTCAGCGACACCGGCGCCCAGCACCCGAACGCCGGCGTCACGCCCTATGCGCTGAACACGCCGCTCTTCAGCGACTACGCCGCCAAGGCCCGGTTCCTGTACCTGCCGCCGGGAACCCAGGCGCGCTACCGGGCCAGCGGGCCGCTGGACCTGCCGGTCGGCGCGACCCTGATCAAGACCTTCGCCTACCCGGCCGACCTCCGCCGCCCCGGCGATAAGGTGCGGATGCTGGAGACGCGGTTGCTGATCCGTCGCCGCTCCGGCTGGCTGGCGCTGGCCTACGTCTGGAACGCCGAGCAGACCGAGGCGCGGCTGAAGCGGGCCGGCGCGCGCGTCGACGTCGCCTTCACCGACGCGCACGGGCAGGCGCGGCAGGTCGACTACCGCGTGCCCAACCAGAACCAGTGCAAGGAATGCCACTCGGTTTCGGGGCGGCTGGCCCCGATCGGCGTCAAGGCGCGCAACCTGAACGGCGCCTTCGCCTACTCGGAAGGCGCCGAGAACCAACTCGCCCACTGGACGCGGACCGGCCTGCTGGCCGGCGCGCCGGCTCCAGAAGCGGCGCCGCGCACCGCCGTCTGGGACGATCCGCACGAGCCGCTGGACGCCCGCGCGCGGGCCTATCTCGACGGTAACTGTGGGCATTGCCACAACGCCCGGGGCATGGCCTCGAACACCGGCCTCTACCTTGACCTCGAGGAGGCGAAGCCCGGCCGGCTCGGCGTCGGCAAGCGCCCCGCGGCCGCCGGCAAGGGGGCCGGCGACCTGGAGCTGGACCTCGTGCCCGGCAAGCCCGACGCCTCGATCATCGCCTACCGCATGACCTCAACCGACCCGGGCGTGATGATGCCCGAGCTCGGACGCAGCCTGGTGCACGACGAGGGCCTGGCGCTGGTTCGCGAATACATCGCCAAGATGGGGCTGCGCTAGGGACGCACCTCGAACACCAGGTTGAAGGGCGTCTCCGTTGCGCGGCGGAAGCGGGTGAAGCCGGCGTCCTCGACCACCTGTTTGAGCCGCGCCTCGCCTGCCTGGGCGCCGAGCGCCAGGCCCACCTCCTGGCTCTGCGAGGCCGGCGTGCAGACCATGGTCGAGGCCGAGTACATCACCCGCCCGACGGGGTTCAGGTTGTCGGCCAGGGTGTCGTGGGCGAAGGGCTCGACCAGCAGCCAGGTGCCATCCGCCGCAAGGCTGCGGCGGATGTGCGCCGCTGCGCCGACCGGATCGCCCATGTCGTGCAGCGCGTCAAAGATGCAGACGAGGTCAAAGCCTTCTCCGGGATAGTCCTGCGCCTTGGCGATCTGGAAGTCGGTGCGGTCGGTCAGGCCGGCCGCGGCGGCCGCCTCGCGCGCCCGCTCGATCGAGGGCCGGTGATAGTCGAAGCCGGTGAAGTGCGAGTTCGGATAGGCGTGGGCCATCAGCACGGTCGATGCGCCGTGCCCGCAGCCCACGTCGGCGATCTTCGCGCCTGCCTTCAGCTTCGCCTCGACGCCCTCCAGCGCCGGAATCCAGTTGCTGACCAGGTTTGCATTGTAGCCGGGCCGGAAGAACCGCTCGGTGCCGCGGAACAGGCAGACGTCGTGCTCGTGCCAGCCGAGGCCGAGCCCAGACTGGAACGCCTTCGCCACCTTCGGCTCGTCCTTGTAGACCGCGGCCATGAGCTCGAAGCCGCCCGCCATGAACACCGGGCTCTCCTCGTCGGCGAAGACCATCGCCTGCTCGGGCGAGAGCGAGAACCGGCCGCTCACGGGGTCGTAGTCGACGTACTCGGCCGCCGCCTGGGCCGCCAGCCACTCACGCAGCAGACGCTGGTTCAGCCCGGTCCGGTCGGCCAGTTCGATCGGCGTGGCGGGGCCCATCGCTGCCAGCGCGCGGTAGATGCCCAGCCGGTCTCCGAGGATTACCAGCGCGCCGGAGATGCACGCGCCCATGTCGCCCACCATCTTGCCCATGAAGGCGTTCAGCCGGTCGGGATCGACCGAGGCCTGTTCGCGCTCGAGAATTTCGGAAGCCATTCCAACCCTCCTGATGAAGGCGGCGCGGACGCGCACGTCCGGGGCCGCCGGCCTGGATACGCAATGGCACTGGAGCGGCAGACCCTAGGTCCGCTAGCACTTGCCGCACCTACACATTCGCGCGACCGGTGGGATGGTTACGCATGGCATCGGTCGCCCTTGCCGCCGGTCCCGCTTCTGGGCAGGCTCCCTCGGGGAGCGAACGCGTTGGCGGAGCACGAGGACAGGCCCGGACTGCATGGCTTCCTGCAGGAGGCGTTCGCCTGCTCCGGCGAGATTGCCGTCGCGATCGGCCGGCATGCCGCCGAGCGACGCTTCCGTCCGGCGGCCGTGATCATTCGCCAGGGCGACGCCATGGGCGAGGCGCTGCTGCTCTGCCTGGGACGCGCCCGCGCGCGGGCCTACACCCGCGACGGCGAGCTCGTGGTCCTCTCCGATTTCGTGCCCGGAGATCTCCTGGGCGCGCTCGCCGCGTCACGGGAGACGAGCGAATCCGAGGTTGTCGCCATAGAGGAATCGGCGATTGCGGCCTTTCTTGCCCAGGATTTCGTCATGCTGGCGGAGCGGTTCGGCTGTGTCGGGCTGGCGCTCTCCCGCAGCCTGCTTCGCCAGCTGCGCGCCGCCACCGTGCGGATGGTGGAGCGCACCACCCTGACCGCGGCGGGTCGCGTCTGCGCCGAGCTGCTGCGGCTGGCCGATCTGGCGGACGGGCGCACGATCCGCCCAGTCCCCGTGCTGGCCGGCTTGGCCGCCCGGGTGCAGACCACGCGAGAGAGCGCCTCGCGCGCCGTTAGCGCCTTGGAGCGGCGCGGCGTCATCCGGCGCGACGCCGAGGCGCTGGTGATCGTGGCTCGCGGCCGCCTCGAAGAACTCGTCGTTTAGCCGGGGAGAGCCAGCGCGAAGATCGCGCTTACGCCGTCCTCCGCGGATCGTTCGTCCACCTCGGTCAACCGGAGCGCCGGGACGCCGACGCTGGCGACCGCCCCGAGCCGCCCGCTCACGTGCGCTGCGCCCGCCGGAACCGACGCCAGGATCGCCGCCGCCGCGTCGGCTGGCGCGCCGGTCGCCACGGGACCG
The DNA here is from genome assembly GCA_045802455.1 of Phenylobacterium sp. Classification (GTDB taxonomy): domain Bacteria; phylum Pseudomonadota; class Alphaproteobacteria; order Caulobacterales; family Caulobacteraceae; genus Phenylobacterium. The sequence continues at coordinate 24,940 of JBJMQX010000129.1, read as the reverse complement.
ACCTGCGGCGGCGCCTGCCAGCGGATGCGGCCGTAGCCCCCGCCGATGCGCGCCCGCGGGCCCATGGCCGCGATCACGATCCAGGCGGCCCGCACCGCGTCGGCCCCCTCGGCATAGACGGCGCTGAAGCCGGCGCCGGTCCAGACCGGCGGCGTCAGCGGCGCAGGCCCGGAAGCCACGGCGTCGGCGAACGCCCGGACGTCGGCCGGATCGATCGCGATCGCCAGCACCGCGGCAAGGCGCACATCGGTCGGCGCATGGGCCATCGCGCCGACGCCCCTACCGCGACCGGCCGGCAGGACGAACTGCCGCCGGCGCGCGGTGGCCCAACGGTCGCGCGCCCAGGCCGCGCCCCCCGGCGTGGCGCGACGCTGGCTCGCGGGATCGAGGGCGACGATCTGGATGGCCTCGGTCTCCAGTTCCGCCGCCCGCCTCGCCGCCTCGCCCATGGCGATCTGCGCCGCCAGGGCGACGGAGAGCTCGTCGGGCGCCGGGGGTCCGTCGCCGATCGCCTGCAGGCTTCCTGCCCGATCCAGCAGCCGGTCGAAACGCTCGCCCCAGCCGCCGGGATGGACGTCGACTGATATCGCGCGGAACGTTGCCGGATCGGCCGGCAGGACCAGGTTCAGCTCGGCGCCGGCGTCGGCCAGCGCCTCGGCGATCACGATATCCGCCCCCGCCGCCAACGCGCCGAACGCGAAGCCCACGGGCATCTGCGCCAGCAGCTCGTCGGCGCGGGCGCGCAGATCCGCCTCGTCGGCCGGCGCCATGTGGCCGGCGAAGTGGGCGGCGCGGGGCGGCGTCAGCACCTCGAGCCAGGCCGTGGCGCAGCGCTCGGCGGCGCAGATCAGCCTGAACTGCCGCAGGGTGGCCGCGTGGTCTTCCCACGCCTGAGGTCCCGCCTTTACCGCCAGCGCCAGCGCCGCCGCAGCCTCCGCCCTGCGGCCGAGCAGCAGCAGCGCCTCGGCCCGCGTCGCGCCGCGCCAATAGGGCGTCTCGGCCTCGTCGGGATTCCGCTCGAGGCTGTCCAGCACCCGCGCGGCGACCGCCTGCGCCGCGTCCGTGTCGCCGGCCAGCCGCCACAGCGTCGCGGCGTTGATCAGATGGTAGGTCGCCCCGGAGAGCGCGCCCGCGGCGGCGTAGGCCTCCGCAGCTTCCCCTTGCAGGACGGCCCGCGCCGCGCCCTCGGCGCCGCGGGCCTCCTCCTTGAGAAGGCGTCCCCGCACCGCGAGCACGGCCGGATCGGCGCGCTCCCCTTCCAGCCCCGCCTCCCGGAACAGCCGCCACGCCTCGCCCGGCGCCCCGGCGCGGGCGGTGGCGAGGATGCGGGAAAGCTGGGCGTGGGAGGGCAAAGGCAACTCGACGTGAGGGTGTGACTACGGCGGTGATGGAAATCCAGTGGTGCCGTCGTTCGGAACGTCTGGGTCGATGATCAGGGGGATGACCTTGCCGGCGACGCCCTTCTCCACGACCGTATAGAGCTCGACCACGAAGTTCATGGCCTGGCGCTCGTCCTTCGCACGTCCGACCACCCTGAAGAACACCACCCGGCAATTGAAGCCGGCCGGCCCCTTTTCCGGGTCGGCGACGACATCGCCGTTCGGGTAGGCGTACCGCAGGTTCGCGTTGAGGCCGGACTTCTCGACGCCGTCGTGGTCCAGCGGGGTCTCCGCCGCCTTGGTGGTGACCGCCGGCTGCGTGCTCGAGAACCGCCAGTTGATGTCCTTCTCGAGCTCGAGGACCACCCAGCATTGGTCCGTGATCGGCAGGTCGATCGGGCCCGCATCCTTCCGCGGATAGTCTTTCTGCGCCGTGGCCAGGGCGGCGGCGTAGGCGGCCGCCTCCTCGACCGTGGTCGCTCGGGTGGCCGGATTGGGAGTCTGCTCCTCCCTGAACAGCACCAGCGAATGCTGGGGCAGGTTCATTTGCTCGATCCGCCTGTTGCTCGCCTGGCGGAGCGCGAAGACGAAGTGACGGATCGGCTTGGGACCTTCCCAGCGGATGTCCGTCGTCTCCGGGATCGGAACGCCACTGATCGTCAGCTGTTCGCCCATGGCGAAGGTCCTCCTTTGAGAACCGCATCGTTGGATGTTGGCGCGCGCGACATCCGTCGTTCGCGCGGCGGCGATCAGGGCGGGGACGGGAATTCGTTGGTGCCGTCGTTGGGGACATCGGGATCGAGCAGGGTCGGAAGGACCTTCAAGACCCGACCGTCTTTTTGATGGAATTCGACGAAGAGATTGAAGCGCTGGCCCACTCCCTGGTCCCGATGGACCACGCCGAAGAAGATAAATCGGCAAACCGCGTTGCGCTTGGCCTCACTCGGAAAACGGACGACCTCTCCGTTAGAATAGGCATACCGAAGACACAGGTTGTATCCGCTGCGAAGACCATGAGGTTTGTCCGGGTACGGAGGTTCTGGCTCCTTCGTTGTGCAAGCGAGATACTCACGTGAGAATCTCCAGTTGATCTTCCTATCGAGCTCGATCAGCACCCAGCATTGCCTATCGACGTTGAGATCGATCGGGGTCAAAGGCGCGGTCCGCCCCGTGAAGCGGGGGCTGGTCGCCAGCTGTTTCGCGTAGGCGCACATCGCCTCGAAGTCCTTCACCTTGGCGGAAGGATGGTCCGGGTCGTCCTGGCGGATGGCGTGAAACTTGACCGTTTGCGGCGTCTCGCCATCTCTGGGCGTTCGGCCCTGAGGGACTGGGGAGGTCCTGATTGTGAGCAGAAAGTGGTACACCGGCTTCGGCCCCGTCCAGCGGAAGGTCGTCGCTTCCGGTAGCGGCGTGCCGATAATGGTCGGGACCTGCAGCTTATTGCCCCGTCTCGCGGCTACTGAGTTCATGGCTGTGTCCTTGCTCTGATCTCGGGTCGATTGAAGTAGGCGACAGCGGCGTCGAGGCTCGTCCGCAGCCGAGCCCAATCTTCATTCTGCGGATCGAAGGTCATCAGTTCGCTGAGCTTGGTGTTCGCCGCGATGACCCGGGCGCGGGCCTGCGCCAGTTGGCCCTGTCCCACCTCCAGGTTGGCCAGCTCCTTCTGCTGGACCACCCACGCCTTCTGCAGGCGCATGTTCTTCGAGTCGGCGGCGATGCGCGCTTTCAGCAACTCTTCCTCCGCCAGCCGCTCCTTCAGGGCGGCCCTCGGATCGCGCGCCGCCAGGTGGGCGTCGGCCATCCAGGCATGGCGGTTGATCAGGTCGTCGGCCACGCCCGCGTCGTGGCCCGGGAGACGCGCGGTCGCCTCCATCTCCGACAGGGACGCGGCGCAGTGGGTCAGCGCGGCCGACGCATCGACGGGCTTCTTCAACGCAGCGGTGCACAGATTGCCTTCGGCGTAAGCCAGCTCGCGGCGGTACTTCGGATTGCGCGGGCCCGCGTCGGCCAACCTCTGCGACAGTCCGCGATAGCGGCTCCAGCGGTCGGCGACCGTGCGCCGGTCCTCGGTCAGATAGGCCTGGTACCCCAGCCAGTATTCGCTCTGGCCGCGCGCCCAGATCCGTTCCGGGTCACCCGGCTTCTCGGCCAGCAGCGCCGCCGTCGCGCGGTCGGCCTTGCGGAACTTCTCGGCCGCGGCGGCCTTGTCGCCTCGCGTCAGGTCGTCCTCGCCCATGGCCATCAGGATGCGGGCGTAGCGGGCGCGCGACGCGGGGGGCAAGCGGTCGACCTGCTGGTCCGAGTAGTAGGCCAGCGTCCGCGCATTGACGGCGCCCAGGACGTCGAGCCGTCCCACTCCCTTCAGCCTGTCGCGCAGATCGGTCAGCATGAATTCGACCAGGGCCTCGGCTTCGCCGCGTTGGCGTTCGGCTTCCGTGCGCTGACCTTCGGCGTCCTTGCGGGCGCCGACCGCCTCGATGCGCTGGCGCTCGGCTTCGTTCCGGGCCGCCACCGCTTCCGTCCGCCGCCGCTCGGCCTCCGACCGGGCGACCAGGGCGTCCGAGCGCTGCCGCTGGGCCTCGGCCCGGGCCAGCAGCGCAAAGACCGTCAGCGCCGACATGACTAGCGCCACCGCGACCGCGCCCGCCGTGACCGCCGTCACGCGCCGCAGCCGCCGCTGCGCATCGCGCTGGATGAGTTCGTCGAGGCCCAGGCCCAGGACGCCGGCGACCAGCTTCAACAGGGCCAGGCGCGGCCCGTCGCCCTCGGCCCGGAAGTCGGCCGCGAGAGGCTCCATCGGCGCGCCGCCGGCCAGGGTCAGGGGTCTTGGAAAGGCCTCGGCCGGGTCGCCCGCCGCCAGCGCCGCCAGGACGGGGCGGTCCGGGTGCAGTTCGCGGAACAGCTCGACCTCGCGGCTGACCCAGGGCGAGGCCGCCGCCGCCGGCGAGCAGACGACGATCAGGGCCCCCGAGGCGCCCAGTGCCGCGCGCACCTCGGCGGTCAGGTCGCCGGCGGCGGAGAACTCCTCCCGGTCGCGGAAGATCGGCGCCGCACGTGACGGCACGAGGCCCCGCGGCGTCGTGCGCCCGACCAGCCGGCGCGGGACGCCGTAATGCTCCAGCCATCGGTGCAGGCGGCGTCCGAACGCCTGGTCCCTGTGGCTGTAGCTGACAAAGGCGCGATAGCGCGCGCCATCCCCGTCCTCCATCGCGCACCCCCAATCCGCGATCGCTGAACACCGATGTTCAAGCTTGCGCACAACCTACTCGCGCGCGCGAGAATTTTGCGCGGCGGGCGTGACCGCCGTCACGCCCGAGCTGCGCGTCACGGCCTAAGGCTTCGATGGGCGGAGCAGCCGCTCGCAACGACGGAACGCGGGGGACCCCAATGACCACTGTGACTTTCACGCGCGACGAGGGCGATCTGTTCCTGTCGGCGATCTACGTCGAAGGCGACCGGCTCGTCTTCGACCAGAACCACCAGGCCGAGAAGGACCTCCAGGTCGGCGCGCTCGACGACATCCACTGGCGCATCGTCGGCCCCTCTGGCGCGACCCTGCTCGTCAGCAAGACGGTGAACGGCGTGGAGCGGCCGATCGTCCAGTCTTCGATCCCCGAAGGCGCCGACCGCCTCTCCGATTTCAAGCTCTTCAAGGTCTAGGGAGGGCCAGATGAACGGGACCAGGAATTTCTATCGGATCGGGGTCGCCGCCCTGATCGCAGCGTGGGCCTGCGGCCAGTCCGTCGCCCACGCACAGGATCGTGTGGGCGCGACGGAGGCGCGGCTCGCGACCACGAGTCCGAACGCCCAGACCGGCCTGCCTCAGGGCGTCAATGTGTCGGTCGGAACCGACTCGTCGAGCGCGATCTCCGTGAGCGGCCACCGCACCTGGGAAGACGCGGGCGCCGGCCTGGGAACCCAGAGCTTCTCGGTCAAGGCGTCGATTCCGCTGAACAAGGGCGACTCGGCGGCCGCGTTCCTGACGGACGGCAACCTGGTCAACGGGCTTTCGCTGGAATTCGCCTATTCGCGGACGCTCCTCGCCGGCGCGTTCCCGGCGCCCGATGTGACGAAGGAGAAGGCCTACTATCTCGCGGCGCAGAAGAAGTGCGTTTCAGTCACCGCCCCCGCACTCGCTGACAAGGCCTGCGGCTTCGCGAGCGAGAGAGGTGAAGACCCTGCCTTCAGCGCCCGCTCTCTTCAGTCATTCCTGGATCCGAAGACCATCGCTGATACGGCGTTCAACACGGCGCCGCTCTGGCGCTGGGGCGCTACCGGAACGGTGGGCTACCACAGCTTCGACTTCCGCGACCCCTCCACGTTCAATCAGCAGTCTGAGCAGCGTGCGGAAGTGGCTGCCTCAGTCTTCCTAAGCCGGGTGGGCTGGACGCAGATCGGCGCGCGCAATGGCCACGATGCTCAGCTCAACCTTGCGGGGGGCGCCGAGTACAAGAACGCCTACGCGGCAGCCAAGTCGAAGACGCTTTGCCGCACGCAGCCCGGCGCCACCGCTCAGGAGTGTTTCACCGGCGCGTTCGGTATCCCGGATCGAACGGAGGCCGGCGACGCCTTCATTGACCTGAAGTTGGATCCGCCGAAGGACGAGGCGACACTCGGATTCAAGGGCCTCGAGTTCAAGGCGACTTACGACTTCGAAGGGGCCGGCGCGGGCGTGAGTGCGGCGGTCTATCTGTTCGGTGACGGCAAGGGCGGCCGGACCGGCGGACTCAAGGCCTCGTATCTCTCGGACCATCAGACGACGGTCAAGGGACACAACTTCATCATCGGCGTGTTCACCGGCCTGGCCTTTCCGTAGGTGCCAAGGCGGGGGGCGGCGGCCGGCGGAGCGTCAGACGCGCCGCCGGCTGCTCGCGTCCTAGATCAGGTCTCCCCCGCAGGCGCCGGCCGTCGTGCCTGTCTCCTTGAATGCCTTGATGACGTTACGCCCCGTGGTCCAGCGGTGGACCTCGTCCAGCCCGTCGACCAGCCGCTGCGAGCGGATCTGGGTGTACCAGCGCGCCAGAGGGGTATCGTGCGAGTAGCCCAGCGAGCCGTGCAGCTGGATCGCGGTGTCGACCACATGATGGATCATGTTAGCGAGGTAAACTTTGGCGATGCCGTTCTCCTGGCGAAGGTCCATGCCCCTCTCCGCCTTGAAGGCGATGTGCATCAGCATCAGGCGCGAGATGTAGAGCTGGGTCGCGCACTCGGCCATCATGAACTGGACAGCCTGACGTTCGCTGAGCAGCTTGCCGAAGGTCTCGCGGCTGGTGATCCGCGCCGCGGCCATGTCCAGCGCCCGCTGGGCCAGCGCCACGTTATGCATGCCGTGGCGTAGCCGGCCGTAGGCCAGCCGGTGCTGGCCCATGTTGAAGCCGTTGCCCTCTCCGCCCAGCAGGTTCTCGGCCGGGACCTTCAGGTCCTTGATCTCGATCTCGGCGTGGCCGCCGCCCATGATGTGCGACAGCGGCCCCTCGGCGGCCATGGTCGGGACGTTGCGCTTGATGTTGTAGCCGGGGTTCGGCAACTCGACGATGAAGGTGGAATAGCGCTGGTGCCGTGGCGCATCCGGGTCGGTCATGGCCATGACCAGCGCCATGTCAGCCGACGTCGCGGCCGATGAGAACCACTTTTCGCCGTTCAGGATGTAGTTCTCGTTGCCGTCCTTCACGGCGCGGGTCTGCATACCGGTGGCGTCGGAGCCGGCGGCCTTCTCCGTCATGGAATAGCAGACGCGCTTTTCGCCGTTCAGCAGCGGCTTCAGGAACTTTTCCTTCTGGAGCTCCGTCCCGTTCTGCAGGATCGTCAGCATCGTCGCGTCGTCGGGCCCCTGGGTGTTCATCGAGAGCGCGCCCAGATAGCTCTCGCCAAGCTCCATCTGGACGAGCGCGTTGGCGAGCGGGCCCAGGCCCATGCCGCCGTATTCTTTGGGGATGAACGGGCACCATAGGCCCTGGGCGCGAGCCTTGGTCCGGAGCTCGTTCAGGAGCGTCTTGTAGTCCTCGCCGTCCAGCAGACGCTTCTCGGCCGGGATGCACTCGTCGTGCACCCACTTGCGCACGCGCTCGCGGACCTCTTTCGCTTCCTGCGGGATCTCGAAGTCGATGGCCATGACGGTTCCTGCTTCCTGGACGGTTTCCCAGTCCGGAAGCTTCCGCCACGGCCGCTGTTCAGCGCAAGCTCAAACGCGCGTTTGAGACCCTCGCTAGCGCTCGCTCATGTGACCGCGCTCGCCGGTTTCCTTGCGGGCCCGTTCCAGCTCCTCGCCCTCCGGGCCGTCTAGCGCCTCCTCGGCTTCGCGTGCCTTCTGTTCGACCGCTTCGTTTTCCACGAAGGCGCGCTCGAGCCTGTCGAATTTCCGAGCGGCGTCGTAGTTGCCCTCGCCCTGGATCTGGCCCTTGTCTCCGTCCTGCGGCTGCTTTTCCCGGTCCGTCATGGCGGCGCTCCTTCACTGCTCAGGGCGAAAAGCCGGCAAGGAGCGCGAAGTTCCGAATAGATCAACTCTATCCCGCCGATAAAAAGAAACGATTGGCTCTATTTCCCTGCGCGGCGCTAGTAGCCCATTGAGACACCTCGCCGCAGCAACGGAGACCCGCCATGGCGCTCGCCAGCAGCAAGACCCTCGACAACCTCAAGGCCGCGTTCGCCGGCGAGAGCCAGGCCAACCGGCGCTACCTCTACTTCGCCCAGAAGGCAGATGTGGAGGGTTACAACGATGTGGCCGCGGTGTTCCGCTCCACTGCCGAAGGCGAGACCGGTCACGCCCACGGCCATCTGGAATTCATGGAAGCCGTCGGCGATCCCGCGACGGGCCTGCCGATCGGCGGCACCTCGGACAACCTGAAGGCGGCGATCGCCGGAGAGACCCACGAGTACACGGACATGTACCCGGGCATGGCCAAGACGGCGCGTGACGAAGGCTTCGACGAGATCTCCGACTGGTTCGAAACGCTGGCCAAGGCCGAGAAGTCCCACGCGGGCCGCTTCCAGCGGGCGCTGGATCAGCTGGACTAGGGCCCCACCACGCCTGTCATCCCGGAAGCCGCGCCAGCGGCTGTCCGGGACCCATACGCACAGATCTATCTGGATGGGCGGAGTCTATGGGTCCCGGTCTTCGCGTCCCGCGAAACCGGGATGACACGCCTGTTGTTTGCTGAGGGCTTCGGGTGACCGGATGAGCGAAGACGCCAAGACCGCAACCGGCGGCCCACCCCGCGAGGGCAGCCTCGACGCGCCGTTCCGTCATCCGATCGCCTGGCGCGACGACGACTACTACGACCTGGAGAAGGTGACGGCCGAGCTCGAGCGGCAGTTCGACGTCTGTCACACCTGCCGCCGCTGCTTCAACCTGTGCGACGCCTTCCCCAGGCTGTTCGACATGATCGACGAGAGCCCGACCGGTGAGCTCGACGGCGTGCCCAAAGCCGAGTTCGTCAAGGTCGACGAGGCCTGCACGCTTTGTGACATGTGCTTCCTGACGAAGTGCCCCTATGTCCCGCCGCACCCGTTCGACGTCGACATCCCGCACCTGATCCTGCGCTACCGCGCGGCGCGCAGGCGGGCCGGCGAGAAGCAGTGGGTGCGTGAGCAGCTGGGCGAGACGGACCGCAACGGGAAGCTGGCCAAGCCGATGGCCGGGCTCGCCAACTGGGCGACGGCGCGCCGGAACACGCCGCTGCGCAAGCTCCTGCAAGCGATCGCGGAGATCGACGCCGACGCCGAGCTGCCGAGGTACCATTCAAAAACCGCCACGGATCGGCTGAAAGGCCCGCTCGCGCCAAACCCTGACGGCCCCGCTTTCGGCAAACGCAAGGTGGCGCTCTACGCCACCTGCTTCGTCGATTACAACCACCCAGACACGGCGGTGGCCGCGGCCAAGGTGCTGGCGCTGCAGGGCTGCGAGGTGGAGCTGGTCTACCCCGAATGCTGCGGCATGCCGCAGCTCGAGGCCGGCGATCTGAAGGACGTGGCCGACACGGCCCAGCGCGTAGCCCGCACGTTCGAGCCCTGGATCGCCAAGGGCTATGATGTCGTCGCGCTGACCGCCTCCTGCGGCCTGATGCTGAAGTTCGAATGGCCGCTGCTGCATCCCTCGGACGAGGCGGTGACCAGGCTTTCGGCGGTCACCCGCGACGTCTGCGAGTACGTCGTCGACCTGCAGCGCAATTTCGGCCTCACGCCCGGCCTCGCGCCGGTCGCCGGCGGCGTCACCCTGCACCATGCTTGCCATGCACGGGCGCAGAACATGGGCGCGAAATCGGCCGAGATGCTGCGGCTGATCCCGGACACCCAGGTGGATCTGATCGAGCGCTGCTCGGGCCACGGCGGCACCTTCGGGGTCATGAAGGACACGCACCCAGTCGCCAACAAGGTAGGCCGCCCGGCGGCCCGTCAGATCGCCGCCAAGGCCAACGAGACGCTGTGCTCGGATTGCCCGCTCGCCTGCAAACACCTCGGCCAGCTTCTCGAGGCGGAGACGCGGCCCGAAGCCCACGCGGCGCCCCGGCAAGACCACCCGATCGAGGTCTTCGCTCGGGCCTACGGAGTCTACTGATGCCCGCCACCGCCCGCCAGATAACGCCCGCCGATCTGATCCCCGACGCCGAATACGCCGGTCAGCGTGGGGAGCGCCGCGCCGCCCTCCTGCCGATCAAGCGCCTGCGCCGGGTGCACCTGGGTCCCTTCTGCACAATCCATTTCGAGACCTACGAGACCATGCTCTTCCAGGTGCAGGAGATGCTGCTGACCGAGAAGGGCGGCGCCGAGCAGGTTCCGGACGAACTCGCGGCGTACAATCCGCTGATCCCGCAGGGCTCGGAACTGGTGGCGACGGTGATGTTCGAGATCGACGATCCTGTCCGCCGCGAACAGGCGCTGGCGAAGCTGGGCGGCGTCGAGGACGACTTCTTCGTGGCGGTCGGCGACGAACGCGCAGCGGGCGTTCCCGAAGGTGACGTCGAGCGCACCCGCGAGGACGGCAAGACCTCGTCGGTGCACTTCCTGCGCTTCCCGCTGAGCCCTGACCAGATCGCCCGCTTCCGCGATCCGTCGGTGCAGATCCTGGTGGGCTGCAGCCACGAGCACTACAGCCACTTGGCGGGCCTGACCCCAGCCACCCGCGCCGAGTTGGCGAAGGACTTCGCCTAGGCTTGTAAGCCGAGGCCGTTCCCGTCCATCCTCCCGCCAAGGACCCGCCGCCAGACGCGGGCCGCCTCGGGAGGGCGCGACCTTGACCACGACTGCCGCCGGCGCGCCCGCGCCGACCTCCAGCCTGCGCAAGGTGGTGCTGGCCTCGATGATCGGGACCACCATCGAGTGGTACGACTTCTTCCTCTACGGCACGGCTTCGGCGCTGGTGTTCGGCAAGCTGTTCTTCCCGAAATCCGATCCGACCACCGGGGTCATGCTGTCCTTCGCCACTTATGCGCTGGGCTTCGTGGCCCGGCCGCTGGGCGGGCTGGTGTTCGGCCACTTCGGCGATCGCATTGGGCGCAAGCAGCTGCTGATGCTGTCGCTGATCCTGATGGGCGGCTCGACCATGCTGATCGGCGTGCTGCCGACCTTCAACGAGATCGGCATCCTGGCGCCGCTTGGGCTGGTGCTGCTGCGGCTGGTGCAGGGCTTCGCGGTCGGCGGCGAGTGGGGTGGGGCCGTGCTGATGGTCACCGAATACGGCGATCCGAAGCGGCGTGGCTTCTGGGCCGGCTGGCCGCAGGCAGGCGTACCGGCCGGCAACCTCCTGGCCGCCGCCGTGCTCGCGGTGATGTCGGCCCTTCAATCGAACGAGGACTTCCTGGCCTGGGGCTGGCGGGTGCCCTTCCTGCTCTCCGCCGTGCTGGTGGCCGTCGGCTATTGGGTGAGGGTGAGCCTGGCTGAAAGCCCGCTCTTCCAGCAGGCGCTGAAGGATGCCGGCCAGCCGAAGGCTCCGGTCCTGGACGCGATCCGGGAGCGGCCGGGTGGCCTCGCCATCGGAGCCGGCCTGCGCGTGGCGGAAAACATCTGCTTCTACGTCGTCACCACGTTCGGGCTGACCTACATCGTCGACCACGCGCACCTGACCCGCGGCGCGGCGCTGAACGCCATGCTGGTCGGCACAGCCGTCGAAGTGGCGCTGATCCCGATCTTCGCGGCCCTGTCGGACAAGGTCGGCCGGCGGCCAATCTATTTCCTGGGCGCGGTCGGCATCGCCGTCTGGGGCTTCGCCTTCTTCCGCCTCATCGATACAGGCCAGCAGCCGCTGATCATCCTGGCGATCATCGGCGGCCTCCTCTGCCACGCCGCCATGTACGGACCCCAGGCGGCGTTCATCGCCGAGCTGTTTCCGACCCGGATGCGCTACTCCGGCGCCTCGCTGGCCTATCAGGCGACTTCGATCTTCGCGGGCTCGCTGGCCCCGATCATCGCGCTCTATCTGCTCGGCCGGTTCAAGTCCTGGGTCCCGATCGCGATCTATCTGGCGATCGCCGGCGCGATCAGCGCCTTCTCGGCGCTGAGGGCGCGCGAAACCAAGGGGCTTTCCTTCGCCGAGATCGACCGCATCGCATGAGCCAGCCCGCCCTCGCCAAGGCGTCGTCGCCGCCGGCCGCCGCCAAGCCGGCGCTCAGCTACAAGACGATCTTCGCCAGCGCCATCGGCACAACCGTCGAGTGGTACGACTTCCTGCTCTACGGCTCCGCCGCGGCCCTGGTGTTCGGCAAGGTGTTCTTCCCGAAGACCGATCCGATCACCGGGGCGATGTTCGCCTTCTCCACCTACGCCGTGGGCTTCCTGGCCCGGCCGGTCGGCGGGATCATCTTCGGCCACTTCGGCGACCGCATCGGGCGAAAGCGGATCCTGACAATCAGCATGCTGATCATGGGCGTGGCCACCTTCGCCATCGGCCTGCTGCCCACCTACCAACAGGTCGGCATGCTCGCGCCCATTCTGCTGGTGACGCTCAGGCTCGCCCAGGGTTTCGGGCTCGGCGGACAGTGGGGTGGGGCGATCCTGATGTCAGCGGAGTTCGGCGACGCCAAGCGCCGCGGCCTCTGGACCGGCTTCACCCAGGCGGGCGGCGGCCTGGGCAACTTCCTGGCGACCCTGGTCCTCGCGGTGATGGCCGCGACCTTGCCCGCGGAGGACTTCCTCTCCTGGGGCTGGCGGGTGCCATTCCTGCTCTCGGTGATCCTAATCGGCATCGGGCTTTGGGTGCGAGCCTCGCTGGAGGAGACGCCGGTGTTCGAGGCGGCGCTGGAGCGCGGCGCCCATGCCGCGCCGGTGCTGGAGACGCTGAAGCGGATGCCATGGCGCGTCGTCCTGGGTGGCGGCTTGAAGTTCGGCGAGAACATCAGCTTCTACCTGATGACCGCTTTCGGCATCACCTACATCACCGAGATGGTCCACCTGCCGCGCAGCGTGGCGCTGAACGGGGTGCTGGCGGGCGCCGCCTGCGGCGCCGTCACCATGCCGCTCTGGGGGTGGCTGTCGGACCGCATCGGACGCCGTCCCGTCTACGGCTTCGGCGCGGCCGGCCTGATCGTCTGGGCGTTCGCCTTCTACCCGCTGCTCGACACGAAATCGCCGGCTCTGATCGCGCTCGCCATGGTCGTGGGCGTCACCGTCCACTCGGCCATGAACGGCTCCCAGGGGGCCTTCATCGCCGAGCTCTTCCCGACTCGCGTCCGCTACTCTGGCGCCTCGCTCTGCTACCAGGTGACGACGATCATCGGCGGTTCCTGGGCGCCGATCATCTCGCTGGCGCTGTTCAAGCAGTACCACTCGGCCCTGCCGATCAGCCTCTACCTGGCCTTCGCGTGCGCGGTGAGTCTGGGAGCCACCCTGGTCGCGAAGGAGACCAAAGGCATGACCTTCGCTGAGATCGACGCAGAGGATCGGTAAAGCGAAAGGGCCGCCCTTGCGGACGGCCCTCAGCCCTTAGAACGTTTGTCGGCTCAGGCGACGACAGCGACTCTGCGCCGACGCAGGACCGAACCCACCGCGCCGAAGCCCAGGATCATCAGCGCCCAGGCGCCCGGTTCCGGAACATTTGGCGCCGTCGTCGAGAGGCTGATGTCGTCGAGGGCGAAGTCATTGCCGGTGAAGGCGGTGTTCTGGTTGATCAACGCGATATTAGCGGTCGTCGCCGAGCCGGAATTCCAGGACGCGAAGAACTGCTGCCATCCGTCGGCGATCGCGCCCGCCGTGAAGGTCGTCCCTATACCGTTGAGATTGATGCTGAAGTTCAACTGGGCCGGCGACTGGTCGTAGACCGAGCGGATCCAGGTCGAGAAGAAGTAGGTGGTGTTCTGCGCCACTCCGACTCCGTTCTCGTACCAGACGCGCTCACCGCCCACCTCTGACCCGTTGACGATCATCATCTTGCCGGAGCCGGAGGTGTGGTCGCCGAAGCTCGCCCACGCCGGGTGGACGTTGCTTGGGCTGGTGTCGATCGCGTAGACCGCCGGAGGCGTCGCCGAGCCGGGACCTGAGACGAAGGCGTAGTCGCTGCCGAAACCCGTGTTGCCGGCCTCGAAGTCACCGTTGACGACCAGGTTGGTGGCTGCGTGGGCGCCCGTCCCGAGGGCGATCGCTGCGAATGCGGCGGTAGCCAGATAAGCGAATTTAACCTTCATTCCAGATCCCCCATCTGAGGCCGAGCGACGCCGCCAAGCCATCATTATGGGATACTTATAAACACAACTTTTGAGGCGCCGTAGTCGATTCGCCTCGCACGCGAGTGGCGCGAGGCGGCTCGGGCAAACTGCGCCTTCGGCCATGCCAATAGGACGATTTCGAACAGGCGAAGGCGCAGCGAAGACGCCAGCGCGAATCCCGCCGCTCTTGCTCGTGGGCGTCACCGTGCACTCGGCCCTGCCGATCAGCCTCTACTCGCCACCACCTGTGCGGCGGCCTCGCCGCGACGGTGCTTGTCGAGGAGAAGAGGACATTGCGTTCGCCCGAGACCGGCGCGGAGGATCCCTGAGAACCTTCAGCCGTCAGCACGGCTCCACTCTGTCGCGCTCCGCCTGGATTGATGGGCCGCAATTCGCCGCGCCTCGTGCCTGAGTCGCCACCAGAATAGCGCCACCGGAAACGTTCTCGGGTTCTTGGCGACCTGGAGAGCCACCCTCCACGGTCGAGCTCCGGGCGGACGGCGGCCAGTCTGGCGTCGCAGCTCATGAAGTCCAACTTCCCAACGAGCCAGGACGGGGATCAGCCGCTCCTCGCTCGGAAACCGCACCTGAAACCATGCTGAGTTCACCAGAATTCGCTCATGGCCTGCGAACGCGCTCACCACGAAGCCATCGTCGGAGATCAGATCGGGGAAGTCTTCCCATCTGCACCGGCCAGCGCGATTGACGGCATAGAACCCGCCGCCCACGACCTCATCCGCGAAGGGGGAGGCTTTTTCGAGGAAACTCACCAATCGCCGCAGCTTTTTTTCGGACGTGGCGAACCTGATCCGAGGGGCGGCGAGCCTTGGCTCATCAGTGTCCAGCGCCGCGGCCACGTGGACGAGAGCGCTGGGCGACAATTTCGCGTCTGCGTCGACGTATGCGCGTGGGAACCCCCGAAGCGCGAGATCTCCCGCCCGCAGGGCTGCCGGCTTGGACTGGCGCGCCAACTCAAGCACCGCCAGGCTATGGCCGTTCGCCGCAAATTGCGCGCAGTAGGATCTGGCGATACTCGCGGTGGCATCCGTGCAGCCGTTCGCGACCACCACCGCCTCCATTGAGACTCCCTCCTGAGCCAGCAGGCTATCGACGAGCCCAGGCAACTGGGCTGCCTCGTTCCAGGCAGGAATGAGAACCGAAATCCTCATGGCCGTGCTCGCGCGCTCACTTGCGCCAACATCAGGGCGAGGAGTCCTGGCCACAGCGCTGGACGCCACGCGAGGGTGTGCAGGGAGGAATAACGTGGCAAGTCGCGTTGCCGGAGCTCTGGGAGTCGGCCGATCGCCACATTGTAGCGAAGATACCGGCGGCGAGCCGCGATAAGCCCCGCAAAGCTGTTGGGCGCAGTGACGCTGTAGGTCACATCCTCAAGCCGGCAGCGCTCGTGCGGCTCGAACTGCAGCCTCGCGAACTTGTCGTCGGCGAGATTCGCGGGCCAAGTCTTCCACCGTTGGCGGCCCTCCGCTGAGACGGCATACATTCCCGCGGTGGTCGGAGACTGGACGACATAGGGAATCTCGTTCCAGGCCTCCATTGCAGCCGCCACAATGCGAGAAGTCGTTCGCCAAGCTGCCACGCCGCCGACGAAATGGTGGCCCGCGTCGAGCGCATCCGTGATCCTGGCCAAGGCGCCAGAGCAGGGGATCGCATCCTGATCAAGATAGAGACGATGGTGGTTCGAACCTGTCTCCGCGACGTTTAGCGCGGCCGCCCGTGAGGGCTCGGCCAGCCTTACCAATCGCACCGCGGCGCCAGCCTCCTCCAGCCGGCGCAGACCTGTCGCGGCTACCGCCTCAGATCTATCCTGGCAGCCGTTCAAGACCACGGTGACGCCAAGGTCTGGCCATGCCTGATGGGAGAGCGCCTCTAGGACCTTTGGCAGCTCCGTCTCCCCGTTGTGCACGGGGATGATCACGTCCAGCTTAGGCCCAGGCATCGCTCGGACGGCGGGTTAGATCGGCCTTCGTTACCTGCCGGAACGCCGCAGTGTTCAGCCGCACGTCTCGCGGACGGCCCGGAGGGGAAAGCGCCAGTCGGGAGGCTAAGCGGATTCCGGTCACATCGCAGCCGGCCATTTCGGCGCGTTCGCGCAGAAGGCGATAGGGCGTTGTATGTGCGCGGTCGGCGACATGGAGCACGCCGCGGTGGCCGAGCAGCGAGAGCCGAACGACAGCCTCGGCCAGCTTGGACACGTAAATGGGGGTGCGGTGCTCATCATCGGCGGCCGAAACGGTCTCGCCCCGCATAAGCCTCAACAAGGCGTTTTGCAGAAAATCCTGGCGATCGGCCGGACCGTCGTTCAAGACCCAGCCGAAGCGGACGATGAGGCTCGGGACCTGCGCCACTGCCCGTTCGGCCTCGAGCTTGGTGCGCCCGTAATCTGTGATTGGCGCGGCACGGTCCTTCTCGCTGTACGGTCCCTGCTCGCCCGAAAAGACCTGGTCGGTCGAGGAGAAGAGGAGCCAGCGGCCGTGGGCGGCGCACCACTCCGTGATGCTTGCAGTGGCGGAGACATTGATGTTCCGGGCCAGCGCCAGATCCGCCGCCACCGCGCCCGGTTTGGAGAGAGCCGCGAGGTGGATCACGCGATCGGGGGATTTTGCATCCAACAGGCGAAACAGCGCCCGCTTGTTGCGGATATCGCAGCGAATGCTTCCCGCGTCACCTGAGGACGAGGTGCGAACAACATCGACGCCGGCCGCGGCGGCCGCCACGGAGACTGCAGCGCCGACGAGGCCTGTCGCCCCCGTGATCACCCAACGCTCGCGACTCGACATCGGGTCCCTGTCTGCGGAACGACAAATCTCCGCCAGCGCCATTCCGAAGACGAGGCGTCTGATGACGCCGCCTAAGGGTTACCGACTATCGACACACGCAAGAAAGTGGGAGTCAACGCCAAGCACCTGGAGGTTGCAGAGCAGTTCCCATGCGCTGCGGCGGTGGAACCTCCAGATCGCCGCCCCCTGGCTTCAGTAGATCTCGAACAACCCCGCCGCCCCCATGCCGCCGCCGACGCACATGGTGACCACGCCGTACTTCGCGCCACGGCGCTTGCCCTCGTACATCAGGTGCGCCGTGCAGCGGGCGCCGGTCATCCCATAGGGGTGGCCGATGGAGATCGAGCCGCCGGAGACGTTCAGCTTCTCGTTGGGGATGCCCAGCTTGTCGCGGCAATAGAGCACCTGGCTGGCGAACGCCTCGTTCAATTCCCAGAGGTCGATGTCGTCGATGGTCAGGCCGTTGCGCTCAAGCAGCTTCGGAATGGCGAACACCGGTCCGATGCCCATCTCCTCAGGTCCGCAGCCGGCCACCGCCATGCCGCGGTAGGCGCCCAGCGCATTGAGCCCGCGCTTCTCGGCTTCGGCGCGTTCCATCATCAGCACCGCGGCCGAGCCGTCGGAGAGCTGGGAGGCGTTGCCGGCGGTGACGAACTTGCCTTCCTGGACGTAACGGCCACCCTTGAACACCGGCTGCAGCTTCTTGAGGTCGTCCAGGGTGGTCTGCGGCCGGTTGCCCTCGTCGCCGGAGATGGTGATCTCCTTGTCAGCGGTCTCGCCGGTCTCCTTGTTGGCGACCACCTTCATCACCGTGGTGACCGGCACGATCTCGTTCGCAAAGCGTCCCTCCGACTGCGCCTGGGCGGTACGCTGCTGGGACTGCAGGGCGTACTCATCCTGCGCCTCGCGGGAGACGCCATAGCGCTCGGCCACGATCTCAGCCGTCTCGATCATCGAGGTGGCGAGCTCCGGCACGTGCTCGTCGAGCCAGGGATCGCGCGCCATGAAGCCGTTCATATGCCCGTTCTGGACCAGGCTGATCGACTCCACGCCGCCGCCGATGGCGATCGGCGCGCCGTCGTTGATGATGTACTTGGCGGCCGTGGCGATCGCCATCAGCCCCGACGAGCACTGGCGGTCCATGGTCATGCCGGAGACCGTCTTCGGCAGGCCGGCGCGCAGGGCCGCCTGGCGGGCGATGTTGTTGCCCGTCGTGCCCTGCTCCAGCGCGCAGCCCATGGCGACGTCGTCGATCTCGCCTGGATCGACGCCCGCCTGCTCGACCGCCGCGCGGATGGATTCGGCGGCAAGCGTCGCGCCGTAGGTGTTGTTGAACGCGCCGCGATAGGCCTTGCCGATGGGGGTCCGACGGGCGGCGACGATGACGGCTTCACGCATGGGAAGATGTCCTTTGGGAGGAAAGGGGAAGCGCGGGATTAGGCCTTGATCTCGGAAATCTTCTTGCCGTCGGCGACGGTCTGTTCGAGCAGGGCGGAGGGCTTGAAGACGTCGCCCATGGTGGCCTGGAATTCGGACATCTTGGCCAGCACGTTCGCCGCGCCGACCTGGTCGCCGTAGAACATCGGGCCGCCGCGGTAGACCGGCCAGCCGTAGCCGTTGACCCAGACCACGTCGATGTCGGACGGGCGGATCGCCTTGCCCTCTTCCAGGATCTTCACGCCCTCGTTGATCATCGGATAGACGCAGCGCTCGAGGATCTCCTCGTCGCTGATCTTCCGCGGATTGGCGCCGGACTTCACGATGAAGTCGTTGATGATCTTCTCGGTGACCGGGCTGGGCTTGGCCTGGCGGTTCTCGTCGTAGTCGTAGTAGCCCGCGCCGGTCTTCTGGCCGCGGCGGTCCATCTCGCAGAGCACGTCGCGGATGGTCTCGCCCTTCGAGTTCTCCTTCACCCAGCCGATGTCCAGGCCCGCCAGGTCGCTCATGGCGAACGGACCCATCGGGAAGCCGAAGTCGTACAGCACCCGGTCGACGTCCCACGGCATGGCGCCTTCCAGCACCAGCTTCTGGGCCTCGCGCTGGCGCTGGGCCAGCATGCGGTTGCCGATGAAGCCCGGGGTCACGCCCGCCAGGACAGCGATCTTGCCGATCTGCTTGGCGAGCTTCATCGAGGTGGCGATCACGTCCTTGGCCGTGTGGTCGGCGCGGATCACCTCCAGAAGCTTCATGACGTTGGCCGGCGAGAAGAAGTGCAGGCCGATGACGTCCTGCGGCCGCTTGGTCACCGAGGCGATCTCGTCGATGTTCAGGGCCGAGGTGTTGGTGGCCAGGATCGCGCCCGGCTTGCAGATCCGGTCGAGGTTGGTGAACACGTCCTTCTTGATGTCCATCCGCTCGAACACCGCCTCGATCACCAGGTCGCAGTCGGAGAAATCCTCCATCGAAAGCGAGCCGGTCAGCAGGCCCATCCGCTCCGTCACCTGTTCGGGCGTGAACCCGCCGCGGGCCGCCGTGCGGTCGTAGTTGCCCTTGATGACGCCGAGGCCGCGGTCCAGCGCCTCCTGCTTCAGCTCGACGATGGTCACGGGGATGCCCGCGTTGGCGAAGTTCATGGCGATGCCGCCGCCCATGGTGCCGGCGCCCAGGATGCCGACCTTCCTGATCGGCCGGGTCGGGGTGTCGTCCGGCACGTCGGGGATCTTGTTCGCCTGGCGCTCGGCGAAGAAGTAGTAGCGCTGGGCGGCCGACTGCGGGCCGGTCATCAGCTCCATGAAGAGCTTGCGCTCGACCGCGAGGCCATCCTCGAAGCTGGCCGAGTTCACCGCCGCCTCGACGCAGCGGATGTTGTACTCCGGCGCCAGGAAGCCGCGGAACTTGCGCGCATTGGCCTTGCGGAAGTTGGCGAAGATCTCCGGGTGGCCCTTGGCCGCTTCCAGCTTGGCGTTGTTCTCGCGCACCTTCACCAGCGGCTTGTTCTCGGCGACCGCCTTGCGGGCGAACGCCAGCGCGCCTTCCAGCAGCTTGCCCACTTCGACGAGCTCGTCGACGAGGCCGGCGGCCAGCGCCTGCTTGGCGGGGACGTGGCGGCCGGAGGTCATCATGTCGAGGGCGGCCTCGACGCCCACGATGCGCGGCAGCCGCTGGGTGCCGCCCGCGCCCGGCAGCAGGCCCAGGTTCACCTCTGGAAGCCCGACGCGCGCCGACGGCACCGCGACCCGATAGTGGGCGCAGAGTGCGACCTCCAGGCCGCCGCCCAGAGCCGTGCCGTGGATGGCGGCGATCACCGGCTTGGGCGAGTTCTCCATGGTGGCCTGCACGTCCGGCAGGCTCACGCCCTTCATGGCGCCGCCGAACTCGGTGATGTCGGCGCCCGCGATGAAGGTGCGGCCTTCGCAGATCAGCACGATGGCCTTGGCGTCCGAGGCGATGGCGGCCTTGAAGCCTTCGGAGAGCCCGTCGCGGACGTTGGCCGAGAGCGCGTTCACCGGCGGCGAGTTCAGGGTGACGATGGCGATGTCGCCTTCGTGCGTGAGGGTCGTCACCGCATTGATCTCGGTCATCCTGGGCTCCTTGGGATCAGCACCTTTCCGCCGGTCGAGCGGGCCTGGGCGCGAAAATTCAAACGCTTGTTACAGAGCCCGCTGGACCCTTCCAAGTCAAATGTGCGAGGGGATTTTCGAACGGCTAAGGCGGCGCTCGCCGCGTCGATCCGGAGGGAAGCGGCCATGATGCTCGACATGTTCTCGTTGAAGGGCCGCGTGGCCCTTGTCACCGGCGGCTCGCGCGGGATCGGCAGGATGATCGCCCGCGGCTTCCTCGAGGCCGGCTGTGCGAAAGTCTACATCACCTCGCGCAAGGCGACCCAGTGCGACGAGACGGCGGCCGAGCTGGGCGAGGCGTGCATCTCCTTGCCGCAGGATCTCTCGACCAACGAAGGCATCAAGAGCTTCGTCGACCGGTTCCTCACGCACGAAACCAAGCTCGACATCCTGGTCAACAACGCCGGCGCGGCCTGGGGCGCGGAATTCGACGAGTTCCCGGAGAGCGGCTGGGACAAGGTGCTGAACCTGAACCTGAAGTCCCCCTTCTTCCTGACCCAGGCGCTGCACGGGGCGCTGAAGGCCGCGGGCACGCACGAGCGGCCGGCCAAGGTGATCAACATCGCCTCGATCGACGGCATCCGGCTCAACCCGCAGGAGACCTACAGCTACCACGCCTCCAAGGCCGGGCTGATCTATCTCACCCGCCGGATGGCCGCGCGGCTGATGGCAGACCACATCGCCGTCACCGCCATCGCGCCCGGCGCCTTCGCATCGGACATGAACCGCGTCGCCCGCGACCAGGGCGAAGAGGTCTCCAAGCGCATCCCGGCCCGCCGCATCGGCCGCGACGAGGACATGGCCTGCGCCGCCATCTACCTGGCGAGCCCGGCCGGCGACTATGTGGTCGGCGACACCATCGCGGTGGACGGGGGCGTCGCGCTGGCCAGCATGGGCGGCCTCTAGGGTTCCCAGGGGCCGCGACCTCCGGGCTTCTGCGCATGGCGCCCACCCGGGCTCCAGCTAGCGTCCGACGTTTGAGGCAGCGAGGTGAGCCATGGCGCGGGCTATCGCGGAGTTCCTGGGGACGCTGATCCTGGTGCTGTTCGGCTGTGGCGCGGTGGTGCTCGGCGGGGACCACGTGGGCCAGCTGGGCGCGGCGCTGGCCTTCGGCTTCGCCATCGTGGCGCTAGCCTACGGTCTGGGGCCGATCTCCGGCGGGCACGTCAACCCGGCGGTCAGCCTGGGCATGTTCATCGCCGGGCGCATGAGCCTCACGGACATGCTGGTCTACTGGGTCGCCCAGTGCGCCGGCGCACTGGTGGGCGCCGTGATCCTCGCGGCCATCGCCGGGTCGACCGAGCACCTCGGGGTGAACGGCTGGGGCCCGGAGTACGGGGGCGGCTTCTCAGTCCAGGCCGCCGCGATCTTCGAGATCGTCATGACCGCGCTCTTCGTGGCGGTGATCCTGGGCGCCACGCGGTCCACCGCGGCGCCCGCCGTCGCCGGCCTCGCCATTGGCTTGACGCTGGCCGCGATCCACATCGTCGGCATCCAGGTGACCGGCGTCTCGGTCAATCCGGCGCGCAGCCTGGGCCCGGCGGTGCTAACCGGCGGCCAGGCGCTTTCGCAGCTCTGGCTGTTCATCGTCGCGCCGCTGATAGGCGGCGTGCTGGGCGCCGCGCCCTTCCGGCTCGGCCTGCTCGAGGTCGCGCCCCCGCCGCTAGGGGAGCGCGTGGACACCGCCCGCGCCTAGTCGAGGGCGCGGTAGGCCGGCAGCGTCAGGAACTCCTCGAAGCCGTCCGACAGGCTCATGTCGGTGAAGATCTTCACGGCCTCGGCGAAGCGGCCGCCCTCGAAGGCGGCGGCGGGCAGGGTCTGGCGAAGGGCCGCCATTTCCTCGTCCAACACCTGGCGGAACAGCGCCGGCGTCACCTCACGGCCGTCGGCCAGGGTCGCCTTGTGGCGGATCCACTGCCAGATCTGGCCGCGGCTGATCTCGGCGGTCGCGGCGTCCTCCATCAGGTTGTAGAGCGGCACCGCGCCGCGTCCCCGCAACCAGGCCTCGATGTACTGCACGCCGACACGGATGTTCTCGCGCAGGCCGTGCTCGGTGCGCTCGCCCTCGTGCACGCGCAGCAGGTCCTCGCGGCTGACGGCGACGTCCTCGCGGAGCTTTTCGAGTTGGTTGGGCCCCGGCATCAGCCGGTCGAAGACCTCCGTCGCGACCGGCACCAGGTCCGGGTGGGCGACCCAGGTGCCGTCGTGGCCGTTGCCGGCCTCCCGCTCCTTGTCGGCGCGCACCTTGGCGAAGGCCGCCTCGTTCGCCGCCGCGTCGCCCTTGACCGGGATCTGCGCCGCCATGCCGCCCATGGCGAAGGCCCCCCGCCGATGACAGGTCTGGATCAGCTTCAGCGAATAGGCCGCCAGGAATCCGGAGCCCATCCCCATCACGGCCCGATCCGGAGTCAGCGCGTCCGGGTGGGTCTTCAGCCGCTTGATGAACGAGAAGATGTAGTCCCAACGGCCGCAGTTGAGGCCCGCCATGTGGTCGCGGAGCTCGTAGAGGATCTCGTCCATCTCGAAGGCGGCCGGCAGGGTCTCGATCAGCACCGTGACCTTGATGGTCCCCGTGGGCAGGCCCAGCGCCTGCTGGGCATGGAGGAAGACCTCGTTCCAGAGCCGCGCCTCCAGATGGCTCTCCATCTTCGGGAGGTAGAAGTAGGGCCCGCTGCCGGCGGCGACCTGCGCCTTGGCGTTGTGGAAAAAGTAGAGTCCGAAGTCGAAGAGCGAGCCCGACATCTCCTCGCCATCGACCAGGGAATGGGCCTCCGGCAGGTGCCAGCCGCGCGGACGGACCATCAGGGTGGCGACCCTGTCCTTCAGCGCATAGGCCTTGCCCGTGGAGGCGTCGGTGAAGCCGATCTTGCCGGCCCAGCGGTCCTTTAGGTTGACCTGCCCCTCGACCATGTTGGCCCAGGTCGGCGAGGAGGCGTCCTCGAAGTCGGCCATGAACACCTTCGCGCCTGAGTTCAGGGCATTGATGATCATCTTGCGGTCGACCGGCCCGGTGATCTCCACGCGCCGGTCAAGGAGGTCGGCGGGGATGGGCGCGACCTTCCAGTCGCCGGCCCGGATCTTCGCGGTCTCGGGCAGGAAGTCCGGCGCGGCGCCGGAATCAAAGCGGGTCTGGCGCTCTTCGCGCAGCGCCAGCAGCTCCAGCCGGCGGTCGTTGAAGCGTCGGTGCAGGTCGGCCAGGAAGGCCAGCGCTTCCGGCGTCAGCACATCCTCGCCGCGGGCGATGGGCGGGCCCTTCAACTGCACGGCGGGGCGGGCGGCGAGGTCGACGGACATGGCGGCGGCTCCGGGCGCGGCTTGAAGAGGCGCCGCAGTCTAAGACAAAGAGGGCCCCCCGCCACGAGGACGGGAGGCCTAGGTGCGTTGGCCGCTCAGTTGGGCAGGACGAGCTGCTCGGCGGCGATGGCGTACTTGGCGGTGGCGCAGGCCCGGGTCTCGTCGGACACCCGCTTCCAGGCGGCGCGAGCCTCGTCGCGGGTTTCGAACGGGCCCAGCACCTGCGGGGCGCCGTTCTTCAGCGTCTTGAAGGCCAGGCAGCTGTACTCGCCGCCGACCACCCAGAACCGTTCCATCGTCATCTCACACCTCTAGGCGAACTGGTTCATCGTGTTGTGGACGCCCCCGGCCTTCAGGGCCGCCTCGCCGGCGAAGTATTCCTTGTGGTCGTCGCCGATGTCGGACCCCGACATGTTCTGGTGCCTCACGCAGGCGATGGCCTGGCGGATCTCCACGCGCTGGACGTTCTGGACGTAGCCCAGCATGCCCTCCGGCCCGAAGTACTCCTTGGCCAGGTTGTCGGTGGAGAGCGCGGCAGTGTGGTAGGTCGGCAGCGTGATCAGGTGGTGGAAGATGCCCGCGCGCTTGGCGGCGTCGGCCTGGAAGGTGCGGATACGCTCGTCGGCCTCCTGCGCCAGCGGCGTGGCGTCGTAGTCCACGCTCATCAGCTTCTCGCGGTCGTAGGCGGAGACGTCCTTCTTGGCCTTGGCCCAGGCGTCGTAGACCTGCTGGCGGAAGTTCAGCGTCCAGTTGAACGACGGCGAATTGTTGTAGGCGAGCTTCGCGGTCGGGATGACCGCGCGGATGCGATCCATCATGCCGGCGATCTGGTCGATGTGCGGCTTCTCGGTTTCGATCCAGAGCAGGTCCGCGCCGTTCTGCAGCGAGGTGATCGAGTCGAGCACGCAACGGTCCTCGCCGGTGCCGGCGCGGAACTGGAACAGGTTGGACGGCAGGCGCTTGGGCCGCAGCAGCTTGCCGTTGCGGTTCAGCACCACGTCGCCGTTCTTCATGTCGGCCGGCGAGATCTCCTCGCAGTCGAGGAAGCTGTTGTACTGGTCGCCGATGTCGCCGGGCTGGTGGCTGACGGCGATCTGCTTCGTCAGGCCCGCGCCCAGGCTGTCGGTGCGGGTGACGATGACGCCGTTGTCGACGCCCAGCTCCAGGAAGGCGTAGCGGCAGGCGCGCACCTTCGCCAGGAAGTCCTCGTGCGGGACCGTGACCTTGCCGTCCTGGTGGCCGCACTGCTTCTCGTCGGAGACCTGGTTCTCGATCTG
>JBJMQX010000128.1:0-51098 GCA_045802455.1 Phenylobacterium sp. | reverse complement strand
TCATGACCTTCGGCTCTCGATTCGACCTGCGCAATGCTCGCGTAAGCGCTTGACGGTGCGCTCCACGACAGCGGCTTCGGCGCGACGGCGCCCGGCCCACACGGTTTCTGTTTCCGCAAGGCCCTCAGGTCTGGGGCTGCTTCGAAAGGTTGCGATGTCATGAGCATTGAATCCGCGGACGTCGTTGTCATCGGCGCGGGGATCGCCGGCGCCTCGGCCGCCGCGGCGCTGGCCAGCACCCACAGGGTCGTGGTGCTGGAGCGCGAGGCGTTCGCCGGGATGCACTCGACCGGCCGTTCGGCGGCCCTGTTCTCCGAGATCTACGGCAGCGCCCCGGTCCGCGCGCTCTCGCGGGCCAGCCGCGACTTCCTGTATGCGCCACCCGCAGCCTTCGCCGAGACGCCGATCGTCCGGCCGCGTGGGGCCCTGCACATCGCCGCCGCCCGGCAGCTGGGGCAGCTCGAGGCCTTCGCCGCGCTTCCGGACGTGGCGCCCAGCGTTCGCCGGCTGACCGGAGCGGAGGCGCTCGACCTCTGCCCGATCCTGCGGAGGGACTACGTCGCAGCCGGGGTCGTCGAGACCGGCTCCGCAGATATCGACGTCGACATCCTGCATCAGGGCTGGCTGCGCGAGCTGCGCGCGCTCGGCGGTCAGATCCGGCTCGACGCCGAGGTGATCGGACTGTCGTACGCCCGCGGCGTCTGGACGGTCGAAACGGCGGGGTTCAGCGTTGCGGCGGCCACCGTGATCAACGCCGCCGGCGCGTGGGCCGATCGGGTGGCCGAACTGGCGGGGGCCGCCACCGTGGGCCTTCAGCCGCGCCGCAGGACCGCGCTGATCGTCGATGCGCCGCAAGGCTCCGACACGGGTTCGTGGCCGATGGTGATCGACGCCGACGAGCAATTCTACTTCCGGCCTGACGCCGGCGGCCTGCTGCTGTCGCCCGGAGACGAGACGCCGGCCGAACCCTGCGACGCGCAGCCGGAAGAGCTCGACATCGCCATCGCCGTCGACCGCGTGCAGAGCGCGACGACGCTTGAGGTGCGCCGCATCCGCCGAAGCTGGGCGGGGCTTCGCAGTTTCGTCGAGGACCGCACCCCGGTGGTCGGCTTCGCCAGCGACGCGCCGGGCTTCTTCTGGCTCGCCGGCCAGGGCGGCTACGGGATCCAGACCGCGCCCGCCATGGGGCGGCTCGCCGGAGCCCTGGTGCGCGGCGAACCCCTCCCGGAGGCGCTCGCACGGGCCGGCGTGGACGCCGGGCACCTGCACCCGGACCGCCTTCTCACGCCCCGCGCGGACCA
Organism: Phenylobacterium sp.; assembly: GCA_045802455.1. Taxonomy (GTDB): domain Bacteria; phylum Pseudomonadota; class Alphaproteobacteria; order Caulobacterales; family Caulobacteraceae; genus Phenylobacterium. The sequence goes on along the minus strand of JBJMQX010000128.1, from coordinate 49,797 downwards.
CCTGATCGGGACCGGCCACCGCGTCTAGGCGGTCACCCTCTTCGGGCGAGGCGCCGCGGTGAGCCGGAACTGAGCCGGGCTATGGATATCCCTGCGGCCGGAGGGATTCCACATAGGCCGCGATGTCGGCGGCCTCGTGCGGGCTGATCGCGAGCGGCTTCATGCTGCGATGGCCATGTTTGGCTATGTGCAGCAGCTTCCGCTCGAGCGAGGGCTCGTTGTACTCCAGCCGGATCTCGTCGAAGCTCGGTGCGCCGACCTTCGGGCTTTCGGACTTCAATCCGATGGCGTGGCACACGGCGCAGCGGGTTTCCGCGATGCGCGCGCCCGAGGCGACCTGCGGCGGCTGCGCGCTCGGCGCGAGTAGCGCAAGCGCCGCACCGCCGATCAGGATCATGGACATGGGCGAATCCTTTCGAGATCACCCGTACGGACGGGCGGGTCGCCTTTCGGCGCCCGCCCGGTCGCGACGGCCGGATCAGCCCTTGACGATGACGTCCACACGGCGGTTCGCCTGAAGGGCCTCCGGAGAACGATCGTTCGGGTTCGCCGTCTTCTCCTCGCCCCAGGAGACCACGGACAGACGGCCGAGCGCCACGCCCTGGCCAGCCAGGAACCGCTGCACCTCGAGCGAGCGCTTGGCGCCCAGCACGCGGTTGGCCATGACGCTTCCGCGGGGATCGCCGTGACCGACGATCTCGACATAGACGTCCTTGTTGGCGGTCTTCAGCTTCTCGGCGAGCGCCGTGAGCGTCGCCTGCGCCTCGTCGGTCAGCGCCCACTTATTGGTGTCGAAGGTGACCGAGGCGCCTTGATTGGTGTCGGCGTAGTTGAACTTGGCCTCCGATTTCGTGCTCGCCAGGGCGTAGGCCGCCTCGGCGTGCTGCCCGGCGGCCTGGGCGCCCTGGGCGACGGTCTGGACGCGGCCGCTCAAGGCGTCGACCTTGCTGTTGGTTTCGTCGACGCGGGCGTTCACCAAGCCCACGTGGTGATCGACGTAGTCCTCCGTGGCGCACGCGCTCAACGCTATTCCGCCAGCCGCCAGGACCATGGCGATTGCGATTCCCGACGCACGATGTGTCATCTCTAGCTCCCCAGTTCCCAGTTCGAAGAAGTCAACCGAGGCGTGACCATGATCCCAGCCCGCATGGGCTGCATCAGGTGAAGCCCCAATCCCGGACCTCAGGGATTCCCAACGGTAATGCGCGCCCGAGCCGAGGCGCCGAGGGCGTCCCGGCGGGCTAGTGGACGTTGGCGGTTTCCCAAGCACGGACCCGGACGCGCGCTGCGTCGAACAGCCGTGCGTAGTTGGCCTTGAGCACCTTCTCGCGGGTCTCGGGCGTCAGCCTGGCCCAGAGCGGCCGGTACATGTCGTAGACGCCGAAATAGGCCTCGGCAGTCCGGGGCGCGACGACGTCGGTGCCGAACAGGAAGCGATCGGGATAGCGGTTGATCAGCCCGGCCATGATCTCGATCGTCTGGTCGTTGGCGACCACGTACTTGGCCACCTCGTCCCACGAGAGGTCGAAGTAGACATTCTGCGTCCTGGGATCGGTCAGGATCTCCTCCAGGTAGGCGACCTGGCCCTTCACCGGCTGGACGACGCGCCCCACTCCCATGTGCGCCCAGATGATCGTGGTCCTGGGGTGGGCGACGAACAGGGCGTCGAGCTGGTCGAAATAGGCTCGGACCTTCGGCTCCTTGGTGAACGGCATGACGATGTCGTTGTGCAGGATCGCGACGAGGCCGACCTCGCCGGCGAAATCCAGCAGCCGGTCCATCGCCGGGTCGGTGAGGCTGGCAGGGCCGCCGGCGATCTTGGAGGAGACGAATTCCTTGTGGACGGAGAACTCGCCGATCCCCTCGAACACGCCAGGGAACACCGTCAGCACACGGCGCACGTGGTCGGCGGCGTACATGTCGGCCGGGTTGAAGCCGGTGATCATCGGATCGAACCGAGCGCGGTCCTCGGCCGGAAGCGCCCGATATTCCATGGCCGTGACGGCGTCGGTGAACGAATAGTAGTAGAGCGGCGCGTCGCTCTCCAGGTAGTAGGTCGGCGCGATGTCAGCGCTGAGGTGGTAGAGCCACTCCTGCTGCAGCGGCAGGGCGAAGAGGGTCGAGCGGCAGACCCTGGGCCCCATTAGCCTCAGCACCTCGCCGGCCGAGGGACCTTCCTGGATATAGTTCTTCAGGTGGAAGTGGCTGTCGCTGAACTCGCAGGAGGGCCGCCCTTGCGTCGCCGCGGATCCGGGGAACACGCAGGCGATCGACGCAGCCGCGCCCAGCAGGCCGAGGCGCAATGTCGATCCGATCGGCGGGGACATGGGGCGGTTCCTCCCGTCAGAAGGCGAGCGAGAAGTCGGACACGAGCGTGAAGCCATTGCCGCCGACCGGCAGGGGATAGGCCGTGTAGCCCACCGGCGAGTGGTCGACCCAGAGGCCCATCACATTGACGCGCAGGTCGCGGCGGTCGAGCGGGTACCAGTTGACGCCGAGGGCGACATCGTAGGGATCGCCGTACTGCCCGAAGATCTTCGATCCCGAGAGGTAGAGCATGAGCTTCTTCGGGATCAGCATGGCCGAGGCCTGAAGCTGGAAGCCGGAGTCGTAGAGGTCGGTGACGGGTACGAACCCTTCGACCCTGAAGTGGTCGAGCCAGCGGGAGTAATATTCGAACTCCAGCGCGTAGCCTCTGTATTTGACGGCCGCGTCGAGCGCCATCATGCGGTACCGCGCTTCGGTGATCTTCCCGGGGGTGTTGAAGGCGTTTTCGGCGAACAGCAGGGTTCCGTCGGAAAGCCGCAGCTGGGTGTTCTCGATCGACTCCGTGTTGGGCTGGGATTGCGGGTCTTCCGTGCTGCGGGAGAAGTGGGCGCTGAACAGCGTCGCGACCTTCTGGTGGTCCTCGAAATCGCCGAAGCCGGCGCCCGGGCCGAACTCTCCCGTCGTCGGCATCCAGGTCAGCGCACCGGACCAGGTGTTGGGTTTCGCATCAAGCTGGCCGGCGTTGACGCCGAGCGCGCTCAGGTTGTTGGCGACCATCACGCGATATTCCAGGCCCTTCGCGAGCTTTCCCTCGGCCCAGATCCCCTGGGTGTACGAGCCGCGGAAGAACTCGTCGGCGATCGGCCGGTTGTCGTTGCGAAGCCAGATCGGGAACGTCCGGTTCGTGGATCGCGTCGACGGGATCGAATGGATGCCGAAGTAGACCTTCAGGGCCTCGCTGAACGTCCAGTTGATGTTGCCCGCGGCGACGACCTGGGCCCCCAGCCCCTGGCTGGTCTGCGACGTCCAGACGTAGGCGTTGTAGCCAAACCGCGGATCGAACAGCCACCCCCGGAGCGTGATCTGGACTTTCGCGAGCTGGAAGTCCTCGCGCGGCGTGAGGCCCCTAACCCGCCCGAACGCGTCCGTGTACGTCTTGTCGAGACCGTGCTGGTTCAGGTAGCGCAGGTAGCTCACCAGCCCCAGGTCCACCTCGCCGATATCGGATCGCACGACGATCACGCCCTTGCCGGGCTCGAACCCGCCCCACTTCGCCGGCGGGGCAGCCTCGGCCTGCTGCGCCGGGATCGTCTGGATGTCCGGGGCGACGGCCGGCGGGCTCACGCCGCCGAGCTGGCGGCCGAGCGCATCGATGCGGCGCGCGCGGTCCTGCTCGGCGGCCTTGGCCTGAGCCTCCTCGGCCTTCAGAGCCTCGAACTCCTGGCGCAGCCGGCGCAGGTCGTCGGCGGAGGGCGGGGCGGCTTCGGCCGGCGCGGTCGCCAGAGCCTGGGCGAACGCGGCCCCGGGCAGGCCCGCGGCCGCGACCAGAACGGAGGCCAGGATCCCCGGCGAGGCGGAACCGCGGAGGAAGCGACGCGCCCGCCTGTGGGCCCCGACCCCGGCCCTTGAGCTACGCATGATGCGGTCTCCGCCTCTAGAGAGGCTTCGAAGCCAACGGATTGCCGCCGAGCGCATCGGAGATCGCGCTGATCGCGCGCTGGCCACGCACGCTGTTGCCCGCCGCGTCGAGCGGCGGCGCGAACGTGCCGACCCCGAACTTGCCCGGCGAGACGGCGATCAGGCCGCCGCCGACCCCGCTCTTGCCTGGCAGGCCGGTGTGGAACAGCCACTTGCCGCTGTCGTCATAGAGACCGGCTGTGGCCATCACCGCGAGGATGCCCGGAACGTGACGCGCCTCGATCACCTGCTTGCCGGTCAGCGGGTTCTTGCCGCCGTTGGCCAGGGTCGCGGCCATTGTGCCGAGGTCCTTGGCGTTCACCGCGATCGAGCACTGACGGGTATAGAGGTCGACAGCTACCGCCGGATCCATCGGGAACCGTTCGTAGGCGGACATCAGCATGCTGATGGCGCGGTTGCGCTGGTTGGTGTCGGATTCCGACTTGTAGACCTCCTGGTCGATGTCGAGCTGACGGCCCGCGAAGTCGGAATGGATGCCCAGGATCCTGGCCCAGACCTCGTTGGGGCTGGCGCCCCTCACGGTGCCGGTGGTGGCGATCGCGCCCGGGTTCACCAGCGGGTTCATCTCCTTCCCGCGGAACTGCTCGACGGCCACGATGGAATTGAACACCTGGCCGGTGGCGTCCACGCCGACCGCATCCTCGACCGTCTTCTCGCCGGACTGCTGGAAGACCAGCGCCATGGTGAAGACCTTGGAGATCGACTGGATCGAGAACCGGGGCTCGATGTCGCCGGCCGTGTAGGCCTTGCCCGCCGGCGTCACCAGCGCGATGCCGAAGTAGCGCGACGGCACCTTGGCGAGCGCCGGGATGTAATCGGCGTTCTTGCCCTCGTTGAGGTCCTTGAACTGCTGGTAGGCCGACCGCACGGCGGTGTCGATCGGGCCGCCGCCACCTGATTGGGCCAGCGCCGAACCGGCGTAGGCGGCGGCGCCCAGCATGCCCAGGCCTGCAGCGAACTGGCGGCGTGATGGGCTCACTTGGGTCATTGGAAATCCAGGCTTGAGAAGCTGTACTTGAACGAGAGCTGCAGCCGGTTGTCCTGGCCGTGGGCGCCGTTGCGGTCCTCGCGCTGGCCCCAGAGGTACTCGGCGCCGATCAGGATGTGCTTGTCCGGCGTCCACAACAGGTTGGCCGAGGCGTACTGGCCGGTCTGGAAGGCGTTCAGCGCCTGGAAGTTGGTGTTGTCGACGTGGGTGGTGCTCCAGCCGATGGACGTGCTCCACTGCTCGTTCCAGTAGTGATCGTAGTAGATGAGGGCGCCCGTCAGCGGCAGCGCCTTGGGGCCGAGCGATACCGGCGGCGGCACGCCGGCGATTGGCGGGGCGACGATCGGATTGGCCTTCGGGCCGAGGTCGACGCCGACGTCGTTCATGTAGGTGGCTATGCCTTCGACGTAGATGAAGCCCAGGTGCAGGACGTCGCGGCCCCAGGTCTTGACGTTGCCAGTCAGATCGAGGCCCCAGCCGGTCTCGTGACCCTTCGGCTTGTTGTCCGGGGTTCCGGCGGTATCGAAGCCCACCTGGCGCAGGATGCCCGCCAGCTGGATGTGGCCCAAGCCACCCTCGTAGCGCCAGCGTGCGGTGAGGTCGGGAATCTCCTCGTGGCCCTGGATTGCCGAGCCCAGCGCGGGGTCGAGCTCGCGGATGTTGCCGGGATCGACGTCGTTGCTCGGGTGCTCGATGGCGATCGCGAACTCGTGGCCGCTAGTGGTCTTGTAGGTGTAGCGGATCTGCGGGTTGCGCAGGAACGCCATGCCCGGCGGGCCCCAGTATTCGATGGTGTTGGGAAAGATGTCGCCGTCCATGAACAGCGTGTTGGTCTTCCCGGCAAGGATCGGACCCCAGCTGCCGTAGAAGTGGCGCAGGCGCATCGTCGTCTGGCCTTCGTCGGCGCCCGTTCCGAATAGGTCGAACTCGAACTTCACGAACAGCGGGCTGCCGGCGATCTCCTGGCTCGCCTGGACCCCAAAGCGGCTCTGCTTGGCGCTGAGGCTGCTTTGGCCGTCGGAACCGAACTGCCCGTCTACGGTCGGGATTTTCGAGGGCCTGAGCGCATCGTCCCAGGCGGGGTCGACACGGTTGAAGTCCTGAGTGTAATCGGCCTGCGCGAAGCCGTAGATCTCGAACTTGGGTGCTTCCGCCGCTGCGGCGCCCGCCGCTGCAAGTGCGCCGAGCACGACGCCGGCAAGCAAGCGCGGCTTCAGTCCCCGCCGATGATCGGTCATGCCGTTCCCCACTTTACAGCCCCATTTGGCACGCGCGGACGATGCGTCCCGACGCCTGCTGAGCGTGCTTGGCCTGGGGGCCCTCTCGGTATCGGGTGATCCCCCAGGGACAGCCTTGGCGGTTCCCGATGGGGGCGGCGCACCGAGGGGAGGCGGGCCGCCCTGCGGCAGTGCACGGTCTCGCCCGCGAGGAGTCCCGCGCCGAACTGAGGTGTTCAACGGATCGGGCCTGGACCCGCAACGGAGCCGGGTCGCGGCCGGGCGCGGTTTCAGGGATGCGGCGTCAGAGGCCCGGGGTGGCGCTCGGACACCTGAGCGCCCGTTACCGGCGGTTCGCCGAGCTGGGGATTGCGCCACGAGGGCCTGGCGATCGCGGAGTTCCGGTAGCGAGGATCATGGGTAATCTCGGCGCCGACCCAAGGGGGCAGGGAGAAGACCTGCTGCGGATGCGCCAGTTCGATTTCCGCGACCACCAGCCCCAGGGCCGATCCGAAGTACTCGTCCACCTGCCAAGGAATGCCATCGTAGGGCGCCCAGTGGCGGATCTTGTCGATCGTCAGGCCGGCGCAGAACCGGCGCAGCATGGCCTCGGCCTGGTCCGCGGGGATGGGATATTCGAACTCCTCCCGCGCGATCCCGTGGCGCGGGCCTTTTAGCGTCAGGGTCGCGAGCGCCCCGGCACGCCGGATGCGGACGCTGACGCGCGGCGTCTTCGAGAGATAGCCCTGGACGTAGCGCTGGCGGGAGACGACGGTCGTGCGCCAAGAGTCCGCGCAGACCAGGAATTTCCGCTCGATCTCGATCGCCATGCCGTCTCTAACATGTGTCTTGAAGCCCCGTCAGGATGCGCCGGGGCGGGCGGACGGGACGTCGGGTGAATCCACGACGGCGGCCCGCCTGACCCCGGCCCGCGGCCCGGCCGCCTCCCGATCAAATGCGAAATGCGCCATTTCGTCCGCCTTCGGGCGGCGAACGGATTTCGAGGCTTCATTGGCCGCCCGATCCATATACGGCGGGGAGGGAATGGCGGCGATCGCGGCGGTGAGCGCCCCTGACCAGGCGGCGTCCAGCTGGCGGTAGTACGGGTCACCGGCGGTCACGCGGTAGGTCATCTCGGCCTGGGGGAAGCCCGCTCGCGCCGTCATGATGTCGATCGGCAAGTCCACACCGTCGTTGGAGCGCATGGTCGTGTTGAACGACAGCAGGCCGAGCTTCAGCGCGTCGACCAGCGGTGTCTCGTAGCGCAGCGCCCGGTCCAAGATCGGCTGGCCGAACTTGCGCTCGCCGATCTGCAGGAACGGCGTCTCCGGCCCGCACTCGATGAAATTCCCCGCTCCATAGATCATGAACAGCCGGGTTCGTTCGCCGCGGACAGTGCCACCCACCAGCAGCGAGGCGTCCAGGGCGATGCCTTCCTGAGTGAAGTCCTTCCAGTCTTGGGTCGTCTTGCGGATGGCCTGGCCCAGCAGGAAGGCGGCTCGGTGGATGCGCTGGACGCCGCCCAGCATCTCCTTGATCCCGGTGTCGGGCGCGATGAAGCCCTCGATCGCGCGCTCGATGGCGATCTGGGTGGTCGACAGGCTGCCGGCGGACGCCACAGCGATCAGGCTCTCGCCCTCCTGGCCCAGCACGCGCAGCTTGCGATAGGTCGAGAGGTTGTCGATGCCCGCGTTGGTCCGCGTGTCGGCCATCATGATCAGGCCTTCGCGCAGCAGCATTCCAAGGCAGTAGGTCATCTCGGCCGACGATCCCGTGGCTTCGTCGGCCAAAGCATGCATCGGGGGCCGCAGCCTCGGGATCAGTGATTACCCTAAGGCGCGCGGCCTGAGGGCCGGACAGCCTGAAGGACCCGTATCGCCGCCCTCGGGACGGGATCGCCCTGCGGCAGGGTGAGGGCTCGGCGGCCAGTGAGCGGGCGTATCAGGGTCTCACCCGATGGGCGGCACGGCCTGGCGGCATTCTAGTCGCCGCCGGCTTGACGAGATCACCCCATGCGAAAGCTCTCCCGCATCAAGAGCATGCCCCACGCGGACTGGAGCGACGAGGAGTTGTCGGCGGCTGACAAGCGGCTGGCCTTCGAGGCCGCCCTACGAGATGTCGAGCGGCTCACCATGCAGATGCTGCAGACGGCGCTTTCGCTGATCGGCTTCGGCTTCACGATCAACGCCTACTTCAATGACGTCGCCTCGCGGTCGGCGGACGCCTACGCAAACCTGATGGCGCGGCGGGTCGGCCTCGCGATGCTCGCGCTGGGACTGCTATTCCTGGCCATGGGGATCTGGACTCAGGTGCGGTACCGCCAGACCATCGCGCTCCGCCATGGGGCCGCTCACCAGCCGTGGCCGCTCGGCGAGGCCCTGCAGGATTCACCCGCCTTCCTGACAGCCTTCCTGTTGCTGATCGTGGGCCTGCTCGCGTTGCTCTCGATCGTGATCCGCAAAGTCGGTTGAGATCCCCTCTACGCCGGCCGAAGCCGCCGACCACCTGGACGTAGGCGGAACGGCCCGTCCTCAGCAGGTCCGCCGCGGGAAATCCGGATCCTCACGCAGATCGGCCAGCGCATCCCAATGGTGCGCCATGCGGTGCAGCAGCTCGCGCGCTTCGCCTTCCTGCAGGCGTTCGGCCAGCTCGCGGCAGTCGCGCGCGTGCTTCCTGAATTGGGACGCGTTTTCCATAACGACGCCGTGGAGCAATAATCAGGCCGCGGGCGCCCCATGGCGTCCGGCGGTTGCAACAACTCAAGGGGAACACGTGGCGATTACGTGGCCACGATATGGCGGCTGCCATCATTATTAGATCGGAACTGCGGCCGCCAAGGCTTTCCTGAATAGGGGCAAACGGCCTCACCTGAGACCTGCAGCGGGGGTTGTGCGTCAGCGCCTCTCCGGGTTGCTGCTGATCGCCATGACCTGGGTTCGGCCCGATTGTTCTTTTGGGAAGTTGGCAATCGGAGTGGGCAGATGATTCGTCGCCAAGTGATCGTGCTGGCGCTGGCTGCAGCGATCGGCGCCGCCGGAGCGAACCCGGTCATGGGCGCCAAGCCGCCCACCCAGTGGGACGGATTGATGCAGGTTCCGTCGAAGAAGCTGAAGCTGGTCTACCTGGCGCCGGATGCGGACTTCCGCGGCTACAAGAAGGTGATGCTCGATCCCACCGAGGTGGCCTTCCAGAAGAACTGGGCCAAGGACTACAACAGCACGCGGACGGGCCTTTCCGGCCGCGTCTCGGACGCCGAGGTCCAGAAGGTGGTCGCCAAGAGCATCGAGGTTTCCAACGACATCTTCGCTCAGGCCATGGTCGACGCTGGTTATCCGGTGGTCACCCAAGCCGGGCCGGATGTGCTTCGGGTGCGGAACGGCATCATCAACATCTCGGTCACGGCCCCGGAACGCAACGACATGGGGAGGTCGCACACCTTCTCCAACGAGGCGGGCTACGCGACCCTGGTCGTCGAGGTGCGGGACTCCATGACCGGAGCCCTGCTCGGTCGAGCGGTCGATGGGCGTGTCGCCGGCGACAACGGCTCCCTGATGCGCAACCGCGTCACCAATCGGGCGGACTTCCGGAGCCTGGTCAAAGCCTGGGCCAAGCACAGCGCAAATGGCCTGACGGAACTCACGCGACGCGCACCTGGCGCATAGGTCCAAGGGCAAATGACTGTTGGACGAATTATTCGATACAACCACCGGGAGAATGAGATACAATTACACGCTGTGTCTTAGGCCATCATATGTTATAGTCTTCGAACGCTGAGGGGCGGGAGATGATCATTCGGGACGGGACTGCGGCGGCCTCGCCGGCGCCGACCTTCGAGAAGTTCGCGACGTTGAGCGCGGTCCAGCGCGAATGCCGCAGCCTTGCCGCAAACAGCCCCAGATGGCCCGCGACCCGCGGGGCGTGCGGCTTCAGCATCGATCGCGGCTGGCGCATCACCGCGGTCACCCCCGCGGCGCGCGCCTGGTTCGACGTCGACGACCTGAACATGATCGGGGCCGACGTCCGCGGGCAGATGATGCTTCCCCGTCAGCTCAAGCGCGCCCTGGCTGCCTGCATCGACGCCGCGGGGCCCGCGGTGATCTCCTGCCGTTCACAGCGTCATCCCGGCCGATGGGTCGAATACCACGTCGTGCCGACGGCGACCGGCGCCTGCGTCCGCTTTCGGCTTGGCGGGACCGCCCGCCGGACAGCGGCCATCGAAGAGGACGGAGAGCCTGTCGCCGGGCCGCGTCAGGGGGCGGGCTCAGGCATCGTCGAGATCGCGCTGTTTGGCGAGGACGGGCTCATCGTCTCCCAGAATGCGGCCTGGCGGGCGGCCTTGGCGCGGCTGAGCCCCCAGGAGCCAGCGGGCGCGGCAAGCCGCTCCTACTTCGAGGTTCTGCGCGGCCTGCTTGCGGATTTCGACGAACCGGCCTTCAGGCGCGATCTGCGCGACCTCGTGGACCATCCGTCGAACACCATCGTCCGCACCTATGAGGTCGTAGCGGATGGCGCGGGGAAATTGCGCCAGCTGCAGATCACCCATCTTCCCGGGCGCAAGGGCGTTTCCTTCGTCGCCACCCACGAGGACCTCACCGGCCTGGCGAGCGCCCAGGCCAAGCTGCGCAGCACGGTCGAGCAGCTGCTGTTGGCCCAGGAGGCGGAGCGCCAGCGGATCGCCGTCGAGCTCCACGATTCCACGAGCCAGCACCTGGCGGCCCTCAACTTCGGGGTCGCCCGCCTGCACCGCCTGGTGGATCAGGTGCCCGGCGTGCAGACGCTCCTGGACGAGATGGGCGTGTCCCTGCAGGAGGCGATGAAGGAGATCCGCATCCTCTCCTACCTGATGAAGACGCCGAACCTCGCGAACGACGGGCTGGCCAACACCGCGGCCCGGTTTGTGAAGGGATTTGGCGCACGGACCGCGCTCGCGGCCACCTTCCATTCGAAAGGCGCGATCGAGGACTCCAGCGCAGAGGCGCAGCACGCCGCCTTCCGGGTGATCCAGGAGGCGCTGTCCAACGTCCACCGCCACGCGTGCGCCGAGCAGGTGAGCGTGACCGTCACGCGGCAAGAGGACACGCTCCGAGTGCAGATCGCCGACGATGGGCGCGGCATCCCCGAGCTCCAGCGGGGCGAGCCTGGCGCGATCGCGCTTGGCGTCGGGCTCGAGGGCATGCGCACCCGCGTCGAGCAACTGCGCGGCGTCTTCCAGATTTCCTGCGACGGGCCCGGCACTCGCGTCGATGTCACCATCCCGGTGGGCGGCGGGGCGGATCGCGAGCAGCCTGCGGCGCCATCCGGCTTGAATTGCGCCACCGGCTGAGCTGGGTCATTCCCGGCGCACGTCTCGGTAGTTTCCCTGATCGCCGCGAGTTCGCTCGGCAGCCATCCTATGGGCGTCCGCGAGCACCGTGATCCCCCCCTAAGTGAGCGGAACTGGAGGCCATGAACGCTGTCCATGTAACCTCCTGGACCTTGCCCCGCGCCTTCCAGAGGCGCGGGGCTTCTCTTTTCAGGACGCGCCCGCGTGCGAAGCCCCGCTAGCGGCGCGGCGCCCGGCGGACGGCTCGAGGTGGCCATCGCGTTCGTCATCGCCACGGCCGGACTGGGCGCCTCGTGGGCCAGCTATCAGGCCGGGCTGTGGCATGGGGCGCAGGCGATCCATTATGGACGGGCAGGCGCCGAGCACACGGCCGGCATGCGCGCTGCGCTGGAGGCCAGCAGCGTGCGCGCCACCGAGATCGACCTCTTCAGCGCCTGGCTGAACGCCCACGAGACGGGGAATGAGCGCCTGGCGTCCCTCTACGAGCAGCGCTTTCCCGAGACGCTCGCGTCGGCGTTCCACGAGTGGATCGCCCAGCACCCCTTCACCAAGGCCGCGGCTGCGTCGAGCCCGTTCAAGCTCACGTCCTACCGCCAGCCGGCGCTCGCCGCGGCCGAAGCCCTGGACACCAGGGCAGAGCGGGAGCTCGCCGCGGGCCAGGATGCGATCCACAAAGCCGACGCCTTCATGCGCGCCGAGGCGATGCTGGCGATGGCGATGTTCTTCGGCGGCATCAGCCAGGTGTTCTCAGGCCGCGCCCGCATCGGCCTGGCGGCCATGGGTGCGGTCGTCTGCGGCCTCGGGCTGTTCCTGATGTTCAGCCTGCCGCTCAGGATGCTGCACTAGACCCGCCGCCGAGCGGGCCGGGGCTCAAGCCCCGCTGGGCGGGGCCTCGGCCGGCGGCGCGGCTGCGCTGGGCGCGGGAGCGCTCGGCGTGCTCTGGGCCGCGCCGCTCTTGGCCGGATCCGGCACCGACACGTAGACGATCGTGTCGCCCTGGTACTGCGGCTCGTAATAGACGCCCCCGCAGGAGTAGTAGGACGTGTAGTAGGGCGAGCATCCGTACGGCAGGGAGTAGTACCAGCTGCCCATCACGGCGGCGGTCGTGGCCGCGACGGCGCCGATCGCCACGCCGGCGGCGATCGGATGGTCGGCCCAGCCGCCCCAGCCGTTGTTCCAGTCGCCGCCGTCGATATTGATGTTGTTGTTGCTGCCGATGTTGGTTACGCGGTCGCCGCCGTTGATCTGGTTCCGGCCGCCGCCGCCGACACCACCCGCACCGCCAACGCCCCCGACACCGCCTACCCCGCCCGCGCCACCCACCCCGCCGACGCCGCCGACGCCCCCAGCACCGCCGACGCCGCCGACACCGCCCGCTCCGCCGAGATTACCGCGGCCGCCGCTGGGCAGGGTGCCTGCGCTCGCCCGCGAGCCGCCGCCGCTGGGCCGGGAGCTGTAGCCTCCGCCGCGGCTGCCTGAGCCGCCGAACCCGCCGCCGGAGGGCCGGCTGATGCTGCTGGAGCCGCCGCCGCGCATGCCCCCGCCGCGCATGCCCCCGCCGCCGCCCCGGCCGCCACGGGCGAATGCCGGCTCGCAGACCATGCCGACAACGGCGGCGAACGTGACCGCGAGCGCGATCCGGTGGACGATCCTGTCGCTCATCGTCAGCTCCTATTGGCTGGCCGCCGTCAGGCGGATGGGCTTCGCGTCGGGGGCCGGGTGGAACTTGAAATCCTCGGCCGTCAGCGTTGGGGTGAGGTTCCAGGTGAGCCGGGCGATGTAGGCCGGGGCGGCCGGATCGGAGCGGTCGACGATCATCAGTTTGAGAGGGAGTGGCTGGTCGCCCTCCTTGATCCAGACCTGCCAGTCCAGCGTGCCTTCGCGGAAGGCGTACTGTTCGGTATCGATCCCGTCGATGACAGCCGGGCCGACGTCGAAGCCGGATTGCACCGCTTCACGGCGGCGCTTGCTGGGATCGCTCCAGCGGAACAGGTCCTCGAGCGGCAGCTGGATCTTGAACCTGTCCCAGAGCACGTCGAGCGTCTGGCTGTTGGTCGGCGGCGCCGGGACTGTCGCGTAGTAGCCCAGCGCCGGCGCGGCGATGGTGAATTGCTTGCCGTCGTAGATGAACTTGCGGGTCTTCAGCGGCGTGACCGTCTCGATCACGAACCCGTCGGGCCGCCGGATCTTGTAGCGGGCGACACCGTCGACCTGCACGCGCTGTCCATCCTTGGTGACGAGATCGAGGCTGGTCTGAGACGTGAGCTCCAGCGCCGGCAGCGTCGCCAGGAATGCGCTCATCTTCTCGAGCGCCTCGATGGACTCCGGCTCGATCGCCGGCCGCGCGGCCGCTGCGGCGGGAGCCGCCTGGGCCAGGCTCGGCGCAGCGACGAACGGCATCGCAACGGCCATTCCGAACGACGCGACCCATCGGCAATGCTTCATCGGATCATCCTCCTGTTGACTGGGCCGGCCGAAGCTCGTCTCCGCCGACGTCGCCGGTGAACCGCGATCGCGGCTCGCCACGCTGCGGGCTCATGGCCGCGCCGGGATCCGTGCGTTCTATGGGTGGCATGCGCCAGGTTCCGCTGAGCGCCGCGGCCGCGGGCCAATAGAGGCGCATGATCAGCGAAAACCCGCCCTCGGGCGTGGCCGCCCAGTTGCGGATGAGGCCGAGTTCCGGCGGCGCGTGCTGGACCGCAAGGTCGAGCGAGCCGTCAGGGTTGAGCGTCATCTCCGAGCGATCGCCGACGCTGCGCTGCTCGGCGTGCGTTGCGGCCGAGCTGGCTGAAAGGCTCCAGAAGGCCTTCGCCGGGGGCAGGGCGCTCCTACCGAAATGTATGCGGTAGCAGTGGGCGCCCGAGAGGGGCCGCCCCGAAGCATCGTGGTCACAGACGAGTGACAGGAGGTCGTCGCGGACGGGCGCGCCGATCTCGCCGTAGGCGCTGGCGGCTCGGGCCTCGGCGCTCATCCCTGCGGAGCGCACGTCGCCAACCGGGCGCCAGCCGAACGGCTCGGCGGCGGGGGGCCCGCGCGTCTGGCCGCGGATCGCCTCCAGGCTGTCGGCGAAGCCGCGGGCGAGCGCGCGTTCGAAGTCGCGGCTCCATTCGGATGGCGGCGGGGGGCCGCCGAGTTCCGCCTGCAGTTCGCGCACATGCGGGCGCAGCGCGCGCTCAAGGGCATGCGGCGCCCGGTCGAGATAGGCGTCCAGGCGATGGAAGAAGGTCGCGGGGTCCAATTCCGCCACCTGGCGGAGACAGGCCAGCGACGGGGGATCCCATTGCGGCTGCGCCTGGCGGGAGGTCTCGGCCTCCAGATGGAGCAACGCGACGCACTGCCGCTTGGCGACGGCCACGGTCTGCCGAAAATCGAGCGTCGAATGGGCGTAGATCCGGCTCAGCGCCCAGATGCTGTCGCTGGGCGCGCGAATGGCGCGCAGGCCGCTCGGCAGCTCGCCGCGCCAGTTGGGTCCGACCAGCGCCAGGTCGAGGCCCGCATCGTCGCCTGTGCGCGATCCGAAATTGGCGAACGGCCTGGCCGCGGTGTCGATCAGGGTCAGGATGAAATAGCGCCCCTGGGTATGCGGCGCCCGCAGCACCACCGGCTCGTTGGTCAGGTCCACCCAGACGGTGGAGACGACGGCCCGCGGGTCGTCGTCGCCCAGGCCCAGGCTGGCGGCGCCCTGAGGCGCCAGCAATTGGAACTGGTGGAACCCCATCGGGTGCGCGCGCCGCACGGCGTCGGTCAGTGCGAGCGGGAAGCAGTGGACGAAGAGGTTCGACGCAAGCGCGCGGGCGACGTCTGGTGCGGTCGGTGTGGAAGGCTCGCGGGCCACTTGGCGCCTCCTGGTGCGCCACAAGTCTTCCGCCGCCTCCGGACGCCGACTATCGGGCCAAACCCCTGTCCCGCCCGGTGCGCCGACCTAGAGCCCTTCCCACTCACGATCGATCGTCGTGAGTGGATAAGAAGGGCTCCAGATATTGAGCGACGACCCTGCTCATCCCGGTTGGCTTGATTCAAGCCAATCGGGACAGGGTCTAGGGCTGGATCAGGTGGTGTTTGATGGCGAAGCGGACGAACTCGGCCGCCGAGCGCACGCCCGCCTTGCGCATCGCCGCGGCGCGATGGCTCTCGACGGTCTTGATGCTGATGTCCAGCAGCCGTGCGATCTGCTTGTTGCCGTTGCCCTCGGCGATCAGCTGCGCCACCTCGAGCTCGCGAATCGTGAAGCTTTCCAGCCGAGATTGCTTGCGCTCGTTCAGCGCGGCGTCCAGCAGCAGCTCGGAAACCGGCGACGAGAAGTAGAGGCGGTTGGCGTTCAGCGCCGAGATCGCGGCTTCCAGGTTGCTCTCGCTGTCGGACTTCAGCACGTAGCCGCGGGCGCCGGCCGCAAGCCCGCCGTTCACGGTCTCATCGTCGTCGTGCATCGTGAAGAGCAGCACGCGCGTATTGGCGCATTCCTTCTGCAGCCGCCGCGTCAGCGCGAGGCCATTGAGGATCGGCAGCGAAACGTCCAGGACCACGATGTCCGGCTTGTGCTGCAACGCCAGCTCCAGCGCCTGCTGGCCGTCGGACGCCTCGGCGCACACCTCCCAGCCGGGGTGGCTTTCGATGATGTCGCGTACGCCCTTGCGAACGATTTCATGATCGTCGGCAATGAGGATCCGCAGCATGCGACTCTCCCGAGAACGAAGGACAGCCGCAGGCTGCGACAATCCCCGTACGTTCGGCGCGTGATGGGTCCCAGATGCGCCCTCTAGCTGATCAGGCTACGTGACCGAAAGCGCTGCTCGCCAACCGGCGAGCCGCCGAATCACACGCCAAAACAACCGTCCCAGCCCAGTTCACACCTCGCAATGTATCATGTCTATCAGCACGGGGCCCCACGCCCGTTCAGGGTTTACCCCAAGGGGCGACGATCTGGCCGTGTCCTAGCCTCGCTGCGTGCAGGAGGATGGGCCGATGAACTGGGCGGGCATTGTTCTGGGTGCGCTGCTGCTGCAAACGGGCGGCGCGGCGCACGGCGCGGGGCCCTGGATCGTCACCTGCGACGTGGGTGCGCAGGCGCCGCGCATTTTCCGTCTTGGCCCCAAGCTCTTCCAGGAGTGGAAGCCGGCTCAGGCCAGCTTCGGGTCCAACCTGTGCCTCAGCTTCCCATGCCACGGTGACGGTCATCGGCTGGAGGGCGCCATCAGCTCGGCGACGCTGATCCTCACCATCACTCTGGACCTCGACAACGGCGCGGGCGCCTGGCGCGCGGTCGGCGCCTCGGGCCTCTCGCGCACGCAAGGCGCGTGTTCGGTCGGCGCCGACACAGTGCCGGCTCACAATCCGACGAGATCGCCTAGTTGACCGTGTAGCCCCTGCCCTTCAGGCAGGTCGCGCGCGCCTGGTCGAACCGCGAACGATCTGCGGCGTAGGCGTTTGCGTTGGCCTCGTTTTCCTTTCCCGCGGCGCGGTGCGCGCGGCCGCGCTTCACCAGTCCGCCGGTCGCCGCGCCCACCAGGGCGCCGGTTCCGGCGTTGCCGCCGGCGATCCCGGCGATCGCGGCGCCTCCGACGGCGCCCACTGCACGCGCGCCGCTGCCGGTCACCTTGGTGTCGGCCGCCACCTTGGCCGGCGGCGGCCGGGCCGGGTCGAATCCGGTCTGCTGCGTCGCCCAGGTGGAGCACTGCCCCTCGTCGCGCGTCTGCTTGGCCGCGCTCTGCCCGCGGGCCGGATAGACGTACTGGGTGGCGCTCCACGAGGGGACCGCCAGCGCCACGGCCGCGCCGGCCAGGACGAGAGTTCGCATTCGCATGGTTCACCTGCAGCGTGAGCCGCCAGATTGGGACGCTCCGTTGCGCCTGGACATCAGGCGCGCAGCCCAGATGGGCGCCGGCGACTACCCGAGCGCCGCGCACGCCAGGCGGGCTCCGGCGCCACGGCCAGCGGGCATCCGGTGACCACCCGAGGGACGCCCCGGCAGGCGACTGCGACGCTCGCCGCCCCAAGCCCGCTTCACCTGAGGATCGCATGACCAATCGCTTGCTGCTTGCCACCGCTGTCGGGGCGGTGTCGCTCACGGCCATGTCCGCCGGCTCTCCCGCTCTCGCCCAGAAGATGCCGTGGAGCGGCTTCTACATCGGCGGCAACATCGGCGGCGCATGGGGCGACACCAACACCGGCACGGTGGCCACCCAGGCGGCGGGTTCGGCGCTGATCCCGCCGGTCGACCTCGCCGCGCTCAACGCCGCGCCGGTGAGCAGCTCGAACAAGTCGGGATTCACCGGCGGCTTCGAGGGCGGCTACAACTGGGTGTCGGACGGATTCCTGCTGGGGATCGAAACCGATTGGGGCTTCCTTGACGTCAACCAGAGCTCCACGCAGAGCGCGAACTCGGCGCTCACCATCTCGCCGCCGCTCGTCTACACCGTCAATCAGCACCTCACGACCGACTGGATCTGGACGCTGCGGCCGCGGATCGGCTTCGTCACGGACCGTTGGCTGTTCTACGCGACGGGCGGCATCGCCGCGACGAGCGTGAAATATTCCATGCGCTACTCCGACACCGCCGCCACGCCGCGGACCGCCACCCTGGAGGTGAACGACACCAAGTCCGGCTGGACCGCAGGCCTGGGCGGCGGCTACGCGCTCTCGCCGGAATGGTCGTTGAAGGGCGAGTGGCTCTATGCGGACTTCGGGCACATCCGCGGCTCGACATCCACGGCCGTCGGCTCCCTCTCGTTCACCTCTGACAGCGGCGTCAAGGCGAACATTTTCCGCGTCGGCGTGGACTACACCTTCTGACGCCCTAGGACAGTCCAAGCTTTTCCGCACGCCCCCTGGCGAGCGCGCCGCGAACCTGATTTCGTAGGGGCGCACGCGGGGCTTGCTGGCATGAACGACATCGATCGACGCAATCGGCCTGACCTTTCGGCCTTCTGGATGCCGTTCACCGCGAACCGGCAGTTCAAGGCCGATCCCCGGCTGCTGGTGGGCGCGAGCGGGATGTACTACCGCGCCGAGGACGGCCACGAGGTCCTGGACGGCACGGCCGGACTCTGGTGCGTCAACGCCGGCCACGGGCGGCCGGAGATCGCCGAAGCGGTGGGCCGTCAGCTGCTGGAGCTGGACTACGCGCCCTCGTTCCAGATGGGCCACCCGCTGGCCTTCGATTTCGCCGCGCAGCTGGCGAAGATTTCCCCGCCCGGCCTCGACCGCATCTTCTTCGCGGGCTCCGGGTCAGAGGCGGTGGACACCGCGCTGAAGATCGCGCTCGCCTACCACAAGGCGCGCGGCGAGGGCTCGCGCACCCGGCTGATCGGCCGCGAGCGTGGCTACCACGGCGTGGGCTTCGGCGGCGTCTCGGTGGGCGGGCTGGTCAACAACCGCCGGACCTTCGTGACCCTGCCCGGCGTCGACCACATCCGCCACACCCACGACCTGGCCAGGAACGCCTTCTCACGTGGCTTGCCTGCGCACGGGGCGGAGCTCGCCGATGACCTGGATCGGCTGGTCGCCCTGCACGGCGCGGAGACCATCGCGGCGGTCATCGTCGAGCCGGTCGCGGGCTCGGCCGGCGTGCTGCCGCCGCCGGTGGGCTACCTCGAGCGGCTGCGGCAGATCTGCGACCGGCACGGCATCCTGCTGATCTTCGACGAGGTGATCACCGGCTTCGGGCGCACCGGCGCGGCCTTCGCTTCCCAGGTGTTCGGGGTGACGCCGGACCTGATGTCGACCGCCAAGGGCCTGACCAATGCGGCCTTCCCGATGGGCGCGGTGTTCGCCAGCCGCGCGGTGCACGACACCATCGTGGGCGGGCCTGAGAACCTGATCGAGCTCTTCCACGGCTACACCTATTCCGGCCACCCGGCGGCCTGTGCGGCCGGGCTGGCGACGCTCGACATCTACCGTCGCGAGGGCCTGTTCACACGGGCGGCCGAGCTGTCTCAGGTCTGGGAGGACGCCGCCCACGCGCTGAAGGGCGCACCGCATGTGATCGACGTGCGCAACTTCGGCCTGATGGCGGCCGTCGAGCTGCAGCCCAGGCCCGAGGCGTCCGGCGCACGCGGCTACGAAACGCTGATCAAGGCGCTCGCCGGCGGCGTTCTGCTCAGGCCAACCGCCGACACCATCGCCTTCTCGCCGCCGCTGATCATCACCGAGGACCAGATCGGGCGGCTGTTCACCACCCTGCGCGACGTGCTGGAGACCATAGCTTGAGTAGCTTCACCCGCCGCGGGACGCTCGCGGCCCTGGGGGCGGGGCTGATGGCCGGCCCGGCGCTCGCCCAGAAACAGATCTTCGACGCCCAGGGCGCCGGCACGGGGCTCAAGCTCAGCGAGGCGCAGGTCGCCGCCGGCCGAGCGTTCCTCACCAGGCATCCGTCGGTGGACGTCCATGCGCACCCGGGCCGCTTCTTCCTGCGCGACCTCGCCAAGCCGACCGCCACCAGCCGGGCCATGGGCGCGCCGTTCGAGGCCAAGGCGCTGGCGGCGATGAAGGCGGGCGGGGTCACCGCGGCGCTGTTCAACTGCGTCGCCGACGCCGTGCTTCTGGAGCAGACCAAGACCGGGGGACTGGCGGCTGCGCGCGAGTTCGCGCCCGGCGAAGCCTGGGCCGACTACCGCCGCCAGATCGCGGTGCTGAAGGCCATGGTGGCCAAGGGCGAAGCGGCCGCCGCACGCACGCCGGGCGACATCGGCCGGGCGCTGGCCGCGCACAGGACCGCCGCCGTGTTCGCCGTCGAGGGTGGCGACTTCATCGAGAACCGGCTTGAGCGGATCGCCGCGGCCCATGCCGACGGCGTGCGCTCGATCACCATCGTCCACTATCATCCGAACCAGATCGGCGACCCGCAGACCGAGGCGCCGCGGTTCCCCGGCCTGACCGACGTCGGCAAGGACATCGTGCGCGAGATGAACCGCGTGGGCGTGATCGTCGACCTGGCGCACGCCTCTTTCGGCGTTACCCGCGACGCGGTCGGCGTCTCGACGCGGCCGATGATGATCTCGCACACCAACTTGAAGCGGCCCGATGTCGACCATCCGCGGCTGGTCAGCCTGGAGCACGCCAGGCTGGTGACCGAGCACGGCGGGATCGTGGGCTCGGTGCCCTCCGGCATCGGCCAGAAGACCGTCGCCGACTGGATCACCTCGATCCTTAGGCTGGTCGAGGCGGTGGGCGTCGACCACGTGGCGATCGGCACCGACATGGACGCCAACTACATGCCGGTCTTCGCCGACTACGCGCAGTGGCCGCTGATTCCGGCCGCCCTGCTGGCGCAGGGAATGCACGAGGGCGAGGTCGCCAAGGTGATGGGCGGCAACTTCCTGCGGCTGATGGGCGGCGGCCCGCGGCTGGCGCCGGATCGCGCGCGCATCTAGCCCGGCAATTCTTCTCCGTACGCCGGCAGCCGTGCAGGCGGTCTAAGTCTTGCCCCGACGAAACACACGAGCAAGCAGTGAGGGCGCCGGCTCTAAGGCGGTGAAATCAAGCTCCGATCCTTCCGTGGGGAAATAGCCGCAAACCTCCCGCGCCAAGAAGAGCGGCGTCATGAAGACGAAGTCACCGTCCGCCGGCGTACCGCCGGCGCGATCTTGATAATCCCGCTGCTGCAGGTCGATGTCACGCAGGACGCTTGGCGGATCCCCTTTCACAACGAGATCGTAGACGCCATTCCATACTTGGTGGGAGACCGACCACGTCATCCGGCCCCCGCGCCATCCTTCCGCCCCGCTGACCCCCACCCCGACCTGGAACAGCGCTGCGACCACATCGGCTCCGAGGGAGAGTTTCGCCAGGCGCTTGTGCGTCGGGTAGGCGAATTTCAACGACCGGATAATCGTCCACCCTTTCGGCGATTCAGTCAGCGCCAAGAGGTCATTCTGGACGTCCGCGGCCCGGCCCGTGTCGACCAGCCGTAGCCGCTCAAGCGCCTCCCAGCGCTCAAGTCCCCTCACCCCGATCCAAGCGCTGGTCATCTTCCCTCAGTACGGCCATTTGGGCGGTGAGATCTGATCCCGCTGCCGACCTGCAAGCGCCCGCACCTGGCCGGGAGTCGCGGCTTTCAGATTGCCGCCGCTCCTCGTCGAGGCATTCCAGCGCTCTCGGCCTGTCGCATCTGCGACGGGATCGTTCCACTTGGCGACGCGGTTAGTCCGCCAACGTATCCAATCTGGCGTGCTGCTATCGTCTCCAAGCTCATCGTCAGCCCCGTTCCAGCCCACCATCGACTATCTCCCTGGCCCGCCGCCAAACAGGAAAGATAGCAAGGCCTCGTTCATAGTGTAAGAACAGAAGGAGAACAAATTACATAACTCAGCGGCCGGTCGCCTAGTCTCGGAAAGGGCCAAGATTTAGCGCCCGCCCCTGGCGGGCGCGGGCCCAGTCCCTATCTGGAAGCTTCACCTTCCAGGAGACCGTGCCTTGTCGCTTTCGCTCTATGACGTCTCGATCCCGATCTACAGCCGCATGCTGGGCAACCTCGCCCACTTCCTGGACAAGGCCGAGGCCCATGCCCGCGATGGCGGCGTCGACCTTGCGACCTATGCCGAGGCAAGCCTCGGCCATGGCATGCACCCCCTCGCCCGGCAGGTCCAGCTGGCCAGCGACGCCGCCAAGGGCGGCGCCGCGCGGCTGGCGGGCATCGAGGCGCCGGCCATGCCCGATACCGAAACCAGCTTTGCAGAGCTGCGGCAGCGCATCCAAAAAACCCTCGATTTCCTGACGACCATCAAGCGCGAGCAGGTGGACGGCCAGGAGGGCCGCGAGATCGTGCTTGCCTTCCCCGGCCGCTCGATGACCTTCACCGGCGAGAGCTTCCTGACCACCTTCAGCCTGCCGAACTTCCTGTTCCACGTGACCACCGCCTACGCGATCCTGCGCAGCCAGGGCGTGCCGCTGGGCAAGATGGACTTCTTGGCCGGAGCGCAGCAGCCGGTGGGGGCCTAGGCAGGAGGGCGGTCTAGCCCGGCTGGAACAGCTCGACGGGATTGCCCGAAGGGTCGTCGAGCAGGATCTCCTTGCCGCCGAGCCCGGTGATGATCTCGTTGCGGAACGGCACGCCCGCCTTGCGGAGCCGGTCCACCTCGCCCTGCACGTCGGGCACGTAGAGGACGATGCGGTTCCAGCCGCCCGGCAGCGGCCGCTTGCCGTCCGGCATCGGTTGCGAGGCGCCGCTCGGCCCCTTCGTCGGGCTCAGCAGCAGCTGCACGCCGCCCCGGGACAGCGCCGCGAAATAGGGCCCCGACTGCAGGTCCAGCTTGAACCCGAGCTTGCCCTGGTAGAACGCGACGGCGGTCGACACGTCGACGACCATGTAGCGGATCCTGACCTGCGCAGGGTTGATGGTCGCGGCGTTTTGCGCGCTGGCGGCGTGCGCTCCGAGAAGCGTCAGCGCCAGGGCGAGTCCTGCAGTTCTGGTCATTGGGTATCTCCTGCCTAGGCGTCCCGGCGAGCCATCTGGAAGAGCTCGACGACGTTGCCGGATGGATCCTGCAGCAGCACCTGCTTGCCGCCGGGTCCCGAGAGGACCTCGTTGCGGAACGGCGCCCCCGCCTCGCGCAGGCGAGCGACTTCGGCGTCGATGTCGTCAACGATCAGGTGGATGCGGTTCCAGCCGCCGGGCCCCGGCTTCACCCCGTCCGGCATGGGCCGTCCGGCGGAGCTGACGGGTCCGCTGAGCAGCAGTCGCAGCCGGCCACGGGCCACGTCCGCGAACGCGGGCGGGAAGTTCGTCAGGACGTCGAAGCCGAGGAACCTGGTATAGAAGTCCACCGCCTTCTCGACGTCGTCGACCATGTAGCGGACGCTGACCATCTCATTCAGGTCGGTCATGAGCTTCTCCTGGTGTCTTGCTTCGCGGCGGCGTCATCTTCGACTTGGGCCAGCAGGAACCCGATGCGGGTCGCAAGCTCCGCCGCGGTCTCTCGGAACAGGGGGTAGGTCACCTCGTCGGGCTCGCCGGTCGCCGGATTGGGGATGCTCCAGTGGACGACCTCCGGATAGTGCGGGAACTCGGGGCAGACCTCGCGCACCCGGTCGCACAGGCTGATCACCCAGTCGAAGCGCTGGTCGGCGAACAGGTCGAGCGACTTGGGAACCTGGGCCGTCAGGTCGAGGCCGTAGTCCTCCCGCATCACCCGTACCGCGTTGGGATGCAGCGCCTTCGGGTGGCTGCCGGCGCTCGCCGCCTCTATGGCGCCGCCCGACAGGCTCCTGGCCAGCGCCTCGGCCATTTGCGAGCGCGCACTGTTGCCGCTGCAGAGGAACAACACTCTGGCCGAACCTGTCGTGGCTTTGTCACGTGAGCGCGAAGTGAGGCGAAGGCCGGGGTGGAGCGCCCCGCCGGTCGATGACAACAGCCTGCCGATCCGCGCGAGGTCCAGGCCGTAGTAGGTGTCGCGGCGATCGGCCGAGCTGCGGCGCGCGGAAACGAGCCGCCCGTCCCGCAGCTTCCCAAGGTGGTAGGAGACGAGGTTTTGCGGCTCGTGGACCATCTCGGTGAGCTCGTTCACGAGGCGGTCGCTGCGGGCCAGGTGGCCCAGGAGGCGCCAGCGCAGAGGATGTCCGGCCAGTTGCAGGAACTCGGGCGGACCGACGTCTGGCTGGAGAGGCTGCGCGACCATGGCTCGAGATATACATCAATCTATTTTGATGTATCAAGCCAATTTGAACTACTCTAGGCGGGCTATGCCGGCGGCAGGCCCGCTTGCAGCCTCAGCCTCGTGTACAACCGGACTTGATAGGGCTCGGCCGTCGGTTTGTGCATGGCGGCGGTGGCGGACGCCAGGTGCGTGCGGGCGAGATCGCGTTGGCCGCGGGAAAGGGCGATCTCGGCACGCGCCAGGTCGACGTTCGCGCCCCAGTCCGGATCGCCGGCCAGCTGGGCGACGGCCCTGACGTCGATGCCGCCCAGCCGACGCTCGGCCTCGTCGATCCTGTCGGCCGCGATCAGGCAGTTGGCCCAGGTGAGGTCCACCGCGTTCTCGAGCGCGGCCCCGGGAAATCCGGCGTGCGCCTGGGCCCTCGCCTCGGCCACGTCGCGCAGACCGTCCTGCAGCCGCCCGGAGCGGCATTCCGCCGTGGCGCCGTCGGCCAGCGACGCCACGCCGAAGAACGACTTCGGGCCGACGGTGCGCATCGCCGTCTCGTGCACCTTGCGGGTGTCGGCGATGGCTGCGTCCCAGCGTTCCAGCGCGCCTTCCGACTGGGCGCGCGTGGACAGGAGCTGCATCGTGAGCTCGTGCTCGGGGCCGAGCGTCGCAAGCATCTTCGGATAGAGAGCGTCGGCCTCCTGGACGGCGGCGGCGTGCTTGCCCTGGATCATCAGCGCCTGCGCGATGTTCAGCCGCACCATCAGGACGTCGGCGCTATCGGCGCCCTCCAACGCCGCGTACTCGCCGGCCAGGCGCCGGAACAGGGTCTCGGCCACCGCGCCGTCGCCCAGCCGGATGTGCGAAAAGGCCAGCCGTTGCAGGAACGTCAGCCGGGAGCCGGTGTCGAAGCGCGCCGGCTGGGCGTCGGCGCCTTTGACGGCCAGCCCGAACTGCTTGGCCGACTCGTGGGCGTCATTGCCGACCAGGGCGATCATGCCGCGCGACGAGGCCAACCAAACCGGTATCTCAGGTCCAGCATCCTTGAGCGCCGCCACGGCGCTCGCCTCCCCGGCCACCATCGCCTTCGCCCGCTCGAGGCTGCCCCCTGTGTAGCTTCGCGCCTCCATCATCGCATGCTGCAGGTTCGCGACGTGGGCGTGGATCGAGGCCGGACCCTCCGCGGTCCGCCATAGGGCCGCGGCGCGATCGTATTCGCGCCGCGCGGCGTCCCAATTTCCGCGCCGGTCGAGCGCCAGGGCGATGGTGTGGTGCAGGTTCGCGGCGACCTCCGGCTCGGCGGGGAAGCGGCGGTCGATCTGCGGGGCGGCCTGGGTGACGGCGGAAACCAGGGTCTCGTCGGCCTTGCCGCTCTTGAACGGGTTGCTGCGGGCCAGGAGATCGGTGGCGAGGAAGAGGTTGATCTGTTCGGCGATATGGCTCTGGCGGCGTGCGGCGTCGCGGTCATGGCGCGCCTGGACATAGAGGGCGGAAGAGACCGTCGCTCCAAGGGCCAGGGCCGCGCCGGCCGCGGCCACCCACGGCCGCCGGGCTCGCGCGCGGAGCACCTGGGCCTCCAGCTCGGCGTTGCGCCGCGCGCGCTCCGTCCGTTCGGCGAGCTCGGCCCGCCGCGCGTCCAGCGAGCGCAGGCGTTCGGCCAAGTCCCAGGCGCTGGCCAGGCGTCGCTCCGGATCGCCGGAGGCGGCTTCGGCGAGGTCTTCGCGCAGCAGCGGGTCCGTGACCTCGCGTTCCCAGCCGGCGGTGAGCGGGCGCGTCAGGTCGCCGACCACCAGCTGGTAGAGCACGACCCCCAGGGCGTAGACGTCGGACCTGACGCTGGCCGGCGCGCCGGCCAGCAGTTCGGGCGCGAGGTAGAGCGCCGTGCCGCGGGCCTGGCTGGAGGCTTCCTGCGGATCGAAGCCGTCGGTGGTGATCGCCAGGTCGTGGAGGCGGACGGTGTCGAGCACCTGGGCGCTGCCGAAATCGACCACCGCGGCGCGCCAGCCGCCGTCCGACTGGGCGGAAATCACGATGTTGGCGGGCTTGAGGTCCTGGTGCAGCACGCCGACGCCGTGCGCCGCGGCGACCGCGGCGCAGACCTGGATCGCCAGTCCCATCCGCAGGTCGAGCGGCAGGGCTGCAAGACCCCCTTGTGAGGTCGCCCAGCCCGGCAGGTCCTGGCCGCGATAGGTGATCTCGACGAAGAACGGCTGGGTCTCGAAATTCCACTCCAGCGCCTGGGCGAAGTCAGGGCGCTCACCGAGGCTGGACGCCAGCAGCCGGGAAATCGAGACCTCGCGCTTCAGGTTGCGCAGGAAGACGGGGTCGTTGGCGAACTTGAACACCCGCCGCTCGCCGGTCTTCTCGTGCTCGGCCAGCCACACCTCGTTCGCACGCGATTGTCCAAGCCTGGACGTCAGCCGCCATTGCGGCCGGCCCGGCGGAGCCTGGCCGGCTTCCAGCGCGAGATCACCGGCGGCGCGCGCGGCCGCGGTCTGCACCTCGACCGACGCTGCGAGCCGGTAGCCGACACGCGGCACGGTCTCCAGGATCTGCTCGTCGCCGAGCGCCTTGCGAAGCTTGGAGACAGCGGTTGTCAGCGAACCCTCGACGACGATGGTCGCCGGCCAGATCGCCTCCAGCAGCTCGTCCTTGGTGAGCACCTCGCCCGGCCGCCGCAGGAACTCCAGGAGCAGCTCGAGAGGCTTGACTTCAAGGTCGACCGGGCTGCCCCGCACCGTGAGCCGCCAGCGGCTTTCGTCGAGCTCGCAGCCGGCGAACCGCCAGACGCGCCGGTGAATGGTCCGGCCTTCGGTCGTGCCGCGGCGCCCCTCCGCCATCGCCCCACCCGTACGTGCGACGTCGACCCGCAGCGTCACCGGCTAGGGAGACATGCCACGCGTCACCGAACGGCAGTATCCGCGCCGCAGGGTGGGTTGTCCACGATAGAGAGGGGACGTCAGGCGACGGCGGTCGCCCCTCGGCGACGACGACGCAGCGCCAGACCGGCCCCAGCGAAGCCTGCGATCAGCAGGGCCCAAGCCGAGGGCTCAGGCACGGCCGTGCTTCCCCCACCGCCGCCGCCGCCCTGCACGCCGGTGAACTTGGTGTCGGACAGGACCATGGTGAAGTCGAAGGTCATCGGCGTGGTGAAGGTGTAGAGCGGATGCACCCGGTCCGGCGTCAGGTTGTAGAGCGAGACGGGCGTCGCCGTTGAGCCGGTGATCTGCAGATAGAGCGGCTTTGACGGCAGGCTGATCACATCCGACGTGGCGAAGCTGTCGAGGTCGAACTCGACCGTCGCCGTGCTGGACCCGGGGGTCGCATAGATGCTGAACCCGTCGAAGTTCGGGCCTCCGCCCAGCAGGGCCGGGCCATTGGCGAAGATCCCGCTCACCATGTTGACGCCGCCGAAGCCATCGAAATGCTCGAAGTTCCCGCCGGGCGCCACCGCGATGGTGGTCGTGGTCGGATCGGCCAACGGATCGACCAGATAGCTCCAGGGCGAGCCCGAGAGGATCATGTTGAAGGACCCGAGCGGCGTCCCATTGCCGCTGGTCGCCGTGATGCAGCCCGGACCGCAGCTGCTGCTGAACCGCACGTCATAGAAGTTGAACGAGAAGCCCTTGAAGAGCACGTCGTTCAGCGTGAACGACGAGTCGGAGGAAGCGGTGGCGGTGAAGTAGGTCGTGGCTCCGGCGACTGCCGGAAGAGCCAGCGTGAGCGCGGCGGCGACAGCCAGGCCGGCTCGCCTGCGGACGGAGCGATGTCGATTCGCGAGCGTCGCGCTTGGATATGCGGACATTGGATGAGCCCCACTGTTGACGGCAGGGCCAACGAATCCCGGCCCTGCGCCACCGTGCTCGCGCCCGGCCGCCGCCGTCCTAAAGCCGATCTAAAGGAGTCCTCAAGCTTGCGCGGCGCAGAGCGTCGGCGTTCAGGCGCCGAACCGCCCCTCGAACACGAATGCCGATATCGGCTGCCTGACGCTCGGGACCTCGCGTGCGCGGTAGGGCTCGGGCAGGACGCCGGGGTCGGTGGGCCGACCGACGGCGACGGCGGCCTCGATGCGGTACTCGCTCTCGGGCAGCCCCGTTGCGGCGTAGGCTGCGGCCGGCTCGTAGCCGGCCATGCCGTGCGCGGCCCAGCCGAGCTTGTGGGCCTGCAGGGCGAGGTAGCCCCAGGCGGCCCCGGCGTCGAAGGAGTGGGTCGGGTGCGGCGCGGGCTCGCGGCCTTCCACGCGCCGGAAGCGGTCGGAGGCGATGTACATCAGCACCGAGGCGCCCTGCACCCAGGCCTGGTTGTAGGCGATCAGGGCGGCGAACAGCGGGTCCCAGTCGGCGGGCTTCTCGCGCCGGGCATAGACGAACCGCCAGGGCTGACCGTTGAACGCCGAGGGCGCCCAGCGCGCCGCCTCGAACAGCGACATCAGCACGGCCTCGGGGATCGGCTCGCCGGTGAAGGCGCGCGGCGACCAGCGCTCGAGGAATTGCGGGTCGACATCATGATCGGCGGTGCGGCCGCCGACGGTCAGGGGCACGGCCTACCGATTGCCGATGTGCGCGATGGAGGCGATCTCCACAAGGAAATCGGGCCGCACCAGGCCGCAGACGATGCAGAACCGGGCCGGGTGGTCGCCGGGGAAGTACTCCGCATAGACCTTGTTCATGGCGCCGTAGTCGGCCCAGTCCTTCAGGAAGATGTGGTTCATCGTGACGTCGTCCATCGTTCCGCCGGCGGTCTCGATCACCGACTTGATGGTCTCCAGCACCTGTCGCGTCTGGGCCTCGGCGTCGCCGACGTGGGCGACGTTGTTGTCCTTGTCGAAGGCCAGCGTGCCGGACACGTAGACCACGCCGTCGGCGAGGGTCCCCGGCGAGAAGGGTGCGATCGGCTTTTGCGTGCCCGGCGGCAGGACGATGGTCTTGGGCATAGGCGTGGTCCCTTGGTTATGCGCCGGGCGGAGCCTGGCCGATCGTGCCGCAGAAATCAGCGGTATTGGACACCCAGCCGAAGAACTTCTCGACGTTGTAGACCGACGCCTCCTGCAGGAAGGCGGGGCCGGCCTGATGGGTGGCGTCCTCCAGCAGCACGCCGAAGTACTCCAGGTGGTAGCCGTCGCGCAGGGTCGATTCCACGCAGACATTGGTGGCGATGCCGCAGAAGGCGAGGTTGCGGATCCCTCGCGCGCGCAGCATGGAGTCGAGCGCGGTATTGAAGAAGGCGGAGTAGCGCGGCTTGGGGATGACGATGTCGCCGGGCTGCGGCTTGAGCCGATCGACCAGGGCGTAGTCCCAGGTCCCCTTGGCGAGCAGGGTCCCCTCCAACTCCGGCCGTTCGCGCATGGTCTTCAGGGCGTTGGATTTCCACCAGTTGGGCGAGCCCGGCCCGCCGGCCTCGGCGTAGTCCGGGTCCCAGCCGTTCTGGAAATAGACGACGGTGATCCCCGCTCGGCGGGCCGCCTCGACCGCCAGCGCGATCTTCTCGATGACGGGAGCGGCGCCTTCGATATCGAAGCCGGCGAGATCGAGGTAGCCGCCCGGCGAGGCGTAGGCGTTCTGCATGTCGACGACGATCAGCGCCGTCTCGCGCGGATTGATCGGCAGACTCTCCGGCCGGGCCGGCAGGGTGACGGCGCCCTCTCTCGGGATCGTGGGCCGATCAGGCATCGGCGAGCACGCCCGCCCGGCTCTGCATCTTCGGCTGGATCTTCGTCCCGAAGTCCTCGACGCCCTTCACGAAGTCGTCGAACACCAGCAGCACGCCCTTGGTCTCCGGAACGCCCGCCACCTCGTCCAGCATGCGCGCCACGCTCTCATAGGAACCCACCAGGGTGCCCATGTTGAGGTTCACCGCCGATTCCGGGGCCGCCAGCTGGGTGGTGTTGGTGTTGCTGGTGCCGCCCTTGGCGTTGGGCGCGGCCTGGTTGGTCAGCCACTGCAACGCCTCCTGGTCGGCGCCATCGCGGTAGAGCTGCCACTTGGCCATCGCCTTCTCATCCGTGTCGTCGGCGATGATCATGAAGAGGATGTAGGAACCGACGTCGCGGCCGGTCTTGGCGCGGGCGGCGGCGAGGCGCGCGTTCACCGGCGCGAAGGCCGTCGGCGTGTTGGTCCCCTTGCCCAGGGCGAAGGAATAGTCCGCATACTGAGCGGTGAAGGCCAGGCCCTCGTCGGACGAGCCGGCGCAGATGATCTTGACGTCCTTGGGATGCGGGCTGACCCGGCAGTCGTGCATCTCCAGGTACTTGCCCTTGAAGTCGCTGCGCCCCGTTTCCATCAGCTCCTTGAGCACGGTCGCGTACTCGGCGAGGTAGTTGTAGCGGTCGGAATAGTGGCTTTCGCCGGGCCACAGGCCCATCTGGTCGTACTCGGCCTTCTGCCAGCCGGTGATCAGGTTGATGCCGAAGCGGCCGGGAGCGATCGAGTCGACGGTCGCGGCCATCCGCGCGACGATCGGCGCAGGCATGGTCAGGGTCGCGGCCGTGGCGAAGATCTTGATCTTCCTGGTCACGGCGGCCAGGCCCGCCATCAGCGTGAAGCTCTCCAGGTTGTGCTCCCAGAACTGCGTCTTCCCGCCAAACCCGCGCAGCTTGATCATCGACAGCGCGAAGTCGAAGCCGTAGCCCTCGGCCTTCTGGACGATCTCCTTGTTCAGATCGAACGACGGCATGTACTGCGGCGCGGTCTCGGAGATGAGCCAGCCGTTGTTACCGATCGGAATGAAGACGCCGATGTCCATGGCCGCAAGCTCCCCCAACCGAGTTCGCGCGGACGCAAAGCGGCGCCGCGCGGCCGATCATCTGGCCCCGCGGCCGCTGGCTTGGCAATCGGCAATTGGACCCGCGTGAAGGGTCCCGGCCTGCGTCTCTACGCGCTCACTTCGCCGGCAGCATAGCGACGACGGAGTTGGTCTTGGAGATGAAGCGGACGCCCTTCACGCGGTCGGCCGGGTACTGTTGCCACGCGCCTTTTACCTCGATCGGCGTGACGACGGCGGCTCCCGCCGTGGCGGGCCGGTCGGCCACCACGTCCATCTCGTAGATGCCGTCCTTGGGCGCGGCGGCGTAGATCCGCTTGAGGAAGCCCGCGTTGTTGTAGCCTGCCGAAGGCACACTGCCGGCGGCCGTCATATCCAGGCTCCCGTCCTTGCCGACGCTCACCGAGGCGCTGTCGACCTTGGTGATCATCTCCTGGCCCTGGTACATCTGCTGCGAGCGGCCGACGTACTTCGGCGCGGCAGGCGCCGCGGTGGTTTCCTGTTTGGACTCGCACGCTGAAAGGCCGAACACGGCCAAGAGGCCGGCGGCCAGGATCGCATTACGCATAGCTATCCTCCCCGTTACTCCGATGACGGGAAGGTTGCGCCGCGTCGCGGCGTTACGGCAAGGGTTCTGACGCGCCGGTCAAAAGCCTCCGTCCATACGGGACTCAGCGCCGGGCGAGCGCCTCGTCGTAGAACCGCGCCACGTCCGCCTTCATCTGCCGCATGGCGTCCTGGTTCAGGTAGACCATGTGCCCCGATGGGTAGTAGGCGAACCGCACATTGTTCCGGAGTGTCGGGTCGAGCTGCATGTGCGCCAGGTCGTACTCGGTGCCGAAGAACGGCGTCGCCATGTCGTAGATGCCGTTCAGCGAATAGACCATCAGGTGCGGGTTCTCGCGCATGGCCAGGCCCAGGTCCTGAGCGGTGTCGGCGACCTGGCTGGCGAACTGCGAGCCCGGGGCCTTGTGCTTCCAATCCCAGGCGCGGTTGATGCCCGGACCCGAGGGCCAGTAGTTGAGCTCGGAGACATAGCCAAGGTCGCGCTCCAGATGGTCGTGCAGCGCGGCGACATAGGCGCCGTGGATTCCCGTGTCCGAGGGGTCGTATTCGGGGTTCTCGCCCGCGGCGTCATAGTCGATCCCGGTGAAGCGGCTGTCGTAGCGGCCCAGCGTCCGGCGCTGGTCGCGCAGCAGCTCCTTGCGGAAGCGGGAGAGGTCGACCCGTAGGTTCGCCCGCTTCAGGAAATCGACCGAAAGGCCGGTGTAGCCGGAAAGCTTGCGGGCGGTCGCGTCGAGCTCGGCCTCCGAGATGTTAGAGCCCTTGGCCAGCGCCACCTGATAAGGCCCGTTCGCCCAGTCGCGGACCTCGGCCAGGAACGTGTTCAGGTCGGCGGGCTGCGGGATCCTGTGGTGGTAGACCGCCGTCGCTGCATAGCTGGGCAGGTAGGTGCGGTAGATGTGGTCGAAGCCTGCGTCGCGCACGCCGTAGTTCAGGATCGAGGAGAGCAGCAGCACGCCATTGAACTGCAGGCCCCGCTCCTGCAGCGCATAGACCAGGCCGGCGGACCGGGTGGTGCCGTAGCTCTCACCGAACAGGAACTTGGGCGAGTTCCAGCGGTGGTTGATGCTCACCCAGCGCTGGATGCCGCGGGCGAAGGCGTCGATGTCCTGGTCGACGCCCCAGAAGGCCGTCCCCTTGGTGTCGCCGAGCGGGCGCGAATAGCCGGCGCCGATGGCGTCGAGGAACACCAGGTCCGACTTGTCGAGCAGCGAGTTGGGATTGTCCGTCAGGTTGTAGGGCGCGCCGTGGGTGGCGTTCGGCGAGTCGGTGTTCACGTGCACCGGGCCCCAGGAGCCCATGTGCAGGAAGAGCGAGGCCGAGCCCGGGCCGCCGTTGTAGAGGAAGGTCACCGGCCGGTCCGCGCCGCCCGCTCGGTCGGCCAGGTAGGCCACGTAGAACATCGAGGCGATCGGCTTGCCGTCGTCGTCGCGCAGGGTGAGCGTGCCGGCGGTGGCGGTGTAGCCGATGGGCCGACCGCCCAGGTTCAGGACGTGGTGGCTGGACCTGGCCTGCTCGACGACCGGGGCGGTGGCGATGTCGAAGTCGCTGATCTTGCGCTCGCCGGCGCGTTCGGTGCGCTCGGCCGAGCGGCGCTCGACCACCGGGCCGGTGTTGGAGAGCGGCTCGTCGCCCGCGTTGCGGGAGGACTGGGCGCGGGCGGTCGGGTTGACCGGCTGGCCGGGCGCCGGGTTCGGCTGGGCCAGGGCTGCGGACGCGAAGAGGCCGAGCGCGAGCGCGGCGATGGTCGGACGGATCATCTAAACCCCTAAGTGTTCTGCCGGACGCTCTCAGGGCGTCGTGCGAGCGGGACAAAACCCCAGCGCGCGGCCTCACGCAACCGTCAGCGCCGCGAGAATTTCCGACGTGTGTTCGCCGAGCGTCGGCGCGGGACGCCGGAGCGCCGGGCGGACGCCGTCGTAGGCGAAGGGCGCAGCCGCGACCCGGTGGCGGCCGACGTAGGCCCGGTCCATGACCGGCCAGAAGCCAGCGGCCTCCAGCTGAGTATCGTAGGTCAGGCGATCGGTCGGCTGCACCGGGGCCGCGGGGACGCCGGCGGCCTGCAGCTCGGCGGCGCCTTCGGACGCGGTGCGGAGCCTGGCCCAGGCGGCGACGGCGGCCTCGATCTGGTCGGCCTGGCTGGCGCGGCCGGCCAGCGAGAGGCCGGTGTCGGCCCGGCCGAGCACGCGGCATAAGCCGCGCCACGCCTCGTCGCCGTCGACCGCGACGGTGAGCCAGGTGTCCTCGTCCGCCGCCGCGACGACGCAGACCGGGCTCATGCGCGGGCGCCGGGTTCCCGTGCGGGCGATCGGGCCACCGGCAAGGCCCCAGCCGATGATCGCGTCGGCGCCGAACTGGAAAAGGCAGGCGACCTGCGCCAGGTCCACATCGCAGCCCCCCAGCCGGCCACGGCCGTAGAGCGCCGCCATCACCGCGCCGGCCGCAAAGAGCCCTGCCAGCGGATCGCCATACGCGACGTGCTGCAGGGCCGGCGGCCAATGCGCCTCGCCGTTGACGAACGGCAGGCCCGACGCCTGCTCGACTGTGGAGCCATAGGCCCTGAGGCCCGAGAGCGGGCCGCCGTTCCCGAACGCCGGCATCGAGACGCTGATCAGCCCTGGCCTCAGGCGCCGCTGGACGTCCGGGCCGAGGCCAAGCTTTTCCATCACGCCGGCCGCGAAATTCTCCACCACGACGTCAGCGCCAGCGATCAGGGCCCTGGCTTGGGCCAGTGCGTCGGCATCGGCGAGGTTCAGGACGACGCCGCGCTTGTTGCGGTTGACGTCGATGAAATTGTGCCGCCGTTCCGCGATCGCGGGATCGCCCGCGGTCTCCCAGCCGCGCCACCAGTCGGGGTGCTCGGCCGACTCGATCTTGACCACGTCGGCGCCAAGGTCTGCGAGGGTGCGGGTGCAGAGCGGACCCGCCCAGCCCATGCTGAAGTCCACGATCTTCAGCCCCGCAAGCGGCGCCGCATCGCCCGGCCTCCAGGGCCGCCCGCAGCCGTCGAAGGTAATCCGGAACGGCAGCGTCGGCGCCGGAGGGCCGCTCGCACCCAGGGGCGCGAAGGCCCCGCGGGCGATCCAATGCGGCTCGTGCGGCGCCTCGCCGGGGGTCGGCATGGGCGTGATCGGAATGCGCCGCGCGTCGCCCGCCGCCACCCATTCGGCGGTCGTCCGGGTTCGGAAGATCGGCTCCAGGACAGCGTCGACCTCGTCGGCCAGCAGCAGGCGCTCGTACGAGGTCTCGAAGCGATCGTCGTAAGCCATGTCCGGCCGCCCGATCAGCTCGCCCAGCGCCCACCACTGCTGGGGCGTCAGCGCCGTTATCCCCACCCAGCCGTCGGCGGTCCTCAGGCTCGAGCAGGGATAGGTGGGGACGTAGCGGTTGACCCCCAGCCGCTGGGAGACGCCGCCCTCCGCACGGGCGCCGAGGGCGCCGGTCTCCGTGAAGCACATCGCCGCCTCGAACACGTTGACGTCGATGCGTTTCGGTCGCGTCGGCCCGAGCAGCGCGCCCATGGCGGCGTTGAAGGCGGTCAGCCCCGCCGTGAGCTGCGGGCCATGGCCCTGCGGCAGCATCGGGGGACCGGCGGCCTCTCCAAACGGATAGGCCAGCCCGGTGAGCGCGGTGATCACCTCGTCCGTGCCGCGCCACTCCGCGTAGGGGCCCGCCGGATGGAACCAGGTCAGCGCCAGCAGCGGCGTGTCCGGGAAACGCGCGGCCGCGGCCGCCACGTCGGAGGGTTGCTGCCCCGCGATCACCAGGTCGAACGCGTTGCCATCGAGCGCTCGCTGCGGCGCCCTTGCCTTGCCCTGGTCCAGCCAGCGGCCATAGGCCAGGCCCGCTTCGCCCGCGAACCCGATCCGGCGGTCGTCCGCCTCGATCAGGCTCGTCACCTCGGCGCCCAGCTGCGCGAACAGCCGGCCGCAATAGCGCACGGCCACGTCGCCGGCAGCTTCCAGGATCCTTAGGCCCGCCAGCGGTCCCGGCATCGAGCACCTCTTCGTCCTCGCCGAGGATATCGTACGCGGCGGCGTGGAGAAGGGGCTCGGGCTAGGCCGCCTGAGCCAGGGTCAGTTGGGCCTGCAGGGTCTCGATCAGCTCGACGGCGGCGATCGGCTTGTTCAGGTGGGCGTCGGCGCCGGCGGCGCGGCCGGCCTCGACGTGCTCCCGCAGGCAGTTGGCCGAGACGATCAGGATCGGGGCCCGCGCCCGGCCCGTGCTGGCCTCCCAGGCGCGGATGCGGCGCGTCGCCTCGAGGCCGTCCATGACCGGCATCTGGATGTCCATCAGCACCGCATCGTAGACGCCCGTCTGCATGGCCTCGAGGCCGGCGCGGCCGTCCTCGGCCGAGGCGTGGTCGATGCCGGCCGCCTCGAGGATCAGCTCCATGACCTGGCGGTTCACGGCGTTGTCGTCGACCACCAGGACCTTGAGGCCGCCGGCGTCCTGCGGCTCGGGCTGCGCGGCCGGCTTCGGTTTGCGCGCCCGTTTCCGTGCGGGCGCTGCGCCGTCGGCGGCGACCGGCAGTTCGAGCATGAAGGTGAAGACGGAGCCCTGGCCGGGCGTCGAGTGGCAGACGATCTCGCCGCCCATCAGGCGCACGTACTCGTGGCAGATGGCCAACCCCAGGCCCGCTCCGCCGTGGCGGCGGGTGGCGGAGCCGTCGGCCTGGCCGAAGCGCTGGAAGAGCCGGTCGCGCTGGGCGGCGTCGATGCCCGGGCCGGTGTCGCTGACCTCGAAGCGCACGCGGTCTCCGGTCCGCACGGCAGTCAGCACCACCTCGCCCGCCTCGGTGAACTTGACGGCGTTGGCGACCAGCTTGCTCAGCACCTGGCGCAGCCGCACGGCGTCGCAGTCCACGGCCGCCTCGGCCCCGGGTTCCACCGCGACGTGCAGGACCAGGCTCTTGCGCTCCGCGGCGGCGTCGAACAGCGCCTTCAGGCTGCGGATCAAGGGGCCAAGCTCCACGCGCTCCGGCCGCAGCTGCACGTCGCCGGCGTCGACCGTAGCCAGGTCCAGGAGATCGTTGAGCAGACCATCGAGCTGACCGGCGGATTGCTCGATGACGCCGACCAGCTCGCGCTGTCTGGCGCTCAGCCGGGTGCCGCCCAGCACGCCGGCAATGCCCATCACCCCGTTCAGCGGGGTGCGGATTTCATGGCTCATGTTGGCCAGGAACTCGCTCTTGGCGCGGCTCGCCGCCTCCGCCGCGTCCCGGGCCGCGCCCATGGCGGCGGCGCTTTCCTTCTGCTCGGTGACGTCGGTGAGCACGGTGACCCCGCCGCCGTCCTCAGTGCGGAACGCCTCGTGCCGCAGCCAGCGGCCATCCGGAAGGCGGAATTCGGACGTACTGGCCCGGACACGGGCGTCGATCTCCTCCACAGAGCGGTCCGCCCCTTCGGACGTCTCGTCGAACCAGCCCGCGACGGCGGCGGCCTCGATGAATTCGCGCCGGGGACGGCCGACCTCAGCGGGCGCGCCGCAGCTCGCCATCAGGCCCGCGAAGGCGCCGTTCCAAACCTTCAGCCGGTCGGAGGTGTCGAAGAAGGCGAGCCCCGCCGGCACGGCGTTCAGCGCATGGCGCAGGTTCACGAAGGTGTTGTGCTGGCCGAGCCGCTCCATGAACATCAGGCAGGCGCCGGCGACCAGGATGAAGATCGCCAATGCGCCCGTGGCGAAGGCCATGCCCGCGCGGCCCATGACCTGGGCGGGGACGGCGAGCCCGGCGTCGGGGACCAGGGTCACGGCCGTCATCGCCGTGAAGTGCAGGCCGACAATGGCCAGGACCAGCAGGGCCGCGGGCGGCGCCCAGGCCCAAAGGCCCCGCACCCGCTGGCGCACCGAGAAGGCCGCCATGCCGCCAGCCGCGCCGATCAGCACCGAGGCCACCACATAGCGCGGGTCCCAGAGCACCTCGGCCTGGGTGCGGATGGCGTCGATGCCCATGTAGTGCATCACCGCGACGCTGCAGCCGGTGAGCGCGCCGCCGATCAGGTCCATCCCCGGCTTGCGCCGCCACGCGGGCAGCGAGAAGCCTACCCCCATGCCGACCACTGCCGCCGCCAGCGAGGCCGCCGTCTCGGGCAGGTCGTAGCCGATCCGCAAGCTGGGCTGGTAGGCCAGCATCGCCAGGAAGTGGGTGGCCCAGACGCCCGAGCCTGCCACCAGGCCGGTCAGGCCGAGCCAGGCCCAGCGCAAGGCGCCGGCCGACTTCAGCCCGCGGGCGTGGAAGCCGAAGGCTGTGCTGGAGGCGACGATGCAGATCAGGGCGGCAACGGCGACCAACCGCAGATCGTGCTGCACGACGATGCAGGAGAGGACTGAAAGCACGCGACGACTTCCGAAGCGGAAATTCGCGACGACGATAGCGGCAAAACGGTTAAGGCTTGGATATCCTCGGATTTTCCAAGGGAGCCGCTAGGCGCTGTGGCGTGGGCTCAGCTAGACGTGCGTGGTGAACCCGGTCTCCCTCGCCTGCGTGACCCTGCTGAGCGCCGCACCCGCGGCCGCTCAGGACATGGCGCCGATGGCCGGAATCGACCACGGGTCGGCTCCCAATGCTCCACCCGCCTCAATGCCCGGCATGGACATGGAGACCATGACGCGCGGGGTGCTGGGCCCCTACGGCATGAACCGCGAGGCCTCCGGCACCTCGTGGCAGCCCGAGGCATCCGAGCACCAGGGCCTGCACGTCATGCGGGGCCCCTGGATGGTGATGCTGCACGCCACGCTGAACGGGGTGTACGACTGGCAATCCGGGCCACGCGGCGACGAGAGGGGCTTCGTCTCCGGCATGCTGATGGCGACGGCCAAGCGGTCCGTCGGCGACGCCGGGACATTGCAGCTGCGGGCCATGCTGAGCCCCGACCCGTTCATAGGGCCCAAGGGCTATCCGCTGCTGCTGGCCACCGGCGAGACCGCGGACGGGAAGACGCCGCTCGTCGATCGTCAGCACCCGCACGACCTCTTCATGGAGCTCTCGGCGGCCTATTCGCACCGGCTCTCCGACCGGGATTCGGTCTTCGTCTACGCCGGCCTGCCGGGGGAGCCCGCGTTCGGTCCGCCGGCCTTCATGCACCGGCTGTCCATCCTCGACTCGCCGGAAGCCCCGATCACCCACCACTGGCTGGATTCGACCCACATCAGCTTCGGCGTGGTGACGGCAGGCGTCGTGCACGGCGACTGGAAGCTGGAGGCCTCGCGCTACAACGGCCGGGAGCCCGACCAGCACCGCTACGACATCGAGACCGGCAAGCTGGATTCCACCGCCGCGCGGCTCGCCTGGAACCCCACTCCGAACTGGTCGCTGCAGGCGTCGTGGGCGCAGGAGAAGAGCCCGGAGCAGCTCGAGCCCGAGGTCGACCAGCGCAAGTGGTCGGCGAGCGCCATCTACACCGTCCCGTTCCGCGACGGCTGGTGGTCGACCACGGCGGCCTGGGGTCGCAAGTCCGCCGACGGGCGCGACCTCGACGCCTGGGTGCTCGAGAGCGCCTTGCGCCCCAACGCGGACTGGACGGTCTTCGCCCGCGCTGAGCGCATCGAGACCGACGAGCTGACCTTCGTGGGCGGCCACCATGGCCCCGTGTTCCAGGTCGGCAAGGTGTCGGTCGGGGCGGTCCGCGATTGGCCGATGAGCCCCCACCTGAGCTTTGGGGTCGGCGGGCTCTATGCGCTCGATTTCGTCGGGAGCGGGCTCAAGGTGGCCTACGGGGACTCACCGCATGGAGCCATGGCCTTTGTCCGCCTGAGGCTGCGCTGAAGCCGGCGCCGAGCGGCGGCCGGTCGTGATTGGCGGTGTGCGGCCGATGCGCTAGCAATCGGGCCCATGAACGACGCCACCCCGACCTTCCTCGCCGACATCCCTCGCGTGCACGCGGCCGGCCGCGGGGAGCGGGTCTGCGTCGAGTGCGAGGGCCGCCGCCTCACCTATGCCGAGCTGAACGATCGCGCCCACCGGGTCTGCGGCTTGCTCGCCGAGGCCGGAGTGCTGCCCGGCCAGCGCATCGCCTGGCTTGGCCGCTCGAACGAGGCCTTCTTCGAGCTGTTCTTCGGCGCCGCCCTGGCGGGTGTCTGCCTGGCGCCGATCAACAGCCGCCTCGCCATCCCGGAGATCGCCTTCATCCTGGAAGACTCCGGCGCCGACCTGTTCTTCGTCACGCCCACCTTCTTCGACGCCGCGCGCGAGGTGGTGAGCCAGGTGACCCGGCCGATCCGGCTGATCGCCGTAGGTGGGACGTGCGACGGCTTCGACAGCTTCGAGGCGTTACGCGACGCCGCGCCCGCGGCGGAGCCGGCGCTGCAGGACCGCGGCATGGACCTGCTGCAGCTCTACACCTCCGGCACCACCGGGCTGCCGAAGGGCGTGCGGCTGAACAACGCCAACTACGCCGCCTTCCTGGAGCTTCGCACCCAGGTGGAGGGCTTCGACTACGGCCCGGACGACACCGTGCTGATCGTCATGCCGCTGTTCCACGTAGCCGGGACCAACATCAGCTTCTCGGGGCTGGCGGCCGGCGGGCGGGTTGTCCTCCTGCCGGAGTTCTCCCCGGCGGCGGTGCTGCGGCTGATCGAGAAGGAGCGCGTGGCGCACGTCTTCCTGGTGCCGGCGATGATCAACATGCTGCTTCAGGCGCCCGAGATCGAAGGCGCCGACCTCTCCAGCCTGAAGAGCGTCGCCTATGGCGCGTCGCCGATCAGCGAGGCGGTGCTGGCCCAGGCGACCGAGCGCTTCGGCTGCGGCTTCATCCAGTTCTACGGCATGACCGAAAGCACCGGCGCCGGGACCTTCCTGAAGCCCCGCGAGCACGTCGGCGAGCTGATGCGGTCCTGCGGCAAGCCGTGGCCTCAGATGGACGTCAAGATCCTGCGCGAAGACGGCTCGGAGGCGGAGACCGGCGAGATCGGCGAGATCGCGATCCAGGGCGAGATGGTCATGGCCGGCTACTGGAACCGCGACGAGGCGACCCGCGACACGGTCACGCCGGACGGATGGCTGAAG
Source organism: Phenylobacterium sp. (assembly GCA_045802455.1). Taxonomy (GTDB): domain Bacteria; phylum Pseudomonadota; class Alphaproteobacteria; order Caulobacterales; family Caulobacteraceae; genus Phenylobacterium. The sequence continues at coordinate 9,398 of JBJMQX010000128.1, read as the reverse complement.
ACCGGAGACGCCGGGTTCAAGGACGCGGAGGGCTACGTCTTCGTCCACGACCGGGTGAAGGACATGATCGTCTCGGGCGGCGAGAACGTCTATCCGGCCGAGGTGGAGAACGCGATCCTGGGCTGCCCGGGGGTGGCCGACGCCGCGGTGATCGGGGTGCCCGACGAACGCTGGGGCGAGGCGGTGAAGGCGATCGTCGTCCCGGTCCCCGGCGAGGCTCCGGACCCGGCCGCGGTGATCGCCTGGGCGCGCCAGCGGATCGCCGGCTTCAAGGCGCCCAAGTCGGTGGACTTCATCGACGCCCTGCCGCGCAACGCCTCGGGCAAGGTGCTGCGGCGCGAACTGCGCAAGCCCTACTGGGAAGGCCGCAGCCGCAACGTCGGCTGACGACTACCCTCCAAAGCTCGTCATCGCCCGGCTTGTCCGGGCGACCCATGATCACAGAAGGCGCAGGTTGCCCTCGGCGGCGACGCAGCAATGCTTGCCTCGCGGAGATCATGGGTGGCCCGGACAAGCCGGGCCATGACGATCCAAGATGTGTGGGCTAGGGCCCCGCCGCGACGTTCACGCCTTCGCGGTCCAGCGGCTCCGGGCGGGGCCGCGGCGCGAGCTTCAGGCGCGAGAGGCTGACCACAGCGGCCAGGGCCGCCAGCCCCGCCGCCGTCGCCAGAGCCGAGGTGGTCGCGTGCGTCCCGGCCAGGTGGAAGAACACCGCCGTGGTGACCGCGCCGGCCGTCTGGCCGATGAGCCGCGCCGTGGCCAGCATGCCGCCGGCCGCGCCCGAGCGGTGCATCGGCGCCGAGGTGACCATCGCCCGGTTGTTCGGGGACTGGAAGAAGCCGAAGCCCAGGCCGCAGAGCGCCATCCGCCAGGCGATGTCCATGTCCGTGGCGTGGCCGCCAAGCCGCGACAGCGCGAAGAGGCCGAGCGCGAACAGCGTCAGCCCGATGCCGCCCAGCGTGCCCGCGCGGTGCCGGTCCGCCAGACGTCCGGCCAGCGGGGCCGCGACCCCGACCGCCAGCGGCCAGGGCGTCATCAAGAGGCCTGTCTCCACCGCCGAGCGGCCGAGCGCGCTCTGGAAATAGAAGGGCAGGCCGACGTAGGCCATCATCTGGGCCCCGAAGCTCACCACCGACGTCGCGATCGAAAGCCCGAAGATCGGAATCCGCAACAGGTCGAAAGGCACCAGCGGCGCCTCGCGCGGCAGCTCGCGCCAGACCAGGAGGGCGGCGGCCGCGAGTCCGACCGAAAGCTTGGCCAGGCCCGCCGCCAGGCCCTCGCGCGCCACGCTTTCCGCCCCGGTGATCAGGAAGCCGAAGGTGAGCGCGTTGAGCAGCGCCGAGATCCAGTCGAATGGCCGGCCAGAGCCCACGGTCCTGGGCAGTGCGCGGCTGGCGATGGCGATGGCCACGACGCCGATCGGCACGTTGATGGCGAACAGCCACTCCCACGATCCGCGCGCGAGGATCGCGGCGGCGATGGTCGGGCCGATGGCCGCCGAGACCGAGATCACCAGGGCGTTCAGGCCGATGCCGCGGCCCAGCAGCCGCTTCGGATAGGTGAAGCGCACCAGGGCGGCGTTGATGCTCATGATCCCGCCGGCGCCCAGGCCCTGCAGCACGCGGGCGGCGGTGAGCTCAGCGAGGGTGTGCGACAGCGCGCAGCCCAGCGAGCCCACGGTGAAGACCGCCAGCCCGGCCATGTAGACCCGCCGATAACCCAGCTTGTCGCCCAGCGCCGCCAGCGGCAGCAGGGTCACGGTGATCGCCAGCTGGTAGGCGTTGACCACCCAGATGGACGCGGCCGGGGTGGCCTGCAGCTCGCGCGCGATGGTCGGCAGCGCGACGTTGGCGATCGCGCCGTCCAGCACCGACATGGCCATGGCCAGCCAGATCGCCGCCATCGACCAGTAGCGCCGTGGAACGGGCAGCCCGTCGGGCGCGCCGGGCGGACGGTGGGCGTCGCTGTCCGCCGCGGCGGCGGGCGGGGTCACTGGCTTCTGCATCCCACGAGAGAACCCGCGAACCGGCCTTTGGTGACGGCGATCCTAGGCGCTGGCGGCCGCGCTCGGGCGCGCCTTCACCCTGCCGTGCCATTCGTTGATCTTCGTGAGGCCCGGATCGAGCGGTTGGCCTACTTGAGCGCCGAACTCGAGAAAGCTGAAGAGCAGGATGTCGGCCAGGGTGAACCTGTCGCCGGCAATCCATGGGCCCTGGAAGTTCGCCTCCAGCCATTCCTCGCCGTCCTTGGCGACCGCCTTCAGGCCCGGCGCGGCTTCCGGAAGGCAGCGCAGGCGGTTCTCGAACATCCGCAGGCCCTCGGCGAAGCGGAAGCCGTTGGCCATCGGCTCGCAGATCTTCAGGTCCACCCGCCTGGTCCACATGCGCGCGCTGGCCCGCTCTTCGGGTGTGGAGCCGATCAGGGGCGGAGTCGGCTGGCGCTCCTCCAGGTACTCGCAGATTGCGGTGATCTCGGTCAGGATCGACCCGTCGTCGAGCTCCAGCGCCGGCGACTGGCCGGCCGGATTGACCTCGGTGCTGTAGGGCGGACGGCGGTTCTCGCCGCCCATCAGGTCGACGGTGACCTGCGGCAGATCGAGGCCCTTTTCGGCCAGGAACATCTTCACCACCCGAGGGTTCGGGCCGATCGACGTGTAGAGCTTCATGACGCCTCCTGCGACTTACGGCGGCGACCCTAGGAGGGCGCCGCAACGGCGGTCAACGAATCACGCCGTTAACCATTTTTTCATCAGTCGGTGTGGCGTTTCGACGCGTTTTCGGGTATGTAGCCGGCCCATGGCCGAGAGACAGTTCAAACCCGACCTGACGGGATCGGACGAGACCCTCGAGCATCTGCTCGCCCGACTTCGATCCTTCAGGATCAAGAAGCCCAGCAAGCCGGGACGGGACAGCTGGGATGAGTTCGTGACCTCGCGCAGGCCCCTGGGCGGCGCTGGCGGCGCGGAAGCGCCGATCCCGCACGAGCGCCCGCTGCCGGACGCCTACGCGCCGATCTGAGCCGCCCCGCTAGGCGGGAATGCCCGCCGGCCGCGGCCCGCCGGTCGCCCAGTCGAGCAGCTCGACCGGGTGGATCACCGGTGCGTCGACGGCGGGCGCGATCTGGGCGATGCAGCCGACGTTCCCTGCCGCCACGACCACCGCGCCTGTGCGCTCGATGTTCGCCGCCTTGCGGGCCCTGAGGCGGCCCGCCAGCTCCGGCTGCAGGATGTTGTAGACGCCGGCCGACCCGCAGCAGAGATGGCCCTCGGCGATCGGGCGCACCTCGAAGCCCGCGTCGGCGAGCAGCATCGCCGGGCCCGCAACGATCCGCTGCCCGTGCTGCAGCGAGCAGGGCGCGTGATAGGCGACGCTGAGCTTGCCCGGCCGCGTCACCGGCGGCAGGCCGGCCTCGCCGATGAACTCCAGCACGTCGCGCACGCGCTCAGCCGCCGACGCCGCCTCGGGCACGCCCGGCAGCCGGCGGCCATAGGCCTTGAGCGTCGTCCCGCAGCCGGCCGCCGTCGTCACGATGGCGTCGAACGGCCCGGCCTTTGTCCAGGCGCGGACGTTGGCGGCGGCCATGCGCCGTGCTTCGTCCATGCGCCCCAGGTGCTCGGAAAGCGCGCCGCAGCAGCCCTCGCCCTGCACCAGCACGACCTCGAACCCGGCCCGGGTGATGAGCCGGATCGCGGCCTGCCGGATCGTAGGCGCCATCGCCGGCTCGACGCAGCCCTGCAACAGGGCGACGCGGCCGCGCTTCTCCCCGACGGCCGGATAGCGGCCTGAGGACTTACGCGGCGCCGGTCGCCGGGGCGCCAGGCGCAGCAGCGCGGCCAGGGACCTCAGCCCGACGCGGTCCAGAACCGGCCCCAGCGGCCGAACCACGCGGCCCAGCGCCAGGGCGAACCGCAGATGGCGCGGGCGGGTCAGGACGTGCGGGATCGCCCAGCGCAGCAGGCGCTCGCCCAACGGACGACGGTAGTGCGCCTCGATGTGCTCGCGGCCATGCTCGATCAGCTGGGCGTAGTCGACGCCGGACGGGCAGGTGGTCTTGCAACCCAGGCAGGAGAGGCAGCGGTCGATGTGGGTGACGGTGGACGGGGCCGGCGGCCCGCCATCCTCCAGCATGGCCTTGATCAGCTCGATGCGCCCGCGCGGGCTGTCGCGCTCGTCGCCCAGCAGGACATAGGTCGGGCAGGTGGCCGTGCAGAAGCCGCAGTGCACGCACTTGCGGATCTCGCCATGGCTGGCGGCGATCTCCGGGTCGGCGAGCTGATCGGCGGTGAAGGTCGTCTGCACGGGCGTCAGGCCTCCGCGAACCGGCCGGGGTTCAGGACGCCCGCCGGATCGAAGGCCGCTTTCACCCGCGCGGTGAGGGCGGCGAGCGGGCCGGTGAGCGGCTCGAAGGCTAGGCCGGCGCCGCGGTAGAGCGTGGCGTGGCCGCCGAGCTCACGGGCGACGGCGCGAACCTCCATCGCCGGCGCGTCGCTGGCCAGCCAGACCAGACCGCCGGCCCAGTCGTAGAGCGCCTCGCCCGGCACGGCGGCCCCGACCCGCCAGCCCGACGCCGGCGGAACGGAGATGCGCCAGAGCGGGCGCGCGTCCTTGCGGAACACCTCGACCTCGCGGAGCTGGTCCCAGAACTCACGGCTGTGGGCGGCGTCCAGCGCCTCTGCCCGGCCGAACCCGCGCAGGGCGGCGGTGAGCGCGTCGGTGCGCGCGGCGACCGACGCCTCGAAACCCTCCAGCCGAAGCGCGGTCACCGCCAGCTCCGCCTTCAGCGGCGGGCGCACCGCCGTCGCCTGCGGCAGGTGCGCGGCGCCCGAGACCTCCGCCGGGGCGTTCAGCGCCCGCATCATCAGCCCGGAGGCCCGAGCGTCGTCCAGGCCGAACCAGAGCAAGGTCGTTTCCGCCCGCGTGGCCGGCAGCACCTTGATGGTGACCTCGGTCAGCACCGCCAGCGTGCCCCAGGAGCCGGCCATCAATTTGGAGAGGTCGTAGCCGGTGACGTTCTTCACCACCCGGCCGCCGGCCTTCACCAGCTCGCCGCGCCCGGTCACTGCGGCGATCCCCAGCACGTGATCCCGCGCCGCCCCCGCGCGGATCCGGCGCGGGCCGGAGAGGTTGGCGGCGAGCGTCCCGCCCAGCGTCGGCTGGCCCTTGGCGCCCAGCAGCTTCGCCAGGTGCGGCGGCTCGAACGGCAGCATCTGGCCCTCGGCGGCGACCAGCTTTTCGAGCTGCGCCAGCGTCACGCCGGGCTGGGCGGTCAGCACCAGCTCCTCCGGCGCGTAGTCGACCACCTTGTTCAGCCTGGCCAGGCTCAGCACCGCGTCTGCGCCGCGCACCTGTCCGATGCCGCACTTGGTCCCGCCGCCGACCACCTCGAGCCTGCGGCCGCCCGAGCCCGCGGCCCCGATGATCTCCGCCACCTCGGCGGCCGACGTCGGCGTTTCGGTCTTGATCGAAGTGTCCAGCATTAGAACCGCGGCAGCTCAGGGAAAGCCACCTGCCCGCGATGGACGTGAACCCGTCCGAGCTCGGCGCAGCGGTGCAGCCGTGGGAACACCTTGCCGGGGTTGAGCAGCAGGTCCGGGTCGAAGGCGCACTTCACCCGCTGCTGGCAGGCCAGGTCGGTGTCGTTGAACATCTCGCCCATCAGGTCGCGCTTCTCGACGCCGACGCCATGCTCGCCGGTCAGCACGCCGCCGACGGCGACGCAAAGCCTGAGGATGTCGGCGCCGAACGCCTCGGCGGCCTCGAGCTGTCCCGGCTGGTCGGCGTCGTAGAGGATCAGCGGGTGCAGGTTGCCGTCGCCCGCGTGGAAGACGTTGGCCACGCCCAGGCCGTAGTCCGCCGCCATCTCGGAGATGCGGGTCAGCACGTTCGGCAACTGCCGGCGCGGGATGGTGCCGTCCATGCAGTAGTAGTCCGGCGCGATTCGCCCGACCGCTGGGAAGGCCGCCTTGCGGCCGGCCCAGAACGCGAGCCGTTCGGCATCATTCGACGACGTTCGAATTGTGGTGGCGCCGCGCACCTCGGCGAGGCCTGCGACGCGGGCGCAGAGCTCGACGCATTCCGCCTCGGGACCGTCCAGCTCGACGATCAGCAAGGCGGCGCAATCCACCGGGTAGCCCGCGCCCACGAACGCCTCGGCCGCACGGACGGCGGGGTTGTCCATCATCTCCATGCCGGCCGGGATGACCCCGGCTGCGATCACGTCGGCCACCGTGGCGCCGGCGGCCTCCACGGAGTCGAAGCCCAGCAGCATGGCCCGCGCGGTCTCCGGCCTCGGCAGCAGCCGGACGGTGACCTCCGTGACCACGCCCAGCAGGCCTTCGGAGCCGGTGACCACGCCCATCAGGTCATAGCCCGGCGCGTCGAACCCCTTGCCGCCGAGCCGCACGACCTCGCCGGACATCAGCACGATCTCGCAGCCCAGCAGGTTGTTGGTGGTGAGCCCGTACTTCAGGCAGTGCACGCCGCCGGAGTTCTCCGCCACGTTGCCGCCGATGGTGCAGGCGATCTGGCTGGAGGGGTCCGGCGCGTAATAGAAGCCGTCCGCCTCGACCGCCGCGGTGATGCCCAGGTTGGTGACGCCCGGCTGCACGACGGCGCAGCGATTGGCGAGGTCGACCTCCAGGATGCGGTTGAACTTGGCCATGCCCAGCACCACGCCGTCGGCCAGCGGCAGGGCTCCGCCGGAGAGCGACGTCCCGGCGCCGCGCGGCACCACCTTGACCCCGTTCGCCTGGCACCAGGCGAGGACCGCCGAGACCTGCTCGGTGGTCTCCGGCAGCACGACCGCGAGCGGCTGCTGGCGGTAGGCGGAAAGGCCGTCCGACTGGAACGGCACCAGGGCCGCGTCGTCGCCGATCACGCCATCTCCGGGCACGAGCTTCCGTAATGCCCGCACGATCTCGGCCTTGCGGGCGATCAGCGCGGCGTCGGGCGCGGGCATCCTCATGGTCCATGCCTACGCGCTGTCCGCTTGATCCGGAAGGCGTCCCGGCGTCACTGTGCGGTCGGGGACATCGGGGGGACGACGTGAGAAAGCTGCTGGCCGCGATTGCCGTGGCGATCGGGGTGTGCGCCGGGCAGGCGCATTCCCGCGAGATCGCGTTCGTCGCCAATGGCGACGAGGGCACCGTTTCACTTGTAGACGTGGCCGCACGCGCCGAACTCGGACGGCTGGACGTCAATCCGGCCAAGCTGAAGGAGACGCAGTCCGCCCCGAACTACGCCCAGGACGCCGAGGTGTCGCCGGATGGGCGCACCCTCTACATCTCACGCGGATACCTCGGCGACGTCGTGGCGGTCGATATCGCAAGCCGTAAGCTCCAGTGGACGTCCAAGGTCGATCCGGGCCGCGCCGACCACCTGGCATTGTCGCGAGACGGCAGGACCCTGTTCGTCTCCGCGGACACTGAGAATGTGGTCCGTCGGCTGGACGCGGCGACGGGCAAGATCACGGGGGAGATCCCTGCAGGGGTCTTCCCGCACGACACCAAGCTCACCCGCGACGGACGTCGCCTGTTCAACACCAGCACCGGCCCGGTCGGGGTTCCGATCACCGGCCCTGACGCTCACGGACGCGCCCTGTACCAGCTGACCATCGCCGACGCAGATTCGTTGAGGGTGCTGGAAACCATCCCGTTCGAAATCGGCGTGCGGCCCTGGAAATTCATGCCGGACGAGAGCGGGTTCTATGCCCAGCTCTCGAACCAACACGCGGTGATCGCCTTCGACCTGAAGACCAGGAGGATCGTGCGCCGCCTTGAACTGCCCGTCGCTCCCGGCGTGACGCCGGCCGACTGGGCGTACGACGCCCCCCATCACGGCGTGGCCCTGACGGCGGACGGTCATACGCTGTGCCTCGCCGGCCGCGGCTCCGACTATGCCGCGCTCGTGCGCGCGCCGGAGCTGACGCTGATAACGACCGTCCCGGTGGGCGACGCACCAGGGTGGGCCGCCATGGCCGATCACGACCGGCTATGCCTGCTTCCGAACCAGCGCAGCAACGATCTGTCGATCGTGTCCCTCACCGAGCGCCGCGAGCTGGCGCGCATCAAGGTGGGCAAGGGTCCCAAGCACGTGGTCGTCGCGGACATTCCGGAGACCGTGCTGAGGGCGTTCAGGGCCGCGCCACCATAGCGCTCACGCAGCCTCGGCGATCAGCGAGGCCAGGCTGCGGGCCACGGGCTCCAGCAGCTCAGGTCCGGTGACGTCGGGCAGATCGCGGCGGGTGTGGTGCAGCGGGCTGGCGGCCACCATGCCGATCAGCGGGGCATAGCCGAGCTCCTGGTAGTGGGCGATCTCGCCGGGCGCCTTGCGCTTGTCGATGTCGAAGGGCTCCGCGTAGCCGACCTGGCCCGCGAACGCCTTGGCGGCGGCCGGCAGCAGGGGTTCGCTGACCGCCAGCAGGCGCTGCGCCGCGGGGCCGGCCTGGCGCACGATCCGGCCGTCGCGAAGCGCGAAATCGTAGCTGGCCACGTTGGCTCCGATGTGGACCCAGAGCGCGGTCTCCGCGGGCTTCGGCGCCAGCGCCTTCGCGAACAGGCCGCCGCCGTAGCCGTCGAACTCGTGGCCGCTGGCCGCCAGCAGGACGACGTTCATCTCGGTGGTCGCCAACCAGCGCGCGAGACCGATCCAGATCGCGATCCCCGATCCCCGCTCGCCGGCGCAATGGAACCAGCCGCTCTTCGGCGTGGAGATGACGACCGGCTTTCCACGGCCGGGCTTGCGGGCGACGACGTTTTCCGCTCGGCCGGAGACGGACTTTCCATCCAGGCGCACGGTGACCGGGCGCCCGGCTGTGGCGGCCGCCTTGAGCGCCGCTTCCTCTCGCCCCGCGGCCAGCACGACGGGGACGTTCCAGGCCGGCGCGAGCGGTGTGCGGTTCAGCGCCGCGAGCTCCCCCAGCGGATGTTGAGTCACCGCGATCACCGCCGCCGCACCGGCGTTCGCGGCCGCGACGATGGGCGCCGGAGGCGCCTCGCCCAGGCCGTTGCCCTGGCCCGCTTTCAGGATCACCAGCGCCACCTTGCCCGGCGCCGGGACCTCCGAGAGTGGAGCCGTCAGGCCGCCGGCGGGCGTCGGCTTCGGTGTCCAGTAGGGGAAGCTCTCGAGCGTTCGGCCGTCGAGCCCGATCTCGCAGCGTCCGAGCTCGAAGACGGGATACTCGAAGCCCTGGGTCTCGACCTGGTAACCGGCCCGCTTCAATGCCTGCACCATCCAGCGGGTTGTCGCCTGATCGCCGGGCGTCCCGGTGCGGTGTTCGCCAAGGCCGGCATAGGCCTTCACGTCGGCGTAGAGCGCCGGCCCCGCAAGCGACGCGGTGGCCGCCTTGCCGGCCGCCGCCCCGTTCATCGCCCCGCTTGCCAGGAGGCCCGCGCCGCCCAG
>JBJMQX010000127.1:0-10756 GCA_045802455.1 Phenylobacterium sp. | reverse complement strand
GTCAGGATGAAGAAGAAGCCGAGCGCGAACAGCAGCGGCGTCCTGAAGTTGAGCTTGCCGGTCCAGAGCGTGGCGATCCAGCAGAAGATCTGCGTCCCCGCAGGAATCGCGATCATCATGCTCGCCGCGGTGAAGAAGCTTTCGCTCATCTGCGGTATGCCTGTCGCGAACATGTGGTGCACCCACAGCCCGAAGGCGAGGAAGCCGGTGGTCAGCAGCGACAGCACCATCACCGGATAGCCGAACACGCTGCGCCGGCAGAAGGTAGCGGTGATCTCCGAGACCATGCCCAGACCCGGCAGGAAGATGATGTAGACCTCCGGGTGGCCGAAGAACCAGAACAGGTGCTGGTAGAGCAGGTTCGAGCCGCCCTCGGCGGCGTTGTAGAAGTGGGTGCCCACCAGGCGGTCGGAGATCAGGAAGCTGGAGGCCAGCATCACCGCCGGCATGGCCAGGATCACCATGAACGAGGTGGTCAGCATCGCCCACACGAAGAGCGGCATGCGCGCCAGCGTCATGCCGGGCGCGCGCATCTTCAGGATGGTCGCCGCCATGGAGACCGCTGCGGCCAGTCCCGCGACCTCCGTGAACGTGATCATCTGGGCCCAGATGTCGGTGCGCTTGCCTGCCGAGAACTGCGGGCCGGAGAGCGGCACATAGGCGGTCCAGCCGGCCTCTGGGGCCATGTTCAGCAGGAAGGCGACGTACAGCATCACCCCGCCGGCCAGGTACATCCAGTAGCTGAGCGCGTTCAGCCTGGGGAACGCCATCGTCCTGGCGCCGACCATCAGGGGCGTGAAATAGAGGCCTATCGCCTCCATGATCGGCACAGCGAACAGGAACATCATCGTCGTGCCGTGCATCGAGAAGATCTGGTTGTAGCGGTCGGGGCTGATCAGGCCGCTTTCCGGCCGCGCCAACTGGGCCCGCATTGCCGCGGCGAGCAGCCCGCCCAGCACGAAGAAGGCGATGCCGGTGACGATGTAGCGCCGGGCGATCACCTTGGCGTCGACGCTCATCAGCCAGCCGAGGAAGCCGGGCGGCGTCGCCCATGTGCGGGCGAGCGCCTCGTGCTCCCCGGCGTTGGGCGCGGTCGCGGACGGCGGCGCGGCAGGCTTCACTTCAGGGTCTCCAGGTAGGTCACCAGGTCATTGAGGTCCTGAGAGCTCAGGCTGACCCGCGGCATCGGCGTCCCAGGCTTCACGCCTTGCGGATCGGCGATCCAGGCCTGCAGCCCCGCCCGCGTGTTGGGCAGGGCGCCGGCGGCGATGTGGGCGCGGCCCATCAGGTGGGTGAGGTCGGGTCCGTTAGTGGCGCCAGCCTCCGTTCCCGAGACCCGATGGCAGAGGGCGCAGGCCTTGGAGGTGAAGACGTCGCGGCCGTGGATCGCCTGCGGATCGGTGGGGTCCTGGGCGTCCTGCACCTGGCTCTTGCGCCAGGCTTCGAAAGAGGCGGGGCTCTCGACCTGGACGTCGAAGGCCATCTTGGCGTGCTCCAGCCCGCAGAATTCCGCGCATTGGCCGCGGAAGGCGCCGGCCCGCCGGGGCGTCACCGCGACGTAGTTGGTGCGGCCCGGGATCAGATCGACCTTGCCGGCCAGGTTCGGCACCCAGAACGAGTGGATGACGTCGTCGGCGTGCAGCTCGATCACCGCCGGCCGGTTCAACGGCAGGCGCAGCTCGTTGGCGGTGGTGACCTGGTCGGACGGCTGGTCCCCCTGGTACTCCACCTGCCACCACCACTGGTGGGCGGTGACCTTGACCTTCAGCGGGTCTGTCCCGGCCTCGGCGAGGCTGCGGTCCACCAGGAAGCTGACCGTGACCAGGCCGATCAGGCCGGCGACGATCAATCCGGCCCAGGCCGTCAGGCTGCGCTCGAGCACGGGCTCGGCGGCGGTGTGGCCAGCCACCGGCGGCTGCGGCTCCTGGCGGCGGCGCGACCATGCCCGCAGCAGCGCCCAGGCGAGGAAGGCCATAACCAGCAGGTACATGGTCCCGCAGACCGCCAGCATGGTGCGCCAGACCACGTCGATGCTGCGCGACTGGTCGCCGGCGGGGTCAAGCATGGTCTGGATGCCGCGGCAGCCGGCGAGCGCCAGCATGGCGGGCAGGGCCGTGAGCGGAAGCAGCCTGGCCTTCATTGCGGCCCGCCGGCCCCGGTCGGATCGCCCGTCGGCGGCTGCTTGTCGATGTTGTTGATCGGCGGGATCGAGCTCATCTGCTCGCTGCGGCTGGGGGCGGCCAGCTTGTCGGCGTTGCCGGAGAGGCTGCGGACGTAGGCGGCGATCTCCCAGACCTGCTGGTCGGGGATCTTGTCGCGGAAGCTGGGCATGCCGTTCGGACGGCCCTGCTGGATGGTGGCGACGATCTGCTCGATCGTGCCGCCGTAGCGCCACTTGGCGTCCATCAGCGGCGGGCCGATGCCGCCGCCGCCGTTGAAGTGGCAGCCGGAGCAGTTGAACCACTGGTAGTAGCGCTGGCCGTTGGCGATGTGGGTCGCGTTGCCCTCGTAGTCCTTGCCGCGGGGGTCCTCAGGCATCGTGGCGGGCACGCCGCCGGGTTTCAGGCCGCTGACCACCAGCTGGCGCGGCCCGGTCTCGGGGCCGGCGGCGTCGAGGTTGCGGTTCTCGCGATTGCACGCCGCGGGCAGCGCGAGGCACGCGCAGATCAGGACGTGCGCCGGTCTCGGCCAGCTCCTCGCCATCTACTCACCCTAGGCTCCGGTCGTATAGGCCGGGCGAGCGCCCAGGGTTCCGCTTCGATCAATTGTTAGGCCGGCTCGGCGCGGGGCGTCGCCAGCCTGGCCGCGAACTCCTCGCGCGAGTTGACCTTCGGCATCGGGCCGTCGGGAACCGGCACGCCCAGGAACCCGCAGAGCGGCGCCCAGCCCTGCGCGACCTCGTAGACCAGCAGGCGCTCGGGCGGGATGGCCGCGCGGACGGCGGCGTTGTGCGCCTTGAAGACGGCGATGCAGTGCTCCCGGTCGTGCAGCCGCATGTCGAACAGCTCGGCCACCACCTTGCGCACCATGCGCGGGAAGGGCTGGGACGCGGCCGCCTCGCCGCCGAAGTCGCCGTTGAAGATGGTCGCCTGGGTGCTCTCGAACCAGGCGTCGGGGTCGCGCTCGGTCAGGATGATCCTGGCGTCCGGATAGGCGTCGGCCAGCTCGCGCCAGTAGGTGGCGTTGGGCCAGTCGACCGTCGAGTTGTAGCCCTGGAAGATCTTCGCCCAGTCGGCGTTGCCGGGGTCCTGGGCGGCCTCGTACCACCAGTCGGGCGCCGCCGGGTTCTTGAACACCTCGACCATGTGGTAGCAGGGTCCGAAGCCCAGCTGTTCCAGCGCCTCCTGCAGCGACTTGGTCCCGGTCCGGCCGAACCCCGCGCCGATCACCTTGAGCGTCATGCCATCTGTCTCCCAGCAGAGCGGGCGATTTTGGCCCTGCCGGCCACCCGGCTCAACCCATCAGAAAACCTCCTCGCGAACGCGGTTGTGCTGAATTGACTCCGGCGGCCCCGCGGCCTTGAGTCTGCCGCCCAACCGGAGGACGCCTCATGGCCAAGTACGACAGCATCCTGGGAACGGTCGGCAACACGCCGGCGGTGCGGATCAACCGCCTCGCGCCCGAGGGCGTGAACCTCTACGTCAAGGTCGAGGCCTTCAACCCGCTGGGCTCGGTCAAGGACCGCCTGGCGCTGGGCGTGATCGAGGCGGCCGAGCGCTCCGGCGAGCTGAAGCCGGGCCAGACGGTGATCGAGGCCACCAGCGGCAACACCGGCATCGGCCTGGCCATGGTCTGCGCCGCCAAGGGCTATCCGCTGGTGCTGACCATGCCCGAGAGCTTCTCGGTCGAGCGGCGGCGGCTGATGCGCTTCCTGGGCGCCAAGCTGGTGCTGACGCCGGCCGCCCACCGGGCCACCGGCATGGTCGAGAAGACCAAGGAGCTGGCCAAGGCCCACGGCTGGTACATGACCCGCCAGTTCGAGAACGAGGCCAACGCCGACATCCATTCGAAGACCACGGCGGAAGAGATCCTGCGCGACTTCGCCGACAGCGGCCTCGACTACTGGGTGACCGGCACCGGCACCGGCGGCACGCTGAAGGGGGTCGCCCGCGTGCTGCGCGAGAAGAGCCCGAACACCAAGGTCGTCGTCTGCGAACCGGCCGACGCGGCCCTGATGGCCAGCGGCGAGGCCCAGGCGCGCAACGCCGACGGGACGCCGGCCGCCGGCCACCCGGCCTGGAAGCCGCACCCGATGCAGGGCTGGACGCCGGACTTCATCCCGAAGCTGGCGGGCGACGCGATGGACGCCCACCTGATCGACCAGCTGGTGCAGGTCACCGGGCCGGAATCGCTGAAGTGGAGCCAGGCGCTGGCCCAGAAGGAAGGCATCTTCGTCGGCATCACCGCCGGCGCCACCTTCGCCGGCGCGCTGAAGGCGGCCGAGCAGGCGCCGAAGGGCTCGACGATCCTGGCCATGCTGCCCGACACGGGCGAGCGCTATCTCTCCACGCCGCTGTTCGCCGACATTCCCGCCGAGATGACGGAGGAGGAGCGGGAGATCGGCCGCTCGTCGCCCATGTTCGCCGAGGACTTCGCCCCGCCGAAGCCCGCCGAGCCGCAGCCGGCCTGACGGCCGGCTGTGCCGGTCTAGGCGGCCTAGCGGAAGACGTAGATCCCCCCGGCGCCCGTCGCCGGGGCCTCGGCGAGGCCGCGGATCTCCAGCCTCGCCCGGCGCGCGCCGCAGACGCAGCGCAGCCGGCTCTCCAGGTGCGCCGTCGCCTGGCGCGCCAGCCCCTGGCCGACCCAGGGCGCGGGATCGACCGGCGCCTCGCGCCCGCAGCGGCACACCGCCCACAGGCTGGAGCGCGCCGCGAGCGCCTGGCTGAGCCTGGGCCACGCGGGCCAGGTCTCCGCAACGATCCGATGAGATGCGCCGTCCGCCATCACTGCCTCCGTCGCGCAGAACGAAAGCAGAACTTCGGGATTCGGTCGACTCCCCGGGGGCTGCATTTTTCGCGCGCCGCAACCGGGCCGCGCCGACTGCGGGGGACACTCCGTGGGTGCGGCAGAAACAGTTCTTCTTAGAGTTCACAGGGAAGCCCATTCGCGAAACGCTCCGGTCGGTGCGGCCGCGCGGACGGACAGCGGCTCAACCGACCAGAGTGCCTGCTGATGGGTGATCCGCCGTGGATTATCCGTTCACGATTTGTTTCAATCTCAGGGAGACAGCCAAGCGCTAAGTGCGGGCGAACGCAACGTCACTTGTCCTTGCTCTCGCGCAGTTCTGCGTCTGCTGGGCCAAATCCGAAGTGAGCTGGAAGGTCTTCTAGAGTGATGGAATTGCCGGTTTCTTTCCGTAGATGCTCTGCTAGCTGCCCTCCTATCAATCCCGGCTGACGCGATAGAAGTGCGTTCGAAAACGGATTGACCACTGACCCCCTATGACGTTTCCGGCGCATGTTCTCGGTGCCTGCGCTCAACGACCTGGAATATCGGCCAATGAGCTTCACGTAGGTGGCGTGACAGAGAAGAATGTAGGCAAGCCGACCGTGCGTTTTCCTGGATCGAACTCGCCTGATTTCCTTGTGTCCCTTGCTATGCGGCTTGGCCGGTAGCTTGGCGCCTCGCACTTCCGCAATGATTAGATCGTCTTCAAAATCGATCAGGTGCTTGGCGTGCGCGAATTGATTGCGGATGCGCCGGATGCGGTTCAGATGGTCATGCGTCGCGTCGTCGAATAGATCGAACGCACGAGCCATAGCGATCTTCGCGGAGAATGAGCCTAGGCCCACGATCAGCGGTGAGCGCATCCCATGTGTCGTCGTCGCGCCGCTTCAGACGTGTGCGCAGAAGGCGATCCAGCTCATATTCGACCAGTCCCTGGCCGAGGATCGCGGTTACGATCGGAGCGCCCCTCAGGAACGTCTCGTATGCCGTGTCCTTTTCTTCTCTGGTCAACTCCCGCCGACTGAGGTCGCCGATTTTGGCCTTCTTGGCACCGCGAGAACTCATGGAATCCCCCGCCGATTTCAACCATGGAATACCTGCGCCTGAGAACTGACGTTTGCCAGCTATGGCTGTTTCGGCGCTTCTCCTAACCCTCGCTCCACACCGCCAGTTCGTTGCCGCTGGGGTCGCGGAAGTGGAAGCGGCGGCCGCCGGGGAAGCTGTAGATGGGCTTGAGGATCGCGGCGCCGGCGGCGCGGACGCGGGCCTCCATGGCTTCCAGGTCGCGGGCGTAGAGGATCACCACTGGGGCGGCGGAGCGGCTCTGCGGGTCGGCGTCGAAGCCGCCGTCGAGGCCCTCGTTGATCGCCGCGTAGGTGGGGCCGTAGTCGGTGAAGGTCCAGCCGAAGGCTTCGGCGTAGAAGGCCTTGGTCGCGGCCAGGTCGCCGCCGGGGAGCTCCACATAGTCGATCTTGCCGTCTTCGCGCATGGGGCCTCCGCTCTGCAAGTTCCTTGTTTGTTCCAAACTATTAGAACCGCGGCGCTGGGAAGTCCAGCGGCTCAGGCGGATGGAAAGCGGGCGTTAGCCGCTGACAGCCTAGCCTTTCCCCTCGATGTGCCTTGTGGGGGTGTGGTGTGCAGGAGATTTCACGCAGGTCGGCGATCCGAAGGCTCTCGGCTGCGGCCGTCAGTCTCCCAACGGCGGCAGCCGCGCCAAGGCCGCCGAGCCTCGTGCTCAACGATGCGAGCCGGCTCGATCCAACCCCGGTCAGCAAACATCTGCGGCCCGCGGCGGGACAGGCAAATCTCGTGGATCTCCTGCGCCGCGAAATCCGGGAGGCTCAACGCGAGGGGCGGCCGGTCTGCATCGGGGGCGCGCGCCATTCCATGGGCGGGCAGAGCCTGCGGGTCGGCAGCACCGCGATCACCCTCGACCGGGGGTGGTGCGAACCCGACGCGGCGCGCGGTCTCTATCGGGCGAGCGCCGGCGCCCGATGGCGGGAGATCATCCCTGTGCTTGACCGCGCAGGCTTCGCGCCCGCCGTGACCCAGGCCAACAGCGACTTCACGCTGGGAGGAGCGTTCTCGGTCAACGTCCACGGCTGGGCCGTGCCCCACCCGCCGATGGGATCGACCGTCAAGAGCGTGACGCTTCTCTTGCCCGACGGCCAACTCGTGACCTGCTCGCCGACCCAGGACGCCGAACTCTTCAGCCTCGCGATGGGCGGCTACGGGCTCTTCGGGGTCCTGCTGGAGATGGACGTGGCGATGGCCCCGAACGCCTCGCTCGCGCCGCGCTTCTCCACGATGCCTGCGGCGTCATTCGCCAAGCAGTTCGTGGCGGCAGTCCACGAGCCGGCCGTCGTGATGGCCTACGGCCGTTTGTCCATCGCGAGACACGGCTTCCTCGACCAGGCGGCGATGGTCTCGTTCCAGAAACTCGCCGCGCCTGCCCGGCCGCTGGCGCAGTCAAGAGACTCTCTCGCCGGCCTGACGCGGGGCATCTACCGGGCGCAGGAGGGTTCGGACCTTGCGAAGGGATTTCGCTGGTTCGCTGAAACCCGCGTCCAGCCGATGCTCGATTCGCGCGAAACCACGCGCAACGCGCTGATCAGTACTCCGGTCAGCGCCTTGGCCGAGCCCCGGCCCGACCGGACCGACATCCTGCACGAGTACTTCTTGCCGCCCAGGGCGCTCGCGGACTTCATCGCCGACTGCCGGGAGATCATCCCCCGGGCGAGCGCCGAACTGCTGAACATCACGCTTCGCTATATCGCCGCGGACCGAACGAGCGTCATGGCGTTCGCGCCTACCGACCGGATTGCCGCCGTGATGTCGTTTTCCCAGGCGCTCACGCCAGAGGCGGACGCCAGGATGCGGCCCGTTACCCAGGAGCTCATCGATCGAGCCCTGGCCCATGGAGGGTCCTTCTATCTTCCCTACCGGCTGCACGCCCGGTCCGATCAGTTGGAGCGCGCCTATCCCAACCTCCAGCGGTTTATCGCCGCCAAGCGTCGCCTCGACCCCAAGGGGACGTTCCTCAATACGATGTGGGACACCTATTTCGCGCGGTGGGCCTAAACGGACCCTCGGTCTGCTCTAGGGCTTTGTCGCAGGCGCCGACGCCTGGGGGAGATTGGACCAGGTCGCAGGCCGCGCGGCTGGCGGAGAGGCCGAGGTCGGAACGCCAGTGAACGCCAAGGCGTCGAAACCCGAAGGGGCGCCTTCGACGCTGACGCTGCGAGCCACCTCACTGGCCCCGCCCATCTTGTGGATGCCGCATCCATCCTCCTGGCAGTTCCAGGCCTCGCCAGGGCCGCTGCGGATGAAGACCGAAACGGTCGAGGCGGCGGGCAGGTATGCGGCCGCCAGCCGATAGGTCTGGCTCCGCGCCGAGCCCTCTCCCTTGCGCGCATGGGCGTTTCCCGACAGCACCAGGACCATTGATCCGGGGTGCGCGGCGCCGGCATCCGTCACCGCGCGGGCCATACGCTGCTCGTGTTCGGCCGCATCCGGTGTGTCCAACTTGGGCTGGATCACGGCGACGCCCAGAATCCGTCCCTGGCGCTTCAGCTGCCGAAGCCGTTCGGCCAGCGCCAGCATGGCCTTGCTGCTGCGACCGTCCTGAATCTCCCAGTTCCACGCGCGGCCCTGCAGGAAGGCGTGGCGCGCAACCTCCGCGCCATCCGATTGCAGGAAGGCGTCCCATAGCGGCTGTTCCTGAGCGTCCCGCTCCAGCGCGACGAGAGGAGGGGATTGCGATTTCGCGGCCAGGCAGACGATGTCCCCGAACAGCTTCGGTTCCTCCGCTGTCCCATGCACTTCACCGACCCAGACCACCGCCGGCTTGGCCGCGAACAGTCTTTCCCATCCGGGCAGCGGTTCGCAGTCCGCCGCCAAGTGCGCCAACCCCGCGAGAAGGGCCAAGCCAAGCATTGGTTCTCCGCTCCGCGGGTTCCTCGTTTGTTCCAATTCCTAGAGCCGAGGTCCGGCGGAGTCCAGTGACTCGGGCCGGGGCTGGGCGTTAGCGTCTCGGGCGGGAACGGAGGCGCGGATAATGCGGCTGGCGGCGATCACGGTGGGGCTGCAGCTTGGGCTGGCGGGCGCCGCAGCGGCGCAGACCGACGATCTGCGCTATTTCGTCGGCCGCTGGGACGTGGCCTCGAAGGATCCAGCGGGTGGCGACGTGGTCACTGTGGACTACGCCATCGAGGCCGCGCGCGGCGGCGCCTGGCTGGCGGGCTCGAGCGTCTCCAAGGACGGTTCGCTGAGCGCCCGCGACATGTGGGGCCGCGATCCGCTGACCGGCGAGGTCATCCGGGTGATCTTCGACGGCAGCGGGACCTTCGCCACGGTGAGGTCGCCCGGCTGGGCCGCCGACAACCTGGTGCTGGAGGGCGAGGCGCGGTCCAAGGGCGGCACGGTCCGGGTGCGCGAAACCATCTCCCGGCTCTCGCCGCAGCGGTTCCAGGCGGTCTGGGAAGCCTACCGGAACGGCGCGTGGTCGGCGTACGCGGTGGAGACGGCCACGCGGCGGGCCTGACGCGCTCTCAAGCCGGCGTTTCGGCGTCGGGCTGAGGCGAGGGCGGTTCACGGCGGCGGCGAGGGGCGCGATCGCGGTGCAGATTCCTACAAACCAGATCTACCGTTCGGCCGTCGACGCATTCCTGGCGATGGCGTGAATTGATCCGGAAAGCAGACGCTGGTCCTGGCGTGTCGACCATCGGACCTCGCCAAGGTCCGCAATGGGTGGTGAGGGCATCCTGAGTCCCATGATCAAAACGTCAAGGCGCAGCCGACGCTAGCGGCGGGACTTTCCTTGTGCGGAGTGTGCCACTCGACGCCTCCAGTGGCGCGAGGCTTACAGCCGTGGGTAGGACGGCGCGCTAGATAGGGTTCAACGCTGCCGGCGAACGCGCCGCGCGGATCAAGGTTGAGACGGACGGGCCCCGCGCCGCCTCCAGCGATGGCGAGCCGATCTTCGCAGAGTTCGCGCTCCTCAGCGCTTAGGCTCGGCAGCCGGGCCAAGTCGCAGTTCGCAATGCCGCGCAGGGCTCGGCGGACGTCGTCGCCGCTGTCTCGGGCGTCGGGCTCCGGCCCCACCACCATCGGACCTTGAGGGACCGCCGGGACTGGCCGCTCCGTGGGGACCACTGTTGTGGCAGCACTTGCAGAAATGTCCTTCGAACGTGGTTGGGGGGTCTTCTCGGGCTTGGGCTTGGCGGGCGGCAGGTTGGAGAGCTCGACGTTGATTGCGGGCATATCCTGGAGAACTGGAGTGACGCCGAGTCGCCAGGCGAGCCAGGCGACGAACAACACGTGCGCCGCCACGGACACCGCGATAGCGACGGCCCGGTCCCTCGCGAGCCTTTGCCCGTGTTCGGCAATCATCGGCACCCGTCCCGCAGATGAACTTCCGATGGTGAATGAGGTGGCGCAGGGGTGTCGGAATAGTGGCTAGCCCCACTGGGCAGGTTGGACTGGCGCTGACTATCTGACGTCTGCAAGGGGTCGAAAGCGGAACTCTGGGCCGATCCGAAAAGCAGACGCTGGTCCTGGCGTGCCGACCAGGGGACCTCGTCAAGGTCAGGGGGCGGGAAGCAGGCTTATCGGGCAATCCAGAGCGCGAGGTTCTTGCGCCTGCTCCAGATGACGTCTCGAATGGGCTCACGGCTGAAGGGGGTGGGATGCCGCGGCACGTCATGATCCTGGGATGCGGCCGCAGCGGCACGTCCATACTCGGGGAGTTGTTCGAGGGGTTGGGGGAGTACGCCTACCGGAGCGAACCTGATTTCCGAGAGGTGATGGC
>JBJMQX010000126.1:0-40847 GCA_045802455.1 Phenylobacterium sp. | reverse complement strand
GGGATGGTCCAGGGGGTGGTGGTCCAGATCACCACGCTGGCCTGGCCGGCGGCGTTGGAGCCTTCCACCACCGGGAATTTCACCCAGATCGTGGGCGAGGTGTGGTCGTGGTACTCGACCTCGGCGTCCGCCAGCGCCGTGCGCTCCACGGGGCTCCACATCACCGGCTTGGAGCCGCGGTAGAGCTGGCCGGTGGCCACGAACTTGTGGAACTCGGCCACGATCGCCGCCTCGGACGAATAGTCCATGGTGGCGTAGCGGTGCTCCCAGTCGCCGATCACGCCCAGCCGCTTGAAGCCGTCCATCTGCACGCCGATCCAGTGCTCGGCGTACTCGCGGCAGCGGGCGCGGAACTCGGCCTTGGAGACCTCGTCCTTGCGCCGGCCCTTGGCCCTGAGCTCCTCCTCGACCTTCCACTCGATGGGCAGGCCGTGGCAGTCCCAGCCGGGCAGGTAGTCGACGTCGTAGCCCAGAGCGAAACGCGAGCGGACGACGAAGTCCTTCAAGGTTTTCTGCAGCGAGTGGCCGATGTGGATCGCGCCGTTGGCGTAGGGTGGGCCGTCGTGCAGCACAAAGAGCGGTGCGCCCGCCTGCTGCCGGGCCCTGCGCATGGAATGGTAGAGGTCGATCTCGGCCCACCGCTCCAGGATCTGCGGCTCCTTGGCCGGCAGGCCCGCGCGCATGGGAAACGGCGTGTCGGGAAGGAAGACGGTCTCGCGATAGTCGCGATCCCCGCTTTCGCGGGGACGAGCGGAAGGTTTCTCGGCGTCGTCGGCCATAACTCGATCCGGATGGGTTCGGGGCAGGAGGTGCGGGATCAACCCGGCGCGCGCTGGAGATTGTCCCGCGGCGTCACGCCGGGCGGATAATTCGCAGGCTCGTTCGAACCGAAGTCATGCGGGGGCTCTAGCAGACCGAGACGGCGAACCCAAGGATGTTGCGGTTGAAATCCGGGCCGCGATCGGCTGACTGGCGAGCGTTCCGCTGGAGATCTGCATGACGTTCCGTTTCCTGAAGACCTTGGTCGCGGTCCTGCTGTTCGCGGCGACGCCGCTCGCCGCGCTGGGCGCCCCGGATGTGCGCGGGCCGGAGCGCGGGACGCTGATCATCGCCGGCGGTGGCGAGCTGGGCCCGGAGATCGTGGGCCGCTTCATCACCCTGGCGGGCGGGCCCCAGGCGCACATCGTGGTGATCCCGACGGCGGGCGGCGAGGCGAAGTACGGGCAGGACTGCGCCTGCCTGAACATGTTCCGGAAGCTGGGCGCCACCAACCTGACGGTGCTGCATACGACCGATCGGAAGGAGGCGGATTCGCCGGCCTTCACGGCGCCCCTGCGTGACGCCGGCGGCGTCTGGTTCGTTGGCGGACGACAGTGGCATTTGGTCGATTCCTACCTGGGAACGCGGACCGAGGCGGAGATCAAGGCGGTGCTCGCCCGCGGCGGCGTGGTGGGCGGCACCTCGGCGGGGGCCTCGATCCAGGCCTCCTACCTGGTGCGCGGCGCGCGCTCGGGCAACGAGGTCATGATGGCGCCGGGCTACGAGCAGGGATTTGCGCTCCTCAGCCACTCGGCGGTCGACCAGCACGTGACAGCGCGCCACCGCGAGGGCGACCTGGACGCCGTGGTGAAGGCCCATCCCGACGTGCTGGGCATCGGCATCGACCAGTCCACCGCCATCGAGGTGAAGCGCGACGGCTTCCAGGTGCTGGGCGCGGGGTACGTGTTCATCCACGATGGACGCGAGCAGCCGAACGGCGGCCACTACTTCCTGCTGTCCCACGGCGACCGCTTCGACTTCGCGACCGTGGGTAAGAGCCCGGGCGGGGAGACGAAGCGCTAGGTGGGTACTCAAATGCGCATGCTGAAACAGCTGTGGACTTCAGCATCATAGTTCCGTCATCCCGGCCGCAGCGAAGCGGAGAGCCGGGACCCAGGGGTCCAGGCTGTGCGGTCGCTCCTGGGTCCCGGCTCTGCAGCCCGCCAAAGGGCGGTCTTCCGGCCGGGATGACAGCCGTTTTTGGGAGAGAACTCGGGGTCTAGACTCTAGCCGATCTCCGGCAGCAGCAGAGCCCGCGCGGCCTGGGCGTCCTGCATGACCTGGGCGGTCATGGCGTCCAGGCTCTCGAACTTCTGCTCGGGGCGCAGGAAGGCGATCAGGTCGGTCTCGATGACCTGGTCGTAGATGTCCTCGTCGAAATCGAACAGCCAGACCTCGAGCAGCGGGGCGGTGACGCCCTCAACCGTTGGGTTGACGCCGATGTTCGCGACGCCCGGCACGCGGCGGCCATCGGGCAGGCGGGTGCGGGTGGCGTAGACGCCGAACTTCGGGACCACATAGTCGGCCAGCGGGACGTTGGCGGTGGGATAGCCCAGCTTGCGGCCGAGCTGGCGGCCCCGCTGGACGGCGCCCTCGATGGCGAACGGCCGGCCCAGCACGGCGGCGGCGAGCTCCGGGCGGCCGCCGCGGATGGCGTCGCGCACCTCGGTGGACGAGAATTTCTCGCCGCTCTCGTCCGAGACCGGCTCGGCCACGGAGACGCCGAAGCCCAATTCCTCGCCATAGGCCTTCATCGCCTCGGGGCTGCCGGTGCGGTCCTTGCCGAAGGTGATGTCGAAGCCAACGGCCACGTGGGCGGCCCCCAGGCCCTGATGCAGCACTTCCGTCGCGAACTCGCGGTCGCTCATCTCGGCGAGGTTCTCGAACGGCAGGACATAGAGCACGTTGACGCCGAGGGCCTCGAGGGCGCGCGCCTGCTGGTCGGGCTTCATCAGCCGGAACGCCGGCTCGTGCGGCCGGAAGTAGGCGCGCTGGTGCGGGTCGAAGGTGATCACGCCTAGCGGGCGGCCGAGCTCCGCGGCGGCCTTGGCGGCGAGCGCGATCACCCGCTGGTGGCCGCGGTGCACGCCGTCGAAGCTGCCCATGGCCACGGCCGCGCCGCGGTCGCCCTCGCTCAGGTCGCGCCAGCCGCGAATGACCCGCAGCCGCCTCATCCGCGCCGCGGGACCATGATCAGCGCCTCGCCGTCGATGACCGTCTTGCCGTTCACCAGGCAGGCGGTGGCGAGCGTCGCGTGGCCCTTGGCGGCGTCCAGCGCCTTCACCGTCACTTTGGCGGTCACCGGGTCGCCGATCCTCACCGGCCGGCGGAAGCGCAGCGACTGCGAGAGGTAGATGGCGCCGGGGCCCGGCAGCTTGTTGCCGAGCACCGCCGATATGTAGGCCGCGCCCAGCATGCCGTGGGCGATGCGGCCGCCGAACGGCGTGGCCTTGGCGTAGGCTTCGTCCAGGTGCACGGGATTGACGTCGCCGGAGACGGCGGCGAACGCCTCGATGTCGCCGGCCCCGACCACGTGCAGGGTCTCGGCGCTCTGGCCCACCGTCAGTTCGTCGAAATAGAGCCCCTGCAAGCGCGGCGTCCCCTTGGCTGGCGTCTCACTTAGCGACGAAAGCCCGACCTCACCAGACCGGGCCTCGCCAGACCGGGGGCTCACCAGACCAGGTCGGCGATGGCGTGGTTGGCCGAGAGCCCCTCCTGGCGCAGGAGGTCGGCCACGGCGGCGGCGTTGAGGCCGTCCGGCCCGATGGTCTCGCCCCCGTGGATGCCGCTGGCGACGAACAGCACGTCGAGGCCGCGGGCGTTGGCGCCGCGGACGTCGGTCGGCAGGCCGTCGCCGATGCAGAGCACGCGACGGGGATTGAGCGGCCGGTCCAGCGCCTCGGCGGCCTTGGCCAGCGACAGCTCGTAGATCGCCGGGTAGGGCTTGCCGGCCATGGTCACCCGCCCTCCGAGGCTCTCGTAGAGCTGGGCCAGGGCGCCGCCGCAGTAGACCAGCTTCTCGCCGCGCTGCACCACGATGTCGGGGTTGGCGCAGATCATCTCGAGGTCGCGCTCGATGGCCGCGCAGAAGCGGTCGCGGTAGTCGGCCGGCTCGTCGTTCTCGTCGTCGTAGGGCCCGGTGACGGAGATGAACCTGGCCTCCGCGAGCTCCGAGGCTTCCAGGCCAAGCCCCTCGTAGAGTGGCCAATCGCGGTCCGGCCCGATCAGCCAGGCGGGGCCGGGCGCGCGCTCGGCCAGCAGGCGCCGCGTGGCGTCTCCGGAGGTGACGACGAAGCTCCAGGCCTCGCGCGGCACGCCCAGGCCGTCCAGCTGCTCGATCACGGGACCGCAGGGGCGCGGCGCGTTGGAGATCAGGATCACCGGCCCGCGCTCGGCCCGGAAGCGGGCCAGCGCCGCACAGGCGGCCGGGAAGCTCTCGCGCCCGTTGTGGATCACCCCCCAGACGTCGCACAGCAGGGCGTCGTAGGCGGGTGCAAGCTCGGAAAGGCCGGCGATCGGCTGGGGCGCGGTCATGACGCGCGGCGGTAGCGGCCGGGGCCGACCCGGTCAATCTAGCCGTAAGCGGCGAGCTTGCGGAATTTGGGGATCTGGGTGACGGCCGGCGGCGCGCCGGCTTCGGCGAGCACGGCGTCCTTGATGGCGCGCGGTTCGCCGAACAGGTGGCCCTGGCCGAAGCCGACGTTGAGGTCCAGCACCTCGGCGACCTGCCGCTCGTCCTCGACCTTCTCGGCGATCAGCTCGACGCCGTAGCGGCGGGTCAGCGCGGCGAAATCCTCGGCGGCGAGGTCGGGCAGGGCGCGGATGACCAGCCGGCCGTCGACCTCGTGCAGCTCGTCCAGCAGCAGCTGGGCTCCGACCTTCAGGAACTTCACGTCCGAGCGGGCGAGGTCCTGGAAGTCGAGGTCGAGGTCGGTGACCTTGTCGAGGCTGAAGCGGAAGCCGAGGTCCGCGAGCTTGGCCATGTTGCGCGCCTCGATCGATCCCCGCGCGTCGAACGCCGCCTGGCCGAACTCGAAGATCAGCGCCCCGGCCAGGTCGCGGTTGCCGGCCAGCAGATCGAGGAACTGCGGAAAGAAGGTCTCGTCTGCCAGGCTGGCCATCGAGACGTTGCAGAAGATGCCGATCCTGCGGTCCTGCCGGGCCAGACGGCGCACGATCTGCACGCAGCGGAAGAGCAGCAGGTTGTCGAGCGCGGTGACCAGGCCGCCCGGCTCGGCGACGGCCAGGAACTCGGCGGGCATCATCACCCGGCCGGTCTCGTCGCGCAGGCGCGAGAAGCTCTCGTAGTAGAGGGTCTTGCGCTGCGGCAGCGCCACGATCGGCTGCAGGAAGAGGTCGACGCGGTTCTCGGTCAGCGCGGCGCGGACGGTCTCCAGCAGGCCCGAGCCCTGGTCGGGATCGGGGGCGACGCCGCCGGTCAGGGTCAGCGGCTCCTCTTCGCCGTGCTCGTCCAGCCGGTGCTGCATGCGCTGGACCAGGTCCTCCAGCATGTGCACCTCGTCGATCAGCGCGTTGGCCCGCTGGGCGTCGCCCTCGACGGCGTCGACGATCTCGCCCATCCGCGCGTCCAGCGCCTCGACCTGATCGATCAGGATCTGGTGGGCCTCGCGCACGGCGGCGATCTCGCCCTTCAGGGCGCCGGTCTCCAGCGCGCGCTCGATCAGGCCGTGGAAGGCGAAGCAGAGGCCGAGGACGCCGACCAGGGCCGCCACGCCGGCGCCCCATCCGCCGCCGTTGCGCCAAAGGGTCAGCGCCACGATCAGCGAGAGGCAGACGTAGGTCGCGCAGAGCAGCCCTAAGGTGAGGCGCCGCATGGTCCCCGCATCCCGAATCACTTGCGGTGAGTATCCGACGCCGAATCCGTGGAAGTCGAATGCTTTAAGGCCGCGGGAGGGCAGACGTCCGCTTGGCCTGCTGGCGCGGCTCCTAAAAATATGTGATCGGTGTTCACTTAGACGCGGAACGGACCAGCCATGGCGGATGAACATGTCGACGTGCTGATCGTGGGCGCGGGCCTCTCGGGCATCGGGGCGGCCTGGCACCTGCAGCACGAAAGCCCCGGGCGCACCTTCGCGATCCTTGAGGGCCGGGAGGCGATCGGCGGCACCTGGGACCTGTTCCGCTATCCGGGCATCCGGTCGGACTCCGACATGTACACCCTGGGCTATTCGTTCCGGCCCTGGCGCGAGGCCAAGGCGATCGCCGACGGCCCCTCGATCCTGAAGTACGTCCGCGACACCGCCGCCGAGGCCGACATCGACCGGCACATCCGGTTCGGCCACAAGGTCGCCGCCGCCGCCTGGTCGACCGAGGACGCCTGCTGGCGCGTCGAGGCCAGGCGCAGCGACGGGACGATCGCGCGGCTGACCTGCAGCTTCCTGTTCCTCTGCGGCGGCTACTATTCCTACGACGGCGGCTACACGCCGGAGTTTCCCGGCGCCGAGCGGTTCAAGGGGACGCTGGTCCATCCGCAGCAATGGCCGGAGGACCTCGACTACGCCGGCAAGCGCGTGGTGGTGGTCGGTTCCGGCGCGACGGCGGTGACCCTGGTCCCGGAGATGGCCAGGACCGCCGGCCACGTGACCATGCTGCAGCGCTCGCCGACCTACGTGGTCTCCCGGCCCGCCGAGGACGCTCTGGCCAACCGGCTGCGCAAATGGCTGCCAGCGATGCTGGCCTACGGCCTGATCCGCTGGCGCAATGTGCTGTTCGGCATGTGGTTCTTCCGGCTGGCGCGCAACAAGCCCGAGGCGGTGAAGAAGAACATCATCGACATGGTCCGCGCCCAGCTCGGCCCCGACTACGACGTCGAGACCCACTTCACGCCCCGCTACAATCCCTGGGACCAGCGGCTGTGCCTGGTCCCCGACGCCGACCTCTTCGAGGCGATCAAGGCCGGCCGCGCCAGCGTGGTGACCGACCACATCGAGAGCTTCACCGAGACGGGCCTGAAGCTGACCTCCGGCCGGACGCTGGACGCCGACATCGTGGTCACCGCCACGGGCCTGGTGCTGCAGGTGATGAACGGGATCGTGCTGACCGTCGACGGCCGCCAGGTCGATCCGGGCCAGACGCTTTCCTACAAGGGCATGATGTACGAGGGTGTGCCGAACCTGGCGTCGGCGTTCGGCTACACCAACGCGTCGTGGACGCTGAAGTGCGACCTGACCTGCGAGTACGTCGGCCGGTTGCTGAACCATATGCAGGCGACGGGCCTGCGGCAGGCGACGCCGCGCAACACCGATCCGGCGATGGAGCGCCTGCCCTGGCTCGACTTCTCCTCGGGCTATGTGCAGCGCGCCATGGCCAAGTTCCCCAAGCAGGGCTCCAAGGCGCCCTGGAAGCTGCACCAGAACTATGCGCTCGACCTGATGAGCCTGCGCTACGCCAAGCTGGAGGACGGCGCCCTCGAATTCTCCAACCCGGCCCCCACGCAGACTGGGGTGAAGCCCAGGGCGCGGGAGAGGATGGCCGCCTAAGCGCGTCGCGGAACCCGACCCGGGCGGCGGGGTTGGACTGGCGCACCGGAGGCCAAGCCATGGATGCGCACGCGCGCCTCACCGCCAGCGAGCGGCCACCGGAGGACCCGGTCCAGCCGCCGATCCCGCCGGAGCTGCCCGCCTCGCCGGACCCGCCGGACATCCCGAACGCGCCGATCCACGATCCGCCGGCGGATCCGGCGACGCCGGCCTGAGACCGCGAAACAGCGTATTGTTACGCCGGTAACCATGGGCGTTAGCCGCGCCTTCACGCTCATATGAGCATCCTGCCCGCTCGGTATGATGGAGTGCGGCATGACCCTGGGCGGCCTGCAGATTGACGGCCGTTACGCACGGTTTGTGCCGCGGTGGCTCGACCTCTCCGAGCGCACCCTGGTCGTGCTCACCTTCATCTTCTTCGTGGCGGCGAACATCGATTCGATGGACCCGCTGAACATCGTCGTGGCGCTCACCGAGACGGTGCCGGTGTTCTGCATCCTGCTGCGCAGGCCGGCCGACAGCGTCAGCCTGTCGCCGTTGGACTGGGCGCTGGCGGTGGTCGGCACGGTCGGCCCGATGTTCGCCCGTCCCCTGGGCCACGCCCTGGTTCCCGAGGTCTGGGCGGCGCTGCTGTGGATGATCGGCACGGTGATCAGCGTTTCGGCGAAGCTGAGCCTGAACGTGCGGTTCGGCGTGGCGCCGGCCAATCGCGGCGTGCAGGTGCGCGGCGCCTACGCCTTCATCCGCCACCCGATGTACGCCGGGTACCTGCTGATGAACACGGCCTACTTCCTGATCAATCCGAGCATCTTCAACCTGATCGTCTACACCATCGCCTGGGCCTGCCAGTTCGGCCGCATCCACCGCGAGGAGAGCTGGCTGAAGCGCGACGCCGTCTATCGCGACTACGTCAAGGCGGTGCGGTTCCGGTTCATCCCCGGCCTGATCTGAGATCCCCAGCGGGACGGGGCGGTCAGTCGAACCCCTTGAGCTCGGCCCAGACCTCGAAGGGGTCGCGCCGCGCCCTCAGGGTGTTGATCGGGTGGTCGGGGTCGCGGTAGCCGAGCGCCATCCCTGAGAACAGCATGTGGTCATCGGGCAGCCCCACGAAGGCGGCGACCGTCTTCGGATAGCGCGCCCAGTATTCCTGCGGACAGGTGTCGAGGCCCCGCTCGACCGCCAGCAGCATGACATTCTGCATGTACATGCCAAGGTCCGCCCACTGCGGGGGGCCGAGCTTGCGGTCCAGGGCGAAGAACAGGCCGACCGGCGCGCCGAAGAACTCGCCGTTCTTGGCCAGCTGGCGCAAGCGCGCCGGGCGATCCTCCCGCGGGATGCCGATCGCGGCGTAGAGGTCCTCGCCGTTCTGGAAACGCCGCGTGCGGAACGGGTCCCAGAGGTTGGGCGGGTAGACGTCGTACTCGGCCTCCTCGCCGAACGGGTTGGCCGCCACCAGCGCCTTGAACTCAGCCAGCGGCGCGCCGGCCAGGCCATAGACCCGCCACGGCTGCAGGTTGCCGCCGGAGGGCGCCTGGGCGGCGCGCAGCAGGATGTCGGCGACGATCTCACGCGGCACCGGGTCCGGTCGGAACGCGCGGATCGAGACCCGGCTGGCGACGGCTTCGCTGACATCCATGGAGAACGGCCTCGGCTTGACCCCGCAGGGCGACGCAAAGCAGCTTTCGCACGACACCCCAAGGTCAAGGCAATGGCCCCCCGTCCCAAACCGCCACGCGCCGCCAAGCGCCGGCCGAACCTGCTGGGCCGGCTGGTCCGGCTGATGGTGACGCTGGTGCTGGTGTTCGGCCTCATCGGGCCCGTGGCGGTGGTGGTGATCTACCGCTTCGTTCCGCCGCCGCTGACCTTCCTGATGGTGCAGCGGGCGTTCGAGGGGCGCGGCTTCGACCGGCGCTGGGTCCCGCTCAGCCGGATCTCGCCCGCGCTGGTGCGCAGCGTCATCGCCGCGGAGGACGCGCGGTTCTGCGAGCACCACGGCTTCGACGTGGCGGCCATCGAGAAGGCCATGGCCCACAATGAGCAGCGTCCGGGCCGCATCCGTGGCGGCTCGACGATCAGCCAACAGACCGCCAAGAACGTCTTCCTGTGGCCGCAGCGCGACTGGGTGAGGAAGGGGCTCGAGACCTGGTTCACGGTGCTGATCGAGAGGATCTGGGGCAAGCCCAGGATCATCGAGGTCTACCTGAACTCCATCGAGTGGGGGCCGGGCGTCTATGGCGCCGAGGCCGCCGCGCAGGCGAACTTCCACGTCAGCGCCGCCCGCCTCAGCCCCGCGCAAGCCGCGCGGCTGGCGGCGATCGTGCCCAAGCCGCTGGCCTGGAAGGCCGCGCGGCCGGGGCCCTACATCCAGCGCCGCGGCGGCAAGATCGCCGCCCGCGCGGGAACCGTGGCCCGCGACGGCCTGGCGGATTGCGTGCTGTAGCGCAGCCGCGCGGGGACCCCGGCGGCGGTGTCGGGCGTTGTCCGCCTGATCGAAACCGCCTGCCAGGAGGCCGCCATGCGTCCCATCCTCGGCGCCGCCGCGCCAGCCACCGCCATGATCGCCTGCCTCGCCCTCGGCGCATGCAACAAGACCGACACTGCCCCGCGCCCCGAGCACAGCGACGTGGCCACCGCCATGCCCGACGCCGCGACGACGCCCGGGGCCCTGGGTCCGGCGACCACCGCGCCGCATGCTCCGCCGCCCGCGACAGGCGCGGCCGGCGCGTCTGCGGGCGGCCCCAGCGGTTCGACGGCTGGCGGGACGCAGGAGCAGCCACGCTGATCGACCGGAGATGGCGCTCGGCCCCCTTGAGCCGCCTCCGCGACGGGCGCAGACTGCCTGGACTGGGAGCACTGGCGCCATGAGCGCGTACGACATCCCGCCGCATTCGAGGCGCACCACCGGGCTGGCGTTGGGCGTGCTGGCGCTCGTTGCGATGGCCGCCTTTACGGAAGGCTTCCTGAAGCAGCTGGCCCACGACACCCCGCCGCCGCCGCGCCGGGGCGCGGCATCCTTCACCGATATCGCCGAGGCGCGGCCCGCGCCTGTCCCGGCGCTGCAGGTCGCCGAGGCGCCCAAGCCCCGCAAGCGGGCCGTCGAGGCCGACGACGACGCGGCCGCCGCGAGCGACGCGGCCGCAACCCCGATCGCCGTGGCGGTGAGCGGCGCGGCGCCGGTGGCCGCCGATGCCGCCGCCACCGCGCCGGATCCGAGCCCGCCGCCGGCGGCCGCGCCCAACTCCGACGACCCGCCGACCTGATCCGGCGCGCCTCTATTCCATTTGATAAACCTGTCGGAACAAGGCGTTAGCTCGCGCGCTAACCGGCTCCAACTCGAATCAGACGCAGGTCGGAGCCATGCCGCGAACGCTTATCGAAACAGCCCCGCGAGGGAGAGGCGGCGGCCGCGCAGGCGGGCGCCGATGACCTATCTCGCCCCGGATCGCGAGCCGACGCCCAACGACCCGGCCAACTTCGGCTTCCGGCTCGCGCGCACGCCGGAAGGCTGGCGCTGGACGGCCTATGACACCCTGGGCCGGGTAAGCGACGAAGGGGTCGCGCCCACCAAGGCGCTGGCCGCCGCCCACGTGGTGCGGGCGCTCTCGCGCTGCTGAGCTGACGCCGCCGCCCTGCCGTTCAGCGCCCCTGGAAATCCGCCGGGCGCTTCTCGAGGAACGAGGTCATGCCTTCGCGGAAGTCCTGCGTGCGGACCAGCTGCAGGAACTGCAAGTAGACGTGATGCACGTGATCGTTGAACGTCTCCTCCAGGCCCATGCGCATCAGCCGCTTGGCGGACTGGACAGCCAGCGGCGCGTTAGCGGCGATCTCCGCGGCGACGGCGCGGGCGCGGGCCTGCAGGCCTGCGTCCGGGACCACCTCGGAGGCGAGGCCCAGCGCCACGCTCTCGGCGGCCGAAAGGTTGCGGCCGGTGAAGATCAGCTCGGCGGCCTTGGACCAGCCGACCAGCCGGGGCAGCAGCCAGGTGCCGCCGCTTTCGGGCACCACGCCGCGCTTCACGAAGGCGGCGGCCAGCTTGGCGCTCTCGCCCATGATCCGGATGTCGCAGCCAAGCGCGGTGTCGAGGCCATAGCCGGCCGCCGCGCCGTTCAGCGCGCAGATGGTCGGCTTGTCCATGGCGAAGAGGATGGTCGGCGGCGTGTTGCGCAGGTCGAGATTGACCGAGACGTGGCTCGCCTGTGACGCCGAGCCGATGCCGGAGCCCTGGGTCGCGTCCACCAGGTCGAGGCCGGCGCAGAACGCCCGACCGGCGCCGGTCAGGATGACCGCGCGCACCTCGGGATCGGCGTTCGCCTTGAGCAGGTACTGGCTGAGCGCCGCCAGCATCGGCCCGGAGATGGTGTTCATCCGCTCGGGCCGGTTCAGGGTGATGGTGGCGATATGCTCCGCGACCTCGTAGAGCACCTCCGGGGCCGCGGGGGTCGATCCCGCCTTGGCGTCGGGCTTGGGCAGCGTCTCGCTCATGCGATTCCTCCGTCTCGGGTCGCCGCCAGCTAAGCGCCCGGCCCCGACGGCAGGCAAGCCCGCCGGTTCGCCAGCGAACTTGTTCGGCGAAATGAACAACGGCTGAGCCGGGACGTTCACAACCCGCTCAGGGGATCGGGCGCAGCCTGTGCCGGCAATCGATAGAAGGACAGCGGATATGAAACGGATTCTGGCGACCGCCGCGGCGGCCCTGATGGCGCTGAGCGCCGGCGGGAGCGTCATGGCCCAGCCCTATGGCCACGCCTACGGCCATGACAAAGACCGTGGCGGCTACGATCAGGACCGCTATGACCACGACCGTTACGACCATGACCGGGGCCGCCATCGCGGCTGGGTGCGGCACGACGAGTGGCGGCCGGGATACCGGATCGAGCGGGAGTACTGGTCGCGCGGCGATCGGATCGATTGGCGTTACCACCACCTGCGCCAGCCGCCGCGCGGCTACGAGTGGCGCGAAGTGGACGGCAACTACGTGCTGGCCGCCGTGGCCACCGGCCTGATCGCCTCGATCATCGCGAACAGCCGCTGACCAAGGCAAAATTCCGGCCGTCCGTTAACGCAGAATGTTGCCGGGGCGCTAACCCAACTGCGGCAGAATGCGGAAATCGACGGCCGTGGATTTTGCAATGAAAGCCTTCCTGAAGACCTTCTTGGCCGACAGCTCGGGCGCCACAGCGATCGAGTACGGCCTGATCGCGGCGCTGATCGCCGTGGTGATCATCGGCAGCGTGGGGGCAGTCGGCACCTCGGTGCGCGACATGCTGTTCGCCAAGGTCGTCGCGGTCCTGCCCTAAGGCGCGATCTCCGCCACGCCCGCCTGGCCATCCTCGCAACCCCAGGCGACCCGGCGCGCGTCGGGCGTCATCGCCAGCGCGGTCACCGCCGCGCCCTTTTCCGCCTTCAGCGGCGTGATCTGCTGGCCTGTCAGGTCGCAGGCCCACACCCGCCCGTCGTCCAGGCCGGCGGCGACCCAGCTCGCCTGTGGCGCGGCGGCCACGCGGACCACCATGGCCGCCTCGTCGTAGCCCACCTCGGCCGCCTGCTTGCCCATCGGGCCGGTGGCCCCGGCGAAAGGCCAGACGACCACGCCGGTGGCCCCTGAGGTCGCCATCAGGTTCCCCTTCGAGAGGAAAACGAGGCTGCGGGGCTTCGCGGGGTAGCCGCCCATGCGCATGTTCTTCTCGTCGGCGACGCGCCAGCCGTGCAGCTGGTTCTCCTGCATGGCGCTGATCAGGAACTTGCCGTCCGGGCTCCAGGCGCAGGCGATGTGGCTGCCGGCCCAGGCGAGCTTGGCGGGCTTCTGCGCTTCGATGCGGGCGTACCACAGCCAGACCCCGCCGTAGGTGGCCGCCGCGATCCGCCGGCCCTTGGCCTCGAAGGCCAGGTCGGCGATCGACTTCTCGTGCTGGAAGGTGCGGGCGAAGGCGGCGTCGGCGCTGTCGCGGACGTGCAGGTCGCGGCCGGCCGCAAAAGCGATCAGGCCGGAGGCGGCGCTCGTCGCCACCGCGTCGATCCAGCGGCCCGGCGCGCCTGCGATCTCCTGCGCCTCGCCATCCCGCGACCAGACCAGCCGGCCGTCGTCGCCGCCGGTGACCAGGCCCTCGCCGGACGGGTGCGGGGCGGCCGAAAGGACGGCGCCGTCATGCGCCTGGACCATCCCGCCGGCCTCGAAGCGCACGGCGCCGTCGCCGAGGGCGAAACAGGCTTGGCCGGCGCGGTCGAAGGCGACCGCCGTTACGTAGGCGTCTAGGCTCGCTTGCATGGCTTCCCGTAGATCGCGGCTTCGGGCTTTACAACGCCGCGGCGGCTTGCCAATGGTCGCCGGACTTTTAACGACAGGCGGCGCCTAAGCCGTCTCTGGGAAGGAAAATACATGGGCGCCAAGCTTGGCGGCGGCGGCGGTGGCCGCTTCGACCTGGGGCAGAACAGCGACATCAACGTCACGCCGTTCGTGGACGTGATGCTGGTGCTGCTCATCATCTTCATGGTGGCGATCCCGGCCGCGACGGTGTCGATCAAGCTCGACCTGCCGCCCGCCATCCCGCCGCCCCCCGGCACCAAGGTGAAGGAGCCGGTGCTGATCAACGTCCAGCAGGGCGGTGGCGTGTTCATCGGCGAGACGCCGACCAACCTCGACAACCTGCCCGCCGACCTCTCCAAGAAGCTGGCCGCCGACGATCCGACCTTGCCGCCGACCCAGCAGCGGGTCTACATCCGCGCCGACAAGACCGTGCGCTACGGCGAGTTCATGGCGGTGATGAACACCCTGCAGGGCAACGGCTTCTACCTGGTCGCCCTGATCAACGAAGAAATCTGAGGCTGGCGACAGCTTCGGCCCGAAGAGCCCGCCGGCGAGATCCGGCGGGTTTTTTCGTGGGCGCGTCCGCAGAATTTCACATCTGTAATTTATGTGCTTTACACATGTAATTTTCTGACGTTTCCTCAGGTCTGCGCGGTCGGTTCGCGCCGCGCTGACGCCAAGGAGATTGGCCATGGCTGGCAAGCTCGGTTCGCTCTACTCAGACCGCTACGCGCTGGGGCAAAACAGCGACATCAACGTAACGCCCTTCGTGGATATCATGCTGGTGCTGCTGATCGTCTTCATGGTGGCGATTCCGGCCGCGGTGGTGTCGGTGAAGGTGGACCTGCCGCCCGCGCAGGCCGGCTCTCCGCCGAGGCTTCCGACCTATGTTTCGCTGACCAAGGGCGGCGCGCTCTTCATCGGCGATCGGGCGACGAGCCTGGCGACCCTTGCGCCCGACTTGGACACGACGATCGGCGGCGCCGACCCGCGCCACGAGCGCATCTACGTACGCGCCGACAAGGGCGTTCCGTACGGCGCCTTCATGGCCGTGGTGAGCCGGCTGCAGGCCTCAGGCTACCGCTCGGTGGGCTTGGTTGCTGAGGAGCTATGAGTCCGATCCGGGGCCGGCGGCGTCCGCGGGATTCACGATTAATCGCGGCGTAACCCCGTTCGCTTACCATTGCGGTCTGCGGTGGGGCAGAACGGCCCTGCGGAACCAGGCGGAACAGCTATGTGGCGTGATGTGCTGGCGCCGGTGGAGGCGGGCTTCGTGCGCGGCCGCTACCGGATCGAAGGCGAGCAGCTGGTGCTGGAATGGCGCGGCGGCCGCACGGCCGAGCGTTGCGGCCTGCTCAAGCCGGAATTCGTGGCGACGGCGCGGCTGCGCCAGCTGGTCAGCGAATCCCAGAGAACAGCGGCTTAGGCCGCGCAGGCCTCGAAGCCGGCGCGCAGCTTGGCCTCGTCCAGGTTGCGGCCGATGAAGACCAGGCGCGAATAGCGGTCCGCGCCGCTCTTCCAGGCGCCCTGGAAGTCGCCCTCCAGGATCATGTGCACCGCCTGGAAGACCAGGCGCCGGTCCTCGCCCGCCACGTCCAGGATGCCCTTGGCGCGCAGGATGTCGGGCCCTTGCGTCTGCAGCACCTCGTTCAGCCAGGCGGTGACCTTGTTGGCGCTCAGCGGCTTCGTCGCGGTCAGCGATATCCCGCGGATGCCGCTCGCCTCGATGTCGTGGCCGGCATGGTCGTGGTCATGGCCGTCGTGATTGTGGTGGTCGTGCTCGCAATGCTCGTCATGCACGTGGCCCGCCTCGCCGTGGGCGGAGTTCAGGAAGTCCGGCTCGATCTCCTCGATCCGCGCCAGGTCGAAGGAGTGGCGGCCCAGCACGTCGGAGAGCGGCACGTTGGAGCGCTGGGCGCGGTGGATGGGCGCCAGCGGGTTCAGCCGGCGGATCGCGCGCTCCACCTCCACCAACTCGGCTTCGGTCACGAGGTCGGTCTTGTTGAGGATGATCTGGTCGGCGAACGCGACCTGCTCGGCGGCCTCCTTGGAGTCGGCGAGGCGCAGCGGCAGGTGCTTGGCGTCCACAACCGTGGTGACGCTGTCGAGCTCGGTCCTGGCGCGCACGTCCTCGTCGACGAAGAAGGTCTGGGCGACCGGGCCAGGGTCGGCCAGGCCGGTGGTCTCGACGATGATCGCGTCGAAGCCGCCTTTCCGCTTCATCAGGCCCGAGACCACCCGGATCAGGTCGCCGCGCACCGTGCAGCAGACGCAGCCGTTGTTCATCTCGAAGACCTCTTCGTCCGCGCCGACGATCAGGTCGTTGTCGATGCCGACCTCCCCGAACTCGTTGACGATCACGGCGTACATCTTGCCGTGGTCCTCGGAGAGGATGCCGTTGAGCAGCGTGGTCTTGCCGGCGCCCAGATAGCCGGTGAGCACGGTGACGGGGGTCTTGCGGCCAGGATCTTGTCGGAGAGCGGCGTCGTTCATGGCCGTCATCTAAGGACCGCTCACTCGCGGAGCAATGCTTGCGCGATGCGCTCGCGGGTCATCGGCAGGTCGCGGATGCGGGCGCCCAGGGCATGGGCGACGGCGTTGCCGATGGCGGCCATCACCGGGCCCTGGCTCACTTCGCCCAGGCCGAAGGGGCGCGGATCGCGGGTGTTGAGGAGCTCGATGTCGATCGGCGGGACCTCGGAGAAGCGCAGGATCGGATAGTCGCCCCAGGTGGTGGAGGCGACGCCCGGGCCGCCCAGCTTCACCGCCTCCTTCAGCGTCCAGCTGGCGGCCATGACCATGCCGCCTTCCAGCTGGTTACGCGCGCCGTCCGGATTGACGATCAGGCCGCCGTCGCAGGCGCACCAGAGCTTGACGAGCTTCACCTCGGTTTCCACCTCGACCTCGGCGGCGCAGGCGACCATCGCGCCGCGGCCGCGGTGCCGGTCGTAGGCGAGGCCCAGGCCGTGGCCGGTTCCGGCCTCGCCGCGGCTCGCCCAGCCGCACATCTCGGCGAGCCTCGTCAGCACGGCCCTTCCCCGTGGGTCGGGCAGCATGGCCAGGCGGTAGGCCAGCGGGTCCTGGCCGACGGCTTCGGCGAGCTCGTCGACGAAGCTCTCGCTGGCGAAGGTGTTGGGCGCCCCGCCCAGGCTGCGCAGCGACGAGGTGCGCACCGGCGGCGGATAGATCACGTGCTCCAGCGTCCGACTGGCCGCGATCGCGTAGGAGGGGGTGGCGTTGAGCAGCCCGCCGGAGAAGCGCGAGCCGTCGGGCATCAGCCGCTGCGGCGGCGGCGGGGGCGGGACATAGGTGGCGAGCGCCGTCTCGGCCACCGCCGTGCCACGGGCGCCGGTGTGCGGCGTGTTCCAGATCTCGGCGGTGTAGTCGACCAGCCGGCCGGAGGGGTCGAGCTCGGCGGAGAGCTCCATCAGCATCGCGGTGCCGATCGGCGCGAAGCCGAACTCGTCCTCGCGGCGCCACTGGACGCGCACCGGCGGGCCGGGCCGGCGGATGGCGATCAGGGCCGCGTCGATCGGCGGGTCGTCGGCCCCGTTGTGCCCGTAGCAGCCGGGGCCCTGGGCGTGGATCACCTCGATGGCCTCGGGCGCGAGGCCGGTGATCCGCGCGGCCAGCGCCCGCATCGGATAGACGCCCTGGTTGTGCGTCCAGATCGTCAGCTTGCCCTCGAAGCACTGGGCGATGCCGGCGGACGGGCCCAGCGAGGCGTGGCTGATGTAGGGCTTACCGTAGGTCGCGGTGATGCGGCGGCGGTTGGAGCCCTCGGCGGCGGGCGCGCCGGCCGGGAAGTCCTCGTGCGGCAGGTCCTTGAGAGCCGCGGGCTCGGAGAGCGTGGGGGCGACCTCGGCGGCGTCTTCCCAGACCGCCACGCGCTCGGCGACGGCATGCGCCCTGGCGGCGGCGGCCTCGGTCGGGGCGATCAGCGCCACGAAGGCGTGGTCGATCAGGATGTCGACCTCCGGGACCGCGCGGCGGACGGCGTTCTCGTCGAGGCTTACGAGCCGCGCCTTCGGCCCCGGCTGGCGCAGCACGCGGGCGTGGACCATGCCGGGCAGGGCGATGTCATGCAGGAAAGCCGCCCCGAACACCTTGGCCGGCAGGTCGAGGCGGGGCTGGCTCTCGCCGATGCGCGCCATCCGCTCGGGCGTCTTCAGCGGCGTCTCGCCGGTCGCGGGGCGGGCGAGGTCGACCTCGCCCGCCAGCGCCCAGTAGTCCAGGCCGGTCGGCGCGCCGGCCCGCAGGAAGGCCCCGTCCTGGACGGTGAGCTCGGCCGCATCGCAGCCGAGCCGGGCCGCGGCGGCGGCGGTGAACAGGGCGCGGGCCTCGGCGCAGGCGGTGCGGATCGCCGGGCCGGAGAACTCGATGGACATCGAGCCGACGGTCAGGCCCTCGTCGGGGACGTCCCCGGTGGCGACGGGGACGACGTCGAGCCGCTCGAAGGCGAGCTCCAGCTCCTCGGCCGCCATCTGGGCCAGCGAGGTGCCGACGCCCTGGCCGTACTCGACGCGGCCGAAGGCGATGCGGGCGCGGCCCGGCGGCGTGAGGCGCACCCAGCGGTCGAGCTGCGGATTGGCGGCGAGCATCGCGGGGATCGTCATGCCGCGGCGCCTTCCCGCAGGCGCTGGCCCGCCAGGGCGACCGCCGCGATCACCCGGTTGTGCACGCCGCAGCGGCAAAGGTGCGGATCGAGCGCCTCGGCGATCTCAGCGCGCGTCGGATCGGGGTTGCGGTCCAGCAGGGCCTTGGCCCCGATCAGCAGGCCCGAGAGGCAATAGCCGCACTGGCCGGCCTGCAGCTCGATGAAGGCCGCCTGCAGCGGATGGGGGCGCTCCGGCGCGCCCAACCCCTCGACGGTGGTCACCGCCCGGCCGGCGAGGTTGCCCACCTCGGTCTGGCAGGACATCACCGCGACGCCGTCCACCAGCACGGCGCAGGCGCCGCATTGGCCGACTCCGCAGCCGAAGCGCGCGCCCATCAGCCCGAGCGGCCCGCGCAGCACGTCCAGCAGCAGGTCGGTGGGCTCGCCGGCTATCGTCGTCGGTTGGCCGTTGATGATGAGATCGATGGTCTGCGGCATCCGCCTTCCATAGCGCCTCCTCTCCGCGGAGCGAAGCGGCAGGGGAGGGGCACGCGGACGCAACCTCGCCTTGCCAGCCGGGCGGTGTTATAGAATAACACCTGATGACCGCCGCCGACCCGACCCGCGCGCCGCAGGCGCTGGACGCCTACCGCCGGGACCGCGCCTATCTCGGCGGCTTCCTGGGCGCGGACCATGCGCGCAACGAGCGGCGGACCTGGATCGTGGCCGGGGTCTGCGCGGTCACGCTGGCCGCCCAGCTGGCCGGCGGTCTGGTGTTCCATTCGATGGCGCTGACCGCCAGCGGGCTGCACATGGCGGCGCACGTGGCCGCCATGCTGGTGGCGGCGGGCGCCTACGCGATGGCCCGGCGGCATGCCGGCAGCGCGCGCTTCGCCTTCGGCACCGGCAAGCTCGGCGACCTGGCCGGCTTCGCCAACGCCGTGGTGCTGGGCGTCACCGCGGTGCTGATCGCCATCGAGAGCGTGCAGCGGCTGTTCCGGCCGGAGACGGTGGCCTATGGCTCGGCCCTGCCGCTGGCCGCCGCCGGGCTCGTGGTGACCCTGGTCTGCGTC
This sequence comes from Phenylobacterium sp., assembly GCA_045802455.1. Lineage (GTDB taxonomy): Bacteria > Pseudomonadota > Alphaproteobacteria > Caulobacterales > Caulobacteraceae > Phenylobacterium. The sequence continues at coordinate 21,554 of JBJMQX010000126.1, read as the reverse complement.
TGGCTCCTAAAGCCGCGGCCGCAGGCGGGGCAGGACCTCAACATCGCCGCCGCCCACCTGCACCTCTCGGCCGACGCGGTGGTGGGCGCGCTGGCGATCGGCGGCCTCCTGGCGGGCCAGCGGTTGGGCTGGACCTGGGCCGATCCCGCCGCCGGCCTCGCCGGCGCCTTCCTGGTGGCGCAATTCGCCCTGAGCCTCAGCCGACGCGCCGCCATGACCCTGCTGGACATGAACCCTTCGCCCGAGCTCACCGCCGAGATCCGCGCCCGCCTCGAAGCCGAGGGCGAGCGGGTCGTCGACCTGCACCTCTGGCGCCTGGGCCCTGGCCACAACGCCGCCGTCGCGGTAATCGCCGCCCAGACGCCGCTGCCGGCCGAGGCCTATCACGCGCGGCTGCAGGGCGTCGCCGGGCTGAGCCATGTGACGGTCGAGGTGCGGGGCCCGTCGGTGGACGCGCACCACGGCCACAGCCACGCCTGATGGGTTCGCGCGTTCTCTCCTCCGTGGCGCGGTCGATTCAGCGGAGCTTCCTTGGCGCGTGGCTTCGGCCGCGGCTGCTGGCCGGCGTCGCGGTCGCTCTGGTGGCGGCGGCCTTCGCGGGCGGCTGGGGCGCGGCCCACCTGAAGGCCGAGCGGGTCGCCTACACCAAGGGCCCGACAGGTCCCGTGCAGCCCAGGCCCGCCCCGCCCGCGCCCGCTGAGCTTCAGTCCCGCCTCGAACAACTGGCGGCGGCCTATCGCGAGCCGGTGGGCATCGCGGTCACCGACGTCGCCACCGGCTGGACCGCCCAGGTGGCCGGCGACCAGACCTTCCCGCAGCAGAGCGTCTCGAAGCTGTGGGTCGCGCTCGCGGTCCTGCAGGCGGTCGACCAGGGCAAGCTCGCGCTGGACCAGTGGGTGGTGATGCGGCCTGAGGACCGCAGCGTCTTCTACCAGCCGCTGGCCTCCCGCATCCGCGGGCCCAACGGCCTGGCGATCACGCTCGCCGACCTGCTGCGCCACGCGCTGATCGAGAGCGACAACTCGGCCAACGACAAGCTGATCGCCGAGCTCGGGGGCGCGGACACGGTAACCGCGGCGATCCAGGCCAAGGGCCTGCACGGCGTGGCGGTCGGCGGCACCGAGCGGGACGTGCAGACGCGCACGGCCGGCCTGACGTGGAAGCCGGAGTACGGCCAGACCTGGATCTTCAAGACCGCCCGCGCGCAGCTGCCGGACGCGGCGCGAGACCAGGCGCTGGCCACCTACCTCGCCGATCCGCCCGACGGGGCGACGCCGGTCGGCATCGTCACCGCGCTTGCCGCCCTGAAGCGCGGCGAGCTGCTCAGCCGCGCCTCGACCGACTTCATGATCGGGCTGATGAGCGAGGCGCGCACCGGGATGATGCGCATGCGGGCTGCCGTGCCCTCCGGCTGGAACCTGGCGCACAAGACCGGCACCGGGCCCGACTGGCGCGGCGCCTCGGTCGGGATCAACGACGTCGGCCTGCTGACCGCGCCGGACGGGCGGACCTATGCGGTCGCGGTGATGATCCGCCAGACCAGCCGCCCGCCCTTCGCGCGCCACGCGATCATGCAGAACGTGGTGCGCGCGGTGATCGCCCAGTGGGCGGAGCACCAGGCCCTGCCGGCGGATGGTCGCCAGGTCGCCAGCGGCCCCAGCCCCATCGTCCGCGGCTTCTAGGGCTCGTCGCAGGGGCCGGCCCGCCTGTCGAACGCGGCTTGCGCCGAGCGCCTGTCCAGCGAACGCTGCAGGCTTCGGGGGAGACCGCCATGCGCCATGCGTTCCTTATCGCCGCCGTTGTCCTGGCGTTTGCCGGTCCAGCCGCCCGCGCGGTCTCTGCCGCCGATCCTAAGCTCGAGGCGGAGCTGATCGCGCTGGAGAAGCAGTCCTGGGTCGCCTGGCAGGGCCACGACGGGGGGTTCTTCGACCGCTTCCTCACCGCCGACCACGTCGAGATGCAGGGGAACGGCCCGGCCGGGAAGGCGGGCGTCGTGGGCTCGGTCGCGAACGGCGGCTGCACGGTGAAGAGCTACATGGTCGACCGCTTCCAGGTGACGCAGTTCAGCGCCGATACGGCCCTGCTCACCTACCGCGCGGAGCAGGACACCACCTGCGGCCAGGGCCATGTGCCCAGCCCGGTCTGGGCCACCTCGCTGTTCGTGAAGCGCGACGGGCGGTGGCAGAACGCCCTCTACGTGCACAGCCCGGCGGTCAAGTAGCGGCTAGTTGGCGCCGTCGTTGACGCCCTTGACGATCTTCAGGTGGATCGTCTGGCCGGTGAGGTCCCTGGAGGTGAGCGTCACCTGTGGGTCCGCCGGCATCGTCTGGCAGAAGCTGATCGGCAGCGTGGGTGGCCGGGTCTGGCGCAGGCAGACCTTTTCCCCCCTGGCGCTCCACTTGCCCGCCAGGTCGATGCCGCGGCGGCTCTTGCCGGTCCAGGTGCCGTCCGGGTGGATCCAGATCTTCTGGAACCGGCCGTCCGGATAGATCGACATCACCGTGTTGCCGAAGGTTGCCTGGATCGTGCGCTCGGCCGGCTCTTCACCCCACGCGGAAGAGGCGGCCAGGGCGGCGGTCACGGCGGCGGCGAGGACCGCCGGGACGAGGAAGGTGGATCGCATGACTGACCCCAACGCGCTGACGGCTATTTAGCGCCATCGCCGCGCATTTGTGCAGCCGCTCAATGAACCGCGGCTGAAGGGCTCCGCGGCAGGTCCTCGACCTTGGCGTCGCAGCCCAGCCAGCGGTGGACCTCCTGGCAGACGGGGCAACGGAAGGAGCGCGGCTCGACCACGTCGCAGAGCTCGAAGTCCTGCGTGCGGTGGCCGGTCGGGACGTCCTCGCCGGTGGTCGGACAACTTATGATAATCCGAGGCATGCAAGCCCAACGGATTCAGCACACTAAGGTTGCCCCGTTCTCAAAGCTTTCCCGGAGGAAAACCTTAGGGGGTCCGCCCTAGGGACGGGGCGCTGGCGATCCGTCCTGTGCGCGGACATTTCGCCGAGCGTCGAACTTTGCCCAAATCCAGGCCGCTAGAACCCTGGCGCAGCGCGGAAGCCGCCGAATTCGCGCTCCAGCAGGCCCGCGAACGCGATGCTCGTGCGGTCCTCGAGGTAAGGCCCGATGATCTGCACGCCGAACGGCAGGCCGGCCTTGGTCTGCCCGAGCGGGGCGACGGTGGCCGGCAGGTTCGGATAGGTGGCCATGCCCGCCCAGCCCAGCTGGTCGAAGTAGGGCGTGGGCTCGCCGTCGATGATCAGCTTTCGGTCCTGGGCGGGCTGGTCGATCGGCTCGAACGCCGCCACGCCCATCACCGGCGTCAGGACGACGTCGAACGCCTCGAACAGCGCGGCCCAGCGCCGGCGCGACGCCATCTGGCCGTCGAGCAGCCCCATCCATTCGTGCGCGGAGATGGTCTGCACGCCCGGGCGCCCACGCGACATGGCCACGTCGAGCATGGCGCCGTAGTCGCGCCGCTCCTGGGCGAGGTCAGGTGTCAGCGGGCTTCCGCGGGAGACCTTGGCGCCCAGCGCCGCCAAGCGGTCGGCGAGCCCGTTCAGGCCGGCGCGGATCTCAGCGTCGACCCCGGCCGACGGATGCTCGTCGATGACCAGCACGCGATGCTCGGCGAGCTTCAGGCGACGCGGCGGCGGCAGGGCGAGCTGGTAGCCGGTCGCGTCGAGATCGTCCGGGCCGGCCAGCACGTCGAGCGCGCGCTCCAGGTCGGCGGCTGTGCGGGCGAGCGGCCCGACGACGGCCAGGACCACGTCCACGCCACCGTCCGGCACGAAGGGCGGCTGGTGTCCGCGCAGCGGCACGAGGCCGTAGCTGGGCTTGTGGCCGTAGATCCCGCAGAAGTGCGCCGGGTTGCGGATCGAGCCGCCGATGTCGGAGCCGAACTCCAGCGGGATCATCTGCGCGGCGACGGCCGCGGCGCCCCCGCCCGAGGAGCCGCCCGGCCCCCGCGAGAGGTCCCAGGGATTGTTGGTGCGGCCGTAGACCGGGTTCACGGTCTGGAAGTCGGCCAGGAACACCGGCACGTTGGTCTTGCCCAGGATCACCGCGCCGGCTGCTTTCAGCCGCGTGACGCCCACAGAGTCGCTCGACGCGATCCAGTCCTTCGCCTCGGCGATGCCCCAGGTGGTCGGCAGGCCGGCGATGTTGTGGCTCTCCTTGACCGTCATCGGCAGGCCCAGCAGCGGGCCGCGCTCGCCACGCGCCAGGGCCGCGTCGGCTTCGCGGGCGGCCTGGCGGGCGCGGTCGAAGTCGCGGACCACGACGGCGTTGATCGCCGTGTCGCGCGTCTCGACGCGGGCGATGGCCTCGTCGGCCAGCTCGAGGGCGCTGACCTTGCGCGCGGCAAGCGCGGCCACGAGGTCGCCGGCGGACGAATCCAGGCTGATGCGGGACAGGGTTTCGGACATGGGGGCCTCCTCTGGCGCAAGCTCAGCACCAGGCGGCGGCGGAGTCCATGGCCGCGCCTGCGGCCCTCAGAAATCCTATCACCGGAATATGATTTTCGCCGGCTGTGGCGACGCCGGGCCTGTGGCTTATGTTAGGCCCTCATCGGAGACCCCGAGCCATGCTGTTTCGCGCGCCGGAGACCCACTCGCGCTCGTTCATCAAGGCGGTGAGCTGGCGGATGCTGGGCAGCATCGACACCTTCGTGATCAGCTACTTCGTGACCGGCAAGCTGGTCTTCGCCGCGTCCATCGCCTCGGTGGAAACGGTGACCAAGGTCATCCTGTTCTACGCCCACGAGCGGGCCTGGGCCGCCGTGCCGTGGGGCCGCGCCGACAAGGTGGCGCTCGCGGAAGAGCCTGCGTCCGCGATGCCCGCGAAGGTCGCTCGGCAGGCCGCCTCAGCCGCTTAGGGCGTCAGATCACCGCGCGGTTGGCGGGCGGCTCGACGGACCAGATCTTCTCGATGTTGTAGAAGCTGCGGACCTCGGGCCGGAACAGGTGGACGATCACGTCGCCGGTGTCGATCAGCACCCAGTCGCAGTGCGGCAGGCCCTCGACGCGGGCGCGGCCGTAGCCTTCGTCCTTCAGCGCCCGCAACAGGTGGTCGGCCATGGCGCCCACATGCCGGTGCGAGCGGCCGGAGGCCACCACCAGGCCGTCGGCGACGGCGGACTTGCCCTTGAGATCGATGAACACGACGTCCTGCGCCTTGTCGTCGTCGAGACGGGCCAGGATCAGGTCCTCCAAGGCCGCGATGCGACTCTGGGGGTCTTCGGAAACCGGTGCGGTTTCCTGCGCACGCGGCGCAACTTCACGGGACAGCGGGGTGCTCCTTTGTAATCCTCGCTCCGCCGACCCTAGCACGGGAAGAACCCCGGGTCAGCGAAGATCAAGAGCCCGAGCGCTTCATGCGTTCCCGAAGGTGCGTGGAGCTCAAGAAGTTCAGCGGTCCGCGCAGGAAGACCCACGCGGGCGGGCGGGTGAGCGGCACGAGCTTCGCTTGGCTGGACGGCACGCGGAAGCGGGCGAACCGGCGGGCGGCCGGCGAGAAGCGGCTCTTCAGCGCGATCCACGGCCGCGAGACCACGGCGACCGGAACCTCGCGCATGATCTGGGTCCAGCCGCGCCAGCGGTGGAAGGTGGCGAGGCTGTCGGCGCCCATGATCCAGACGAAATGCACGCCGGGAAAACGGGCCTTAAGCGCGCGCACGGTGTCGATGGTGTAGGCGCTGCCGAGCCGGGTCTCGAGGTCGCTGACCACCATGCCGGGGCCACGCGCGTAGCTGCGGGCGCTGGCCAGCCGCTGCGCCAGGTCGGCGGTCTCGTGGCGGGACTTCAGCGGGTTCTGCGGCGAAACCAGCCAGATCACCTTGTCGAGATCGAGCCGGCGGCGCGCCGTCTCCGCCACGTGGGCGTGACCCTCGTGGGCCGGATTGAACGAGCCGCCGAAGAGGCCCACCCGCATGCCGGGGCTGAGATGGAGTCCGGGCCTGAGCGCAGCCGGACGCCCCCCTTCAGGGACGCGTCTGGCCGGTCCCGCGGACCACATATTTGTAGGTCGTGAGCTGCTCGGCCCCTACGGGGCCGCGGGCGTGCAGGTGGTCGGTGGCGATGCCGATCTCGGCGCCGAAGCCGAACTCGCCGCCGTCGGCGTACTGGGTCGAGGCGTTGATCAGCACAATGGCGCTATCCACCAGGGCCGCGAACCGCTCCGCGGCGGCGAGGTCCTCGGTCACGATGGCGTCGGTGTGGCCGGAGCCGTAGGCGGCGATGTGGTCGGCCGCGCCGTCGACGCCGTCCACCACCGCGACGTTCATGATCGCCGCCAGGTATTCGGTGCGCCAGTCGTCCTCGCCGGCGGCCGCCATGCCGGGCACCAGCGAGCGGGCGCGGGCGTCGCCGCGCAGTTCGCAGCCGGCGTCGGAAAGCGCCCTGGCGACCGGCGGCAGCAGCCGCTGGGCGTCGGCGGAATCGACCAGCAGGGTCTCGGCGGCGCCGCAGACGGAGACGCGGCGCAGCTTGGCGTTCACGGCGATCGCGACCGCCTTCTGGAGGTCGGCGCTGGCGTGCAGGAAGACGTGGTTGATCCCCTCCAGGTGGCCCAGCACCGCCACGCGGGCCTCCTCGCGGACCCGGGCGACGAGGCTCTTGCCGCCGCGCGGGATGATGAGGTCGATGGCGCCGTCGAGCCCGGCCAGCATCAGGCCCACCGCCGCCCGGTCGGGCGTGCGGACGATCTGCACGCAGGCTTCCGGCAGGCCGGCATCGGCCAAACCGCGGGCGACTGCGGCATGGATGGCGAGGCTCGAGGCCAGGGACTCCGAGCCGCCGCGCAGGATCACGGCGTTGCCGGCCCGCACGCACAGCGCGGCGGCGTCGGCGGTGACGTTGGGGCGGCTCTCGTAGATCATGCCGATGACCCCGATCGGCGTCCGCACGCGGGCGATGTCCAGGCCGTTTGGGCGCGTCCAGCGGGCGATCTCCTCGCCCAGCGGATCGGGAATGGCGGCGATGGTCTCCAGAGCCGCGGCGATCGCCTCGATGCGGCCGGCGTCCAGCAGCAGGCGGTCGACCATGGCCGGCGCCAGGCCCGCGGCCTTGGCGGCCTCGACGTCGCGCGCGTTGGCGGCGAGGATCTCGCCCGCGGCGGCGCGGACGGCCCGGGCCATGGCGACGATGGCGCGGGTGCGGGTCGCGGCGTCGGCCAGCCGCAGGGCCCGCGCGGCCTCCCTGGCCGCCCGGCCCATGGCGCTCATCTGCGCCTGCAAGCTCGCGCCGGCGTCGTCCACCGAAGGCCCCATTTGCTCAGACTGAGCCTTACCTAGCGGGTTTGGCGCGGCTCCCCAAGCCTACGCCTTCACCAGCGGCAGGCTGGTCACCGGCGGCTGGCCCATGGCCAGGAGGGCGTTGGCGACGGCGGGGCCGATCACCGGGACGCCCGGCTCGCCCACGCCGGAAGGCGGGTTGGCCGACGGGACGATGTAGGTCTCGACCCTCGGCGCCTCGTTGTGGCGCAGCACGCGGTAGGCGTCGAAGTTCTTCTGCTGCACCTCGCCGTTCACCAGGTCGATCTTGCCGAAGAGGATGGCCGAGAGGCCGTAGCAGGTGCCGCCTTCGACCTGGGCGGCGATCTGGTCCGGCGCGACGGCCGTTCCGCAGTCGATGGCGGTGACGACGCGGCCGACGCGCGGTTCGCCGTTCACCAGCTGCACCTCGGCGATCTGCGCCACGACCGAGCCGAAGCTCTCGTGCACCGAGACGCCGCGGGTCCAGCCGGCGGGCGCCGGCGTGCCCCAGCCGGCCTTCTGGGCGGCGAGGTTGAGCACCGCCAGGTGCCGGTTGGCCCCGGCCTTGGCGTAGAGCGCGCGGCGGTAGTCGACCGGGTCCTTGCCGGCCCGCTTCGCGAGCTGCTCGATGGTGTGCTCCATGACGAAGGCGGTGTGGGTCGCGCCCACCGAGCGCCACCAGAGCACCGGGATCGGCGAGTCCGGATGGATCGCCTGGGCGTCCACCACCGGCGTCACCTTGAGGTAGGGCGAGTCCTTCGCGCCCTCGACGGCGGACGGATCCAAGCCGCCGCCGCCCATCGGCGAGCCCTTGTTGATCGACTGCACCACCACGCGGTGGCGCCAGGTCGCGGGGAAGCCGTCCTTGTCGACGGTGACGCGCACGGCGTGGTGCGCCATCGGCCGGTAGTAGCCGGCGGTCATGTCGTCCTCGCGGGTCCAGACCAGCTTCACCGGCCGGCCGTGGCCAACGTGCTTGGCGATGTGGACGCACTCGGCGACGTAATCGGACTGGAAGTTGGCGCGCCGCCCGAAGCTGCCGCCCGCGAACAGGGTCTCGATCTCGACGGCGCCGGGCAGGGAGCCGACGATCTTGGCGGTGTTGAGCTGATCCAGGGTCGGGATCTGCGAGCCGTGGATCAGCCGCGCCGAATGGCCGTTGACGATGGCCACGCAGTCCAGCGGCTCCATGGTGGCGTGGGCGAGATAGGGGAAGTCGTAGGTGGTCTCCAGCGCCGCCGTCCCGGCAGCGGCTTTGGCGGCGTCGCCCTTCGTGCCCCAGTCGAACCACTTGAGCTTGCCGTCCGCCGGCGCCTGGCCCGTACCGAGCGCGGTCCACTCGGCGCGCAGCTGGTCCGTGCCGCGCGTCTCCGCCTTGGCCTCGTCCCACTTCACGGAAAGCGCGTCGCGGCCCTGGCGGGCGGCCCAGGTGTTCTGGGCGATCACGGCGACGCCGGAGGGGATCTGCACCACGTCGACGACGCCCGGGACCTTCTTCGCCGCCGTGGCGTCGAAGCTCGCGACCGTGGCCCCGAACTTCGGCGCGTGGGCGACCATGGCGGTCAGCATGCCCGGCAGGTGGACGTCCTGGGTGAAGCGCGCCGTGCCGGTGGACTTCAGCGCCGAGTCCTTGCGCTTGACGCGGTCCGAGCCGATCAGCGCGAAGGTCTTGGGGTCCTTCAGCGTCGGCGCCTGCGGCGGCTTCACCTTGGCGGCGGCCTCGATCAGCTCGCCGAAATGGGCCTGCTTGCCGCTCTTGTGGGCCACGACGCCGTTCTGCACGGTGACCTCGGCGGCCGGGACCTTCCAGGCGGTCGCCGCGGCCTGCACGAACATGGCCCGCGCCGCCGCGCCGGCGTTGCGCAGCTGCATCCAGGAGTTGGCGACCGCTGACGAGCCGCCGGTCCCCTGCATGCCGAAGACGGTGTTGGCGTAGGCCGCCGCGTTGGCCGGCGACTGCTCGACCCGGACCTTGTCCCAGTCGGCGTCGAGCTCCTCGGCGACGAGCGCGGCGAGGCCCGCGTGGTTCCCCTGGCCGAACTCGATGTGCTTGGAGACCACCGTCACTGTGCCGTCCGTGGCCACCTTGATGAAGGGGCCGAAGGCGCCGAAGTCGTGCTTGGCGCCGATGCTCATCGCCTTGCCGATCATGGCGGGCGAGCAGCCGATGACGAGGGCGCCGCCGGCCAGGGTCGCGCCGATGCCCAGCACCTGGCGGCGGCTGGCGCGGACCGGCTTCGGCGCGGGGTTCTGGAAGAACTGGTGCATTGGGCTCGTCCTTCCTAGGCCTTGGGGACCGCGAGCGGCGCGGGATTGACGGTGACCGGCTTGACCATCGGCTGGCCCGAGGCCTCGCGGATCGCGGCGTGGATGCGCTGGTAGGTGCCGCAGCGGCAGATGTTGCCGCTCATCGCCGCGTCGATGTCGGCGTCGCTGGGCTTGGGATTGCGCGCCAGCAGCGCCGCGGCGCTCATCAGCTGGCCGGACTGGCAATAGCCGCACTGCGGGACGTCGTTCTTCACCCAGGCCACCTGCAGCGGATGCGCGCCGCCCAGGCTCTCGATGGTGGCGATCTTGGCGCTGGTCACCGCAGCGATCGGCGTCTGGCACGAGCGGATCGGCTGGCCGTCGGAAAGCACCGTGCAGGCGCCGCACTGGGCGATCCCGCAGCCGTACTTGGTCCCGGTGAGCATCAGCTCGTCGCGCAGCACCCAGAGCAGCGGCGTCGAGGGATCGGCCTGCACCGTCACCGGCCTGCCGTTGATGTCGAGCGTGGTGGCCATGGGACGGATCCCTCCCCGGTGAGTCTGTCTCCCGACGCAGCCTAACGCTGTTCAGACCGGCTGTGGAAGAGCGCGCCCTTGGCGCGCGCGCCAGGGCCGCTAAACATGCGCCATGCACGCCTTCCCCGCCTTCTATCCGCTGGCCGGCCGCACGGTGGTCGTGGCCGGGAGCGGCGAGGCGGCCGACGCCAAGGTGCGGCTGTTCGAGGGCTCGCCGGCGACGCTCAAGCGGCTGAAGGGCGAGGCGGCGCTAGACCCGGCGGCCTATGCCGGCGCGGCCCTGGCCTTCGTCGCCTCCGCGGACCAGGCCTTTGCCGAGGCGGCGGTCGCCGCGGCGCGGGCGGCCCACGTGCCGGTGAACGCGGTCGACCGGCCGGCCCTGAGCGACTTCACGACCCCGGCGGTGATCGACCGGGGCGAGGTGGTGGCGGCGATCGGCACGGGCGGGGCGTCCCCCATGCTGGCCACCCTGCTGCGCCATGACATCGAGGCCCGCGTGCCGGAGGGCGCCGGACGCGTCGCGGCTCTCTTCGCAGGCCTGCAGGCCGAGGTTCGCCAAGCGCTGCCCGAACCGCACCGCAGGCGGGCTTTCCTGCGCGCCGCGCTCACCGGGCCGGCCGCGGAGGCGGCCATGGCCGGCGACCTGCCGCGCGCCACGGCGCTCCTGCGCGAGGCCCTGGCGCGGGGCGAGCCGGGCGCCGGGCTCGTGCAGTTCATCGACGCCCGCGGCCCCGCCGAGACCCTGACCCTGAAGGCCGCCCGGGCCCTCTCCGCCGCCGACATCCTGGTCTGCGACAAGGACGCCAGCGACGAGGTGCTGGCGCTAGCCCGCCGCGACGCCGAGCGGCTCGGGCCGCAGACCGCCGAGCGGCTGGCTGAGCTCGCGTCTCGCGGCCTGCGTGTGGCCCGGCTGATCACCGGCACCGAGTGGCGGCGCGAGACCGTGGCCCTGGCCGAGCTCGGCGTCGACGTCGAGGTCCTGCCGATCGCCGGATGAGGCGTTGACCTCACTGGCGGCAGCGGCATTGTCCGAGCACGCCAGGGGGATTCCATCATGCGTTCAGCCGTTCTCGCCGCCGTCTCGGCGCTTGCCTTGGCCACGGGGGTCCAGGCCGCCCCCGCCGCGCCGCAGGCCGACGCCCAGATCGCCGCCCGGGTCGCCAAGGTGCTGGCCGCCACGCCGCTGATCGACGGCCACAACGACTTCCCGGAGCAGGTGCGCAACCGCTGGGCGCAGAAGGTCGCCGCCTTCGACATGAAGACCGATCTCAGCCGGCTGCCGATCCCGCAGGGCGCCGCGGGCCTGATGACCGATATCCCCAGGCTGCATGCCGGCCACGTGGGCGGCCAGTTCTGGTCGGTCTGGATTCCCGGGACGGTCACCGGGCCGGCGGCGGTGCAGATGACCATCGAGCAGATCGACATCGTCAAGAAGCTGGCGGCCCGCTACCCGGCCGACCTGGCGATGGCCTACACCGCCGACGACATCGTCCGCGCCCACAAGGCCGGCAAGGTCGCCTCGCTGATCGGCGTCGAGGGCGGCCACCAGATCGGCGACTCGCTGGCCGTGCTGCGCGCCTACTACGACCTGGGCGCCCGCTACATGACGCTCAGCCATTCCTCCAACAACGACTTCGCCGATTCCGCGACCGACAATCCGAAGCACCATGGGCTGACGCCGTTCGGCAAGGCGGTGGTGGGCGAGATGAACCGCCTGGGCATGTTGGTCGACCTGAGCCACGTCTCGGCCGAGACCATGCGCCAGGCGCTGGCGGCTGCCCAGGCGCCGGTGATCTTCTCGCACTCGGGCGCGCGGGCCGTGAACGACCATCCTCGCAACGTGCCCGACGACGTGCTTGCGCTGGTCGCCCGCAACCACGGGGTGGTGATGGCCAACTTCGCGCCGGGCTACGCCTCCGACGCGCGGCGCCGCTGGGACGCCGAGCGGGCCGCCGAGGCCGCACGCGAGAACGCGCCGCCGTTCGGCGGGCTCTACATCGGCCAGCCGGAGCAGGCCAAGGCGGCGATGGCGGCCTGGGAGCAGGCCCATCCGCGCCCGCCGGTGACGCTGGCCATGGTCGCCGACCACATCGAGCACCTGCGCAAGGCGTGCGGGCTCGACTGCGTGGGCCTGGGCTCGGATTTCGACGGCATCCCCGACGCGCCGGTGGGCCTCGACGGCGTCGACAAGTACCCGGCGCTGCTGGCCGAGCTCGCCCGGCGCGGCTGGACCGACGAGGACCTCGCCAAGCTCGCCGGCGGCAACCTGCTGCGCGTCCTGCGCGAAGCCGAGGCCGTCGCCAGGCGCCTGCAGGCCACCACGCCGATCGCGGAGGTCACGATCGCGGACCTGGACGGCGCGGCGAAGCCGTAGTTTTCGCACCGCGAACCCACGCGAACTGACGCGAACGCGTCGTACCAACCTGGATGCCGAGGCTCAGCGGCGACGGCCGTTCGCGTGGGTTCGCGTGGGTTCGCGGTTCTCTGATCGGGCCTTCGGCGGACTAGGCGGTCAGGTCTCGTCCCCGGGTCTCCGGCAGCAGGAACAGGCAGGTGAGGACGCTGATCAGGGTGAAGGCGAAGGGGTACCAGAGGCCGGAGTAGATGTTGCCGACGGCGGCCACGATGGCGAAGGCGGTGAAGGGCACGAAGCCGCCGATCCACCCCGTCCCGATGTTGTAGGGCAGGCTCATCGCCGTATAGCGGATGCGGGTCGGGAAGAGCTCGACCAGGCAGGACGCGATCGGGCCGTAGAGGGCGGTCGCGGCGACCACGAAGACCAGCAGCACGCCGAAGGCGCCGGCCAGGTTCATCCGCTTCGGGTCGGCCTTTGCAGGATACCCGGCCCGGGCCAAGCCCTCCTTGATCTTGCCCTCGATGCTGGCCTTGATCTCCTTGGCGACGTCCTTGGGGGCGTTGCGCGCGTCGAGCGAGGGGATGGTGGCCATGCCGACGCGCACCATGGCCGGCTGGCCGGCGGGACCCGCCTCGTTGCGGTATGAGACCCCGGCGTTGGCCAGCGCGCTCTTGGCGATGTCGCAGGAGGACGTGAAGCTCGCCTTGCCGATCGGGTCGAACTGCAGCGAGCAGTCGGCGGGGTCGGCGATCACCGTCACCGGCGTGCGCAGCTCCGCCTCGGCCAGCGCCGGGTTGAGGGTCGCCGCCAGCAGGTGGAAGGCGGGGAAGTAGGCGACCAGCATCAGGGTCATGCCGGCCAGCATCACGGGCTTGCGGCCCACCTTGTCGGAGAGCCAGCCGAAGACGACGTAGCCCACGGCGCTCACCGCGACGGCGGCCATCATCAGGCCGTTGATGATCGCGGGATCGACCTTCAGGAACTTCTCCATGAAGGTCTGCACGTAGAAGAACGCCGTGTACCAGACGGCGCCCTGGGCCGACATGATCGCGGCCAGGGCCAGCAGCACGACCTTGAGGTTGGGCCACTGGCCGAAGGCTTCGGCGAAGGGGGCCTTGGAGCCGCCGCCCTCGGCCTTCATCGCGGCGAACGCCGGGCTCTCGGCGAGCTTCAGCCGCATGTAGATCGAGATCGCCAGGAGGCCCGCCGAGAACAGGAACGGGATGCGCCAGCCCCAGCTGTCGAAGGCGGTGGGGCCCGCCACTTTGCCCAGCGTCAGGCGGGTGACCAGGATCACCAGGAGGGCGGCGAAGAGGCCGAAGGCGGCCGAGGTCTGCACCCAGCCGGTGGAGCGGCCGCGGGCATCGGGTGCGGCGTGCTCGGCGACGTAGATGGCCGCGCCGCCGTATTCGCCGCCCAGCGCGAAGCCCTGGATGATCCGCATGAGGAGCAGCAGGATCGGGCTCGTGATCCCCGCCTGGGCATAGCTGGGCAAAAGGCCGATGGCGACGGTCGCGCCGCCCATCAGGGTGACGGTGACCAGGAACGCGCCCTTGCGGCCCACCCGGTCGCCGATGCGGCCGAACACCAGGGCGCCGATCGGCCGGAACAGGAAGCCCGCACCGAACAGGGCAAGCGCCGCGGCGATACCGGCGGTCTCGGGCAGGCCGGAGAAGAAGGTCTTCTGGATGACGCCGGTCAGGCTGCCGAAGACGAAGAAGTCGTACCACTCGAAGGTGGTGCCGGCCGACGAGGCCACGACGACGGTCCTGAGGCTCGTCGGCCTCGCCTGCGCGGGCGCCCCCTCAACGGCGATCTCCGCCATGCGTCACTCCTCCCCACCAACTGACGGTGAGAAGTAGCAGCCTCCTCTCCCGCTGCGAAGCAGGGGAGCGCGCCGCTAGCAGGTCTTGTGCTTGGGATTGCCGGCGATCGGCGGCAGGGCGTGGATGTAGGCGGCGATGGCGGCCAGGTCGGCGTCGCTGAGGTGGCTGGTCGAGGCGATCACCTCGCGCATGCCGGTGGGCTCGTTGAAGCACTTGTCCGTGCCGGACTTCAGGAAGTCGGCGATGTCCTGCTCGCTCCAGTCGCCGATCCCGTCCTTGTGCGGCGTGATGTTGGAGGCGAAGCGCCCGCCCTTCTCGAGGTTCGCCGCGCCGGCGTAGAGCTGGCCCAGCTCCGCGCCGCCGAGCCCATTGCGCGGCGTATGGCACTCAGCGCAGTGGGCCGGGCCCTCGGCCAGATAGGCGCCGCGGTTCCAGGCGGCGGAGCGCTTCGGATCGGGCTGGAACTCCTTGGGGTGGAAGTAGAGCAGCTTCCAGAAGCCGACGGCGGGCCGCAGGCTGTAGGGGAACTTCAGCTCATGCGGCGCGGTGGGCGCGGCGACCGCCGGCAGGGTCTTCAGATAGGCGAAGAGGTCGCGCACGTCCGCGGTCTTCATCACGCTGTAGGCCGGGTACGGGAAGGCCGGATAGAGGTGCTCGCCGTGGCGGCCCGTCCCGCGCTTCATGGCGTTCAGGAACTCGAGTTCGCTCCAGCCGCCGATCCCGAACTTCGGGTCGGACGAGATGTTGGGCGTCGTGAAGGTCCCGAACGGCGACTTGAGCTTAAGCCCGCCGCCCAGCTTCGTCCGGTCAGACTGGCCGGGCGTGGCGTGGCAGGCCGAACAGTTGCCGGCGGTGAACATCGTCTCGCCGTTGGCGAGGTCCGGATGGTAGCCGGCGGCGAGCTCGGAGGTGGGCAGCCGCTTCGGCGCGATGACGAACCACACGACGACGGCGGCGACGAGCGCCAGCACCAGTCCTGCGATCAGAACGCGCTTCAGCATGTCCACCCCGCCCCTTGGACCCCGATGGGCCGCCTAGCTCTTCTTCTTGCGGTAGATGTCGTGGCAGGACTTGCAGGTCGCGCCCAGCGCGCCGAACGAGGTCTTGAAGCTGGCCTGGTCCGACGCCTTGCCGGCCGCCGAAGCCGCCGCGCCCATCTCGGTCAGGCGCTTGTCGAAGTCGGCCTTGTTCTCCCAGATCTTGGGATCGGCCGCGGACTTCGGATCGTCGCCGCTGCCCTTCGGATAGAGCCCGTGCAGCTTCTTCGCCGCGCCGGAGACGCCGTCCATCAGCGTCTTCACCTTGGCCGCGTCGAACGGCGTCTGGCCCGAGGCGTAGCCGCCCGCCTCCTTCATGGCCTGGCCGACCTGCTTCATGGTCGCCTGGCGCTCCTCCATCGGATTGCCGGCGGACAGGGCCATGCCGGTGAGGCCGACCGCGAGGCCCACGCCGGCCGCCACGGCCAGAATTCCAGTACGCTTCATTCCCAGCTCCAGTTTGTCACTTGTCCCCTTGCGTCAGCACCTACCCCGCGTCCCCGAAGGCGACAAGGGGCGGCGCGACGCGGTCGGGGCCGCCCGCTATTTCAGGGTCATCAGGTAGTCGGCGATGGCTTTCGCGGTCGCCGCGTCGGTTCCCGAATAGTCCATCTTGTTGCCGGGGACGGTCTTGTTCGGGTCGGCCACGAAAGCCGCCAGGGTGTCTGCGCTCCAGACGACGGTCGAGCTCTTCATGGCCGGCGAATAGTCGTAGTCGGCCACGCTGCCGGCCTTCCTTCCGCCGATCCCGAACAGGTTGGGGCCCAGCGAGGCGCGGGCGCCCGCGGTGCTCTCATGGCAGGCCGAGCAGACGGAGAATTCGGCCGGGGGCGCGGCTGCGGGGGCCGTGGCGGGTGCGGGCGCTGGGGGCGCCGGAGGCTGGGCGAGCGCGGCGCTCGCGGTGGCGGCGGCCAGGATGCCGGCGGCGGCGATGAGGCGGGTCGGCGAGAGGCTCATGTCGGCTCCTGAGGGTTCGCGCAAAGGTTTGCTCGATCCCCGGGCGCGCGGTCAAGCCGGCGTTCCTTCAGGGCTCGCGCCTGAACCGGAGCTGAAGGAGCCTGCGCCGGTGAGGATCGGCGCCCCGCAAGAGCCTTAGGCGGCCGCGGTGTCTTCCGCCGGGCCCGCCGCCGGCGCGGCGCTGAGGCGGGCGATCTCGCGCAGCAGGACGCCGGGGGAAATGGGCTTGCCGACCACGCCGTCCATGCCGGCGTCGAGATAGGCGCGGCGCTGGTGGGCCAGCACGTTGGCGGTGAGCGCCACGATCGGGGTCTCGGCCGCCGGGCCGCCGAGGGCGCGGATCCGGCGGGCCGCCTCCAGGCCGTCGATGCCGGGCATCTGGACGTCCATCAGGATCAGCTGGAAGCCGCCCTGCGCCGCGGCCTCGACGCCGAGGTATCCGTCGGCGGCGGTCGCGACCGAAGCGCCCAGGCTCTCGAGCAGCTTGGTGGCGATCATCCGGTTGGTGGCGTTGTCCTCGACGACCAGGATCCGCATGCCGTCGAGCACCGAATCCAGGACGTCGGGCCCGCGGGGCGCCGCCTGGGCGGCCTCGGCGGCGATCTCGAACCAGAACGTCGAACCCACGCCTTCCTCGGAGACGAAGCCGACGTCCCCGGACATCAGCTCGGCAAGCTTCTGGGTGATGGCCAGGCCCAGGCCCGAGCCGCCGAATTTCCGGGTGGTCGACACGTCGCCTTGGTGGAACCGCTGGAAGATGCCCGGCTGGGCCTCGGCCGGGATACCGACGCCGGTGTCGATCACCTCGAACCGCAGCCGGCCCGCCGCCGGCGCGCGGCACTTGATGACCACGGAGCCGCGCTCGGTGAACTTCACCGCGTTGCCCACGAGGTTGAACAGCGCCTGGCGCAGGCGCACCGGATCGGCGCTGACCCAGCCCAGGCCCGGTTCGGCGTCGAGCAGCACGGTCAGCCCCTTGCCTTCGGCGACCGGCTTCAGCAGGCGCACGACACCCTCGACCAGCGCCTTGGGCTCGACCGGCTCGCGGTTCAGCTCCAGCCGGCCGGCCTCGATCTTCGAGAAGTCGATCACGTCGTTGAGCAGCTCGGCGAGCATCTGGCCGCAGGAGAGCGCCTCGTCGAGCATGTGGCGGCCGTCTTCGGTGAGCTTCTCGCCCTTCAACAGGTGCAGCACGCCCAGGACGCCGTTCATCGGCGTGCGGATCTCGTGGCTCATGTTGGCCAGGAACGACGCCTTGGCCTCGCTGGCCGCCTCGGCGGCGCGCTGGGCCTCCACGAGCGCGATCTCCTGGCGCTTGCGCTCGTCGAAGTCCTGGATCAGGCCCACGGCCTTCAGCCAGCGCCCGCCCTTGCCGACCTGAAGGTGGTGCGAGATGCGCACCCAGCGGGTCTCGCCGTCTGGCCGCACGATGCGGGCCTCGAACGAGCCTGCGCGGTTCGCGCCGGTGTGCAGGGCGCGGAAGCTTTCGCGCACGTGCGCCAGGTCGTCGGGGTGGAAGCCCGGGAACCGCAGCTCGGTCGCCTCTTCGTAGGTGGCGTTGTCCTGGCCGGTCAGCTTCACGAATTCCGGCGAGGCCCAGAAGGTCCTGGCGACGTGGTCGATCTCGTAGGCGCCGGCCTCGGCGGCCTCCAGCGCCACCGCCAGGCGCTTGGCGCTGGCCTGCGCCTCGCTGCGCGCCTTCTGCATCTTCAGGCCTTCGCGCCGGGCCGTGTCGCGGGCCTTGGCGAGCTCGGTGATGTTTTCGGAGATGCCGCGCAGCGCGAAGATGCCGCCCGGCCGGGGCTCGCAGCGGAATGTGGCGCGCCAGGAGCTCCAGCGGCCGAACACCTTCATGCGATGCTCGAGGCTGGCGCCCTCGCCAGTCCGCACCGCGTGGCCCATCAGTTCGAGGGTCCGCTTGCGGTCGGCGGGATGGATAACGGTGGCGAACTGTTCCGGCGTCCCGATGTCCTGAGGGCCCAGGCCGCTCAGCGTCTGCAGGTCTGTTGACCACTCGATCCGGCCTTCCAGCGGCTCGTAGGTCCAGGCCCCGATGCCGGCGCTTTCGCTGAGCAGGCGACGCGTGCGGCGGGTCTCTTCCAGCTCCTCGGCGCGGGCCCGCTCCTGGGTTGCGTCGCGGGCGATGGCGATGAACTCGCCGTTGGGCATCTTCTGGCTTCGCGCGGAGAACCAGCGATAGGAGCCGTCCTTGGCGCGGAACCGCACCTGGCGCTCCGAGACGCCGCCGGCCGGCAGGGCCTGGAAACGCTCGACGACGCCTTTCTGGTCGTCCGGATGGGTGAATTCGAGGGCGGCTTTGCCGACGACGTCGCGCTCCTCCCAGCCCAGGAGCTCGGTCCACGCAGGATTGACTAGCTTGAGCAGGCCACGGTCCGAGACCACGTGCATCAGGTCGCGGCTGTTTTCGAACAGCGCACGGATCATCCCAGCCTTGTCGGCCGCGCTGGACGCGCTCTTTCCGGCCATCGGCGTAGTCCACCCCCCAGAGGCGGGCGCCACCCTACAGCGAGGGGGTAAACGCATCGTTGGCCGGAGAACACCTGCGTTGTCGCAGGCTTGGCTGGCGCCAGGCGGCTTCGCTTGACCTCCGCCCCGAATGTCGAGATTACATTTGTATTATCACGCGGCGCGCCGCCTTCATTTGGCCACGCGGCGATCAATAGTGACGCTTGGGGCGTGCGGTGCGGGGCGCGACCGCTCCAGGACTTGGGCGTGCGGAGTTCTGGGGTGCTGTCGATGGCGTGTGTGAAGCCGGGCCTTCTGATCGTGGCGCTGACGGCGGCCTGCAGCGGCGCGCTCGCCGAGCCCGCGGACCCTGCTGCGCCCCCCGCTAAGCCTGCTCCAAAGGCCGCGGCCGCTCCGAAACCGGCGGCGAAGGACAGGACGGTGGAGGGGCTGACGGTCACCGCCGGAACGCCCGACGTGCAGACCTCGATCGACCGCAAGAGCTACACGCTCGGCAAGGACCTGCAGGCGCAGACCGGCTCGATCGCCGACGCCCTGCGCAACCTGCCCTCGGTCGACGTGGACGTGCAGGGCAACCTTTCGCTGCGCGGCGATCCCAACGTCACCATCATGGTCGACGGCAAGCCCGCCCCGCAGTTCGAAGGCAAGGGCCGGGCCGATGCCCTGCAGCAGCTTCCGGCCGACCAGATCGAGCGCGTGGAGGTGATCACCAACCCCTCGGCGGCGCTGAATCCGGAGGGCTCGGGCGGGGTGATCAACCTGATCACCAAGAAGAGCCGTGGCGCGGGCGTCACGGGTTCGGCCTATGTCACCGCCGGCAGCTCCAGCGTGCGCCGCGCCGGCGCCTCGTTCGGCTACAATTCGCCGAAGCTCAACGTCACCGGCTCGGTGTCGGGCAACTACCAGCGCAACAAGCAGCAGGGCCATGAGACCCGGGTCGCGATCGATCCGGTGAGCGGCGCGGCCACCACCAGTGAGAGCGACTTCATCGGCCGCAACATCCAGCGTGGGCCGACCGGGCGCCTCGCCCTGACCTACACGCCCGACCGGAAGGACCAGCTCTCCGCCGGGTACACCTACACCGAGCTCTTGTCCTACGGACATCCCTTCAACGTCTTCGAGACCACCGCGCCCAGCGGTGCGGTCGCCAGTGAGCAGATCCGCCAGGGCCACCGCCGCTTCGAGGAGATCGACACCAGCTACACCGCGGGGTGGAAGCACACGCTCGGCGAAGGCCACGACCTTTCGCTGGACCTGGTCCACAACCAGAACCGCCCGCGCGACAACATCACCTGGACCACGTTCCTGGCGGTCCCGGCGCCGGCCTTCACCCTGGAGTCGACCCGCGACTTCGGCACCCAGGCCCACGACGAGGCGCGGCTCACCTATGTGCGGCCGATGCCGGGCCACGGAAAGCTGACCGCCGGCTACGAGTTCAAGGCCGACGACAACGTCTATACCTACCACGACGACCGCGGCGTCGATCCAGCCGCGCTCGCCCCGGTCGCCGCGCTCGCCAACGACTACAGCTATCTGCAGCAGATCAATTCGGTCTACGCGACCTACGAACAGACCTTCGGCGACCTTGGGCTGCAGGCCGGGCTACGGGTCGAGGACGTGAGCTTCCGCCTGCATCAGTTCACGGCCGGCGTTGTCGTGGGGCAGGACTACGTGAAGGCCTATCCGACCCTGCACCTGAGCTACAAGCTCGACGACGACGCCAAGCTCACCGCCAGCTTCAGCCACCGGGTGCAGCGGCCGAACTCGATCCTGCTGAATCCGCTGCGGTACATCATCGACCTGCAGAACACGCAGCAAGGCAATCCGGCGCTGAACCCGGCCGACACCGCGATCTTCGAGCTGGGCTACCAGCGCAAGTTCGACGGCCAGGACCTGCAGGCGACGCTGTTCTACCGCGACAACAAGGACGAGTTCAGCCAGGCGCTGATCGCGCTGGGCGGCGGTGTCTTCCAGAGCACGTTCCTGAACGAGGGCACCAGCAAGGTCGCGGGCCTGGAGCTGTCGGCGAACGGCAAGCTGCACCCCAAGCTCAGCTACAACGCCAGCCTCACGACCTATTACGCCACCGTCGACTCCGGCAATCCGCTGTTCGGCGGCGCCCGATCGGTGGTCACCGCGCAGGGCCGCGCCAGCGTCAACTGGCAGGCGACGAAGGATGACCTGCTGCAGCTGCAGGCAGGCGGCCGCGGCCGGGGGGTCGCCGCGCAAGGCTTCTTCGAGCCGGTCTGGACGCTGAACTTCGGCTGGCGCCACAAGCTCTCGGACCGCATGGCCCTGACGTTCACGGGCCAGGACCTGCTGGCCACCAACCGGTTCGTGCGCAACTTCGATACGCCGGTTCTGCACGACCACTTCGTCGTCGAGCCGGTCAGCCGCTCATTCCTGCTTCGCCTGGACTACCGCTTCGGCGGCGGCAACGGCCGCCCGCAGCGGGAGCAGGACTTCCAGTACGAGGCGGGCGGCGCCGGTCCGCCCGGCCGCTGACTAGAGCACGATGGGGTCAGGTGGAATCACCTGACCGCTGAATCGTGCTCTAGAAACAAAAGTGTCGACCCTGATTCAGCGTTCGGATCGTTTCGATCCGAACCCATCAGGGTCTAGAACGCGTTCTCGCCGGTGATCGCGCGGCCCAGGATCAGCGCGTGCACGTCATGCGCCCCCTCGTAGGTGTTGACCGTCTCCAGGTTCGCCGCGTGGCGCATTACGTGGTACTCGCCGGAAATGCCGTTGCCGCCATGGATGTCGCGGGCCTCGCGGGCGATGGCCAGCGCCTTGCCGCAGTTGTTACGCTTCATCAGGCTGATGGCTTCCGGCACCCAGGCGCCCTCGTCGATG
>JBJMQX010000015.1:0-6859 GCA_045802455.1 Phenylobacterium sp. | reverse complement strand
CAGTCGGCGATCCCGATGGAAGCTGTCTGCGAGCCCTACATCCGCCGGCGCGCGCTGCGCCACCTTGAGAAGGGGCGGGTGGTGATCTTCGCAGCCGGGGTTGGCGCACCGTTCTTCACGACCGACTCCGGTGCGGCCCTTCGCGCCGCCGAGATGGGCTGCGACGCCCTCTTCAAGGGCACCAGCGTCGACGGCGTCTACACCGCCGATCCCAAGAAGGACCGCAACGCCAAACGCTACGAGACCCTGACCTATCAGGAGGTCCTCTCGAAGGACCTGCGGGTGATGGACACCTCGGCGGTGAGCCTCATGCGCGACAACCATATCCCCATCGTGGTGTTCTCCATTCGCGAACGGGGCAATCTCCTGAAGGTGCTGACCGGCGAGGGCGTGTTCACGACCATCGCCTGACCGGCGGGCTCGAGACTGAACGAAAGGAGCGAACATCATGGCCACCGTGGAAAAGCCGGTGCTCTCGAAATACCGGGACCGCATGGACAAGGCGGTCGCCGCCCTGAAGGAGGAGTTCGCCAGCCTGCGCACCGGCCGCGCATCCGCCAGCCTGCTCGACCAGGTGCACGTCGAGGCTTACGGCTCGAACATGCCGATCAACCAGGTCGGCGCGATCAGCGTGCCCGAGCCGCGGATGCTCACCGTCAACGTCTGGGACAAGGGCCTGGTGGTTTCGGTGGAGAAGGCGATCCGCTCGGCGGGCCTGGGCCTCAATCCGGTCGTCGACGGCCAGAACCTGCGTATCCCGATCCCACCGCTCACCGAGGAACGCCGCAAGGAGCTCGCCAAGGTGGCGCACAAATACGCCGAGCAGCAGCGGGTGGCGGTGCGCAACGTGCGCCGCGACGCCAACGACGACCTGCGCGCCGCAGAGAAGGCCCACGTCATCAACCAGGACGAGGAAAAGCGCATGGAAGCCGAGGTCCAGAAGCTGACCGATGAGGCAATCAAGCGCGTGGACGAAGCCTTGAAAACCAAGGAACAAGAGATCATGCACGTCTAGGCCCTCGCGCCTGACGAGCCGCTCTCTCAAGAGGATCGCACCCCGCCGAATGGCCGCCCAACAGACACCTTCCCCCCTGCGCGGGGCCAATGCGGAGCCGGGCGGCCTGCACGTGGCCATCGTCATGGACGGCAACGGGCGCTGGGCGAAACGGCGCGGGTTGCCGCGCACCGTTGGCCATCAGGCGGGCGCCGAGACCCTGAAGAAGATCGTCCAGGCCGCTCCGGACCTGGGCATCCGATGGCTGACGATCTTCGGCTTCTCGACCGAGAACTGGAGCCGGCCGGCCGCCGAGGTCGCCGAGCTGATGGCGCTGCCGCAGCGCTACTTCAAGACCGACCTGCCGAGGCTGGAGCGCGAGGGGGTGCGCGTCCGGGTGATTGGCCGCCAGGCGGGGCTCTCCAGGGATCTCCTGAAGATCTGCCGCGACGCCGAGGCGCGGACAGCGGCGAACAGCAGCCTGTTCCTGACCATCGCCTTCAACTACGGCGGCCAGGCCGACATCGCCGATGCCGCCCGGAGGTTCGCGGAGGACGTCGCCGCCGGCAGGGTCGCGCCGGACGACCTCACCGAGGCGATGTTCGCCACCTACCTCTCGACCGCCGACCTGCCGCCGCCGGACCTGATCGTCCGGCCCTCGGGCGAGCAGCGGCTTTCCAACTTCGTGCTCTGGGAGGCCGCCTACGCCGAGTTCGTCTTCCAGGACGTGCTCTGGCCGGACTATTCGGCCGAGCACCTGAAGGCCGCGATCGCAGAATTCCAGACTCGTGACCGTCGCTACGGCGCCGTCGTGGCCGATGATGTCCTTGCCGCAGGCTAGGCGGTTCGACTGGTCGAACCTTGGCCTGAGGATCGCCTCGGCCGTGGTCCTGGTGCCGGCGGCCCTTTACGCCACCCTCGGCGCCAACCAGCATCACGTGCCCGCCCTCGAGGGTCGCCAGGAGGCGCTGCCCTACCTGCTGCTGATCTCGATCGGTGTCGCCCTGCTGGCCATCGAGTGGGGCGGGATGAGCGCCTTGCGCGCGCCAGTCCGGGTCTCGGCGGCGGTGACGACGGCGATCCTGGCCGGGGTCTTCCTGGGCTACGAGGGCCATTTCGTGCTGGCGTGGCTGGCGGTCCCGTTGGGCGCTCTGGCTGCAGCTTTGGTGGCGCGCGGTGTCGGCGAACGGGGCGCCTACGCAGCCTATGGCGTCGTCTACCTGGCGCCCGCCGCCGTCTGCCTGATCTGGCTGAGGTCGACCAACCAGGGCGTCTGGTGGACGCTCATGCTGTTCGCCGCCACCTGGGCGGCCGACATCGGCGCGTTCGCAGTCGGCAGTCTGCTCAAGGGCCCAAAGCTCTGGCCGCGTTTCTCGCCCAACAAGACCTGGTCGGGCTTCATCGGCGGCCTTGGCGCGGCGACGGCCACCGGGGCCTTGATGGCCATGCTGCCGTACTTCCAGCTCAACCTCTTCGCCGCGGCGCTCGTCGGCCTGGCCGTCGGCCTCGCCACCATGGCCGGCGACCTCTGGGAATCGGCGCTCAAGCGGCGGTTCGGGGTGAAGGACTCAGGCGACCTGATTCCGGGCCATGGCGGCCTGCTGGACCGCGTCGACGGGCTGATCTTCGCGGTCATGGTGATGGCCGCCGCGCGTCTCGCCAATCACTTGGGGTGGGGACATTGAGCCTGCCGCGCAAAGTCAGCGTGCTCGGGTCCACGGGCTCGGTCGGGGTCTCCACCCTGGAGCTCTTCGAGCGGGCCGCGGTGGACGTGGAGGTCGTCGCCCTGGTCGCCGGCCGCAATGTCGCGCGCCTGGCGGAACAGGCGCTGAGATGGCGTCCGCAGATCGCGGTCGTCGAGGACGAAGCCTGCCTGCCCGAGCTGCGCGCGCGATTGCAAGGCTCCGGCATTGAGGCGGCCGCCGGCTCTCGGGCGGTGATCGACGCCGCTTCGGCGGACGCCCAGTGGGTGATGTCGGCGATCGTGGGCTTCGCGGGCCTGGCGCCCACCCTGGCCGCCGCCGGCGCCGGCGCCATCGTGGCGCTCGCCAACAAGGAAAGCCTGATCTGCGCGGGCCCTGCCTTGCTGCGGACCGCCAAGCTCGCCGGCGGCGCGGTGATCCCGGTGGATTCCGAGCACTCGGCGATCTTCCAGGTGTTCTCGCCCGCCAACGCCCAGCACGTGTCGCGCCTGATCCTGACGGCCTCCGGCGGCCCGTTCCGCGCGTGGTCCCGCGAGCAGATGGCCCGCGCCACGCCCGAACAGGCGCTCGCTCATCCGAACTGGAACATGGGCGCCAAGATTTCGGTCGATTCAGCGACCATGATGAACAAGGGCCTGGAGGTGATCGAGGCCGCATACCTTTTCGCCATGCCGCCGGAGCGCGTCGAGGTCTTGATCCACCCGCAGTCCATCGTCCACAGCCTGGTCGAGTACGCCGACGGCTCGACCCTGGCCCAGCTGGGCCCGCCGGACATGAAGGCGCCGATCGCCTGCGCGTTCGCCTGGCCGGATCGGCTGCCCTGGCCGGCCCAGAAGCTCGACCTGGCCAGGATGGGGCCGCTGACCTTCGAAGAGCCGGACCCGACGCGCTTTCCCGCGCTGCGCCTCGCCAAGGCCGCACTGGCCCAGGGCGGCGTCGCGCCCGCCGCCATGAACGCCGCCGACGAGGTGGCCGTCGCCGCCTTCCTCGATCGCCGGATCGGATTCCTGGACATTGCCGGCGTCGTGGAGGAGAGCTTGGCGCGCATGCAGCGCGACGATCTCCTGACCGGCGGCGAGAACGATCCCGTCGCCTCGGCCCGCACGACCGATGCGACCGCACGCCGCGTGGCGGGCGAGGTGGTTCGCGGCCTTATGGCTGCGGCCCACGCGTGATGATGAGCCGGAAGGACGCAGACCGCCGATGACCGGGTTCCTCGTCAACACCCTCTATTTCGTCGTTCCCTTCCTGCTGGTGATCGGCCTCGTCATCACCGTGCACGAGCTCGGCCATTTCCTGGCCGGCAAGGCGGTGGACGCCAAGATCGACCAGTTCTCCATCGGCTTCGGCAAGCCCATCGCCCGCTGGAAAGACAAGTCGGGCGTGGAATGGCGGCTGGGCTGGCTGCCGATCGGCGGCTTCGTGCGCTTCGCGGGCGACGACAACGCCGCCAGCGTTCCGGTCAAGGAGGACCTGGACATCCTGCGCGAGGAGATCCTTGAGCGGGAGGGCGCGGCCGCGCTGCGCCGCTACCACTACTTCAAGCCGCTCTGGGCGAGGGCGCTGATCAGTGTCGCCGGACCGCTCGCCAACTTCCTGCTCTCCATCGCCATCTTCGGCGGGCTGCTGCTGGCGATGGGCGAAGCGATCGCTCCGGCGAAGATCGCCAAGGTGATGCCGAACACGCCCGCGGCCCAGGCCGGCCTGCTGCCAGGCGACGTCCTCCTGAAGGCGAATGGCCAGACGGTGAAGACGTTCGACACGATCAAGCAGCTGGTCATCCTGCGCACTGGCGTGCCGATAGACCTGCTGGTCGATCGGGCGGGACGCCAGCTTCAGCTCTCGGTCACGCCCGTGCGGGGCAACGTGCCGGACACCACCGGGCGGATCCACCGCATGGGCACCATCGGCGTCGCGTTCGCGCAGACGCCCGTCCGGATTCAGCACTACGGGCCGGTCGAGGCGCTCGCCGGTGGTGTGGATCGAACTGTGGGCGTGGTGAAGACTACACTCTTCTATCTGGGCCGCATGTTCGCCGGCCACGAAGCCGCCGACCAGATCTCCGGCCCGCTGGGCATGGCACAGATCTCGCACGACCTCGCCAAGGAGACGGCAGAAGGCTCCGCCAACATCGCGACCGCGATCGCCAACCAGGCGCTCACCATCCTGATCCTGGCCGCCAACATCTCCGTGGGGATCGGCTTCCTCAACCTGATGCCGATCCCTGTGCTCGATGGGGGACACCTGCTGTTCTACGCCTACGAGGCGGTGGCCCGCCGCCCACTTGCTGCCAAGGTTCAAGCGGCAGGGTATCGCGTGGGTCTTGCGCTCGTTCTCGGTTTGATGTTGTTCGCCACCTGGAACGATCTGCAGCGCCTGCGTGTGTTCAATTTCCTCGGCGGGCTACACTCCTAACCCCCGACTTTTCCTAAACGGCTGATTCGATGCACAGACACCGCGCCCGCAGCGCTGCGCTAGTTTCCGGTCTTGCCGGTCTGCTGGCCACCTCCGCGCTCGTGACGCCCGGCCTGGCGCAGGCGCAGCAGCCGGCTGCGCCGCCGGCCGCCGCCGAGCCGCCGGTCGCGACCGCGCCGGCGACCCCGCCGCCTCCGCTTGCACCGGCCCCGCCGCAAACCGGCGTCGTGCAACACATCGTCGTGCGCGGCAACGAACGCATCGAAGCCCAGACGGTGATCTCCTACCTGCCGATCTCGGTCGGCGAGACGGTGGACGCGGCCAAGCTCGACGCGGGCGTGAAGGCGCTCTCGCGCACCGAACTGTTCTCCGACGAGACCCTGTCGCTCGACCCGAGCGGCGACCTGATCGTGACCGTGGTGGAGAACCCGATCATCAACCGGGTGCTGTTCGAGGGGAACTCCTCGATCAAGGAGGACAAGCTGAAGGACGAGGTGACGGTGCGCCCGCGGGGCATCTTCACCCGTGCGAAAGCGCAGCAGGACGTCGGCCGGATCGTCGAGCTCTACCGCCGCGCCGGCCGGATCTCGGCGACGGTGACGCCGCAGATCGTCGAGCTGCCCCAGAAGCGCGTGGACCTGATCTTCAAGATCGACGAGGGCGCCAAGAGCGGCGTGCTGCGGGTCAACTTCATCGGCAACAAGGCCTTCTCGGACAACGACCTGCGCGACGTCGTCGTGACCGAGCAGTCGCACTGGTACAAGTTCTTCTCGTCGAACGCGAACTACGACCCCGACCGGCTGGAATACGACAAGGAGCAGCTGCGGAAGTACTACCGCAACCGCGGCTTCTACGACTTCCGCGTCTCGTCCGCCGTGGCCGAGCTTTCGCCGGACAAGAACGGCTTCGTAGTCACCTACACCGTCGACGAGGGCCCGGAGTACCGGTTCGGCAGGATCGACGTCGAAACCGAGCTGAAGAAGCTCGACAAGAACGTGCTGAAGGCCCTGGTGCCGTTCCAGCGGGGCGACACCTACCAGGATGAGAAGATCGAGCAGGCGACCGACGCGCTCACCTTCGCCGCCGGCGCCGCAGGCTTCGCCTTCGTGGACGTGCGCCCGCGCTACACCGCCAACCGCGCGAAGGGGACGGTGGACGTCACCTTCGACGTCAAGGAAGGCCCGCGCGTCTACGTCGACCGTATCGACATCGTGGGCAACACCCGCACCCTGGACTACGTCATCCGCCGCGAGATGAACGTCTCCGAGGGCGACGCCTACAACCGCGTGCTGGTCGACCGTTCTAAGAACCAGATCCGCGCCCTGGGCTATTTCAAGAACGTCGACATCACCGAGACCCCGGGCTCAGCGCCGGACCGCACCGGGCTGCAGGTGAAGGTCGAGGAGCAGCCGACCGGAGAGCTCTCGTTCAGCGCCGGCTATTCGTCGGTGGACCAGCTGGTGATTGACCTGGGCGTCACCGAACGCAACTTCCGAGGCCGTGGCGAGAACGTGCGCGCCCGGGTTTCGATCGGCTCGCTTCGCCAGCAGGTGGACTTCTCCTTCACCGAGCCTCGCTTCCTGGGCCGTGATCTCGCCGCCGGCTATGACGCCTACTACTACCGCTACGACCTGACCCAGTTCTCGGCCTACAAGACGACGACGCTGGGCACCGGCGTGCGGCTGAACTTCCCGCTCAGCCTGAATTCGCGCGGCTCGGCGCGCTACACGATCCGCGACGACGACGT
>JBJMQX010000014.1:0-42272 GCA_045802455.1 Phenylobacterium sp. | reverse complement strand
GTAGATCTTCACGCCCGTGCCCACCGCGATGACGCTGGTGGAGATGCCGAAGGCGGTGTTGACCGCCGGGCCCGAGCCCATCGTGAAGAAGTGGTGCAGCCAGGTCATCATCGAGACGATGCAGATGAAGAGGGTGGCGGCGACCATCGAGCGGTAGCCGAACAGCGGCTTGCCGGAGAAGGTCGAGAACACTTCCGAGAAGATGCCGAACGCCGGCAGGACGAGGATGTAGACCTCCGGATGCCCCCACGCCCAGATGAGGTTCCAGAACATCATCGGGTTGCCGCCGGCGTCGTTGGTGAAGAAGTGGAAGCCGAAGTACCGGTCGAGCGTCAGCATCGCCAGGCAGGCCGTCAGAATCGGGAAGACCGCCACGATGATCAGGCTGGAGGCGAGCACCGTCCAGGTGAACATCGGCATGCGCAAGTAGGTCATGCCCGGGCAGCGCATCTTCAGCACCGTGGTGACGAAGTTTATCCCCGTCATCAGCGTGCCCACCCCGGATATCTGGATGGCCCAGAGGTAGTAGTCGACGCCGACGCCGGGCGAGTAGGCGGTCTCGCTGAGCGGCGGATAGGGCAGCCATCCGGTGCGCGCGAACTCGCCCACGAAAAGCGAGATGTTGACCAGCAGGGCGCCGGTGGCGGTCAGCCAGAAGCTGACCGAGTTCAAGGTGGGGAAGGCGACGTCCCGGACGCCGAGCTGCAGGGGCGTCACGAAGTTCATGAAGCCGATCACCAGCGGCATGGCGGCGAAGAAGATCATGATCGTCCCATGCGCCGAGAAGATCTGGTCGTAGTGCTCGGGCGGCAGGTAGCCCTGGGCGTGGCCGATCGCGACCGCCTGCTGGGTGCGCATCATGATCGCATCGGCGAAGCCGCGGATCAGCATCACCACGCCCAGGAGGATGTACATGATGCCGATGCGCTTGTGGTCCACCGTGGTGATCCACTCGCGCCAGAGGTAGGGCCACCAGCCCTTGGCCGTGACCAGACCCAGGACGCCTAGCAGAGCCAGGATGATGACCGCCGAGGTGATGAGCGGGATCGGCTGGTCGAACGGGACCGCGGACCAGCTGAGCTTGCCGAACATCAATGCCTCCCGCCGGTGGAAACCTCACGGCCCGCGTGGCTGGGGTTCTCAGGCTCAGGACCGGGCGCGGGGGCGATCTTCTGGCTGGCGATGGCCTGGAAGAGCTGCGGGTCGACAGCGCTGTAGGTGACCGGGACGACGGCCTGGCTCTGCCGGGCGAGGGCGGCGTACTGAACCGGATCGAGCGCGGGGCCTTGCGCGTGCGCGGCCTGCGTCCACGCAGCGAAGTCGGCGGGTGGCACGCTCTTCACCTGGAACTGCATGTCGGAGAAGCCGTCGCCGCTGAACTGCGCCGACTGTCCGAACATCGTGGCCGGGCGGTCGGCCTGCAGCCACACCTGGGAGACCATGCCGGGCATGGCGTAGATCATCGAGCCGAGCCGGTGGACGAAGAAGACGTTGAAGACGCTGCCGGAGGTGATGCTGAAATGCACCGGCGCGCCGACCGGCACCACGAGCTGGTTGACCGTGGCGATCCCCTGTTGCGGGTAGATGAACAGCCATTTCCAGTCGAGGGCGACGACCTGCACCTCGACGGGCGGGACCTTGGCGGGCAGGGGCTTGAAGGGATCCAGCTTATACGAGCCGATCCAGATCACGCCGCCGATGAACATGATGGTGAGGATCGGGATCGACCAGACCACCGCCTCGATGCGGCCGGAGTAGGACCAGTTGGGCAGGTACTCGGCCTTGGTGTTCGAGGCGCGGTAGCGCCAGGCCATCCAGAAGGCGAGCGCGATCGTGGGGATCACGATGCCCAGCATGATCAGGGTGGCGTCGATCAGGATCTTGGCGTCGTCCGCGCCGACCGGGCCGGCGGGGTCGAGGATGCTGTTCGAGCAGGCCGCGAGGGGGAGGACGACGGCGGCGCCAAGCAGACCAGGCGCAAGCCTGGCGGCGGCAGTCCGGCATCGGCGTCCCATGCGCGCGCGCGGCATCGACCCGTCCCTCAACACACCCGAGCGGTGAACGTAGCGAAGAGTCTAGCGTTGCGGCCCGGCGGCGGGATTTGATCTAGCACAAAGACCGAGCGGGGAGTCGGCGGCCAGTCACCTGAGGTTGGGGCCGAATTCGACTTGAGCGCCGACGGTTGGACGCCCGGCTGAAACGAGACGGGGCGCAGCTTGCGCTGCGCCCCGCTTGTGGTGCTTGGCCGTGAGACCGACCTAGGCTTCGGCGAAGTCGCCTTCCTGCTGGCCGGCGCCGCCTTCCAGGAGGTCGGCCTGCGCCTGTTCGGTGGCGATCCGCTCTTCCTGGAACTGGGAGTCGATCACGTTCTCGCCGCGCGCCTGGCGCTCGGCCTCGTCCGCGCTGCGGGCGATGTTGAGCGTGACCGTGACGGTCACTTCCGGGTGCAGGCGGACCTTCACCTCGTGCAGGCCGAGCGTCTTGATCGGCCGGTCGAGGACGACCATCGCGCGGTCGATCTTCGAGCCGCCCGCGGCGTTGACCGCGTCGGCCACGTCGCGGCCGGCCACTGAGCCGTAGAGCTGGCCGCTTTCGCCGGCCTGGCGGATCAGGATGTAGGAGGTCCCGTCCAGCTTCTCGCCGCCCTTGCCGGCGGCCTCCTTGGCCTTGGCGTTGCGGGCCTCGATCTCGGCGCGCTGGGCCTCGAACACCTTCATGTTCGCGGCGTTGGCGCGCAGCGCCTTGGTGCGCGGCAAGAGGTAGTTGCGGGCGTAGCCGTCCTTGACGTTGACTACGTCGCCCAGGGCGCCCCAGCCTTCCACGCGTTCGAGCAGAATGACTTTCATCTGTGCGGCTCCCTTACTTCACGACGTAGGGGAGGAGCGCCAGGAAGCGGGCGCGCTTGATCGCCTTGGCGAGCTCGCGCTGCTTCTTGGCCGACACCGCGGTGATCCGTGAGGGGACGATCTTGCCGCGCTCGGAGACGTAACGCTGCAGGAGCTTGACGTCCTTGTAGTCGATCTTCGGGGCGTTGGCGCCGGAGAACGGGCACACCTTGCGGCGGCGGAAGAACGGCCGGCGCTGACCGCCGCCCGAGGGTGCGGCGCCCGCGGCGGGCGCTTCGATGGTGGCTTCGTCGGTCATCAGAAGGTCCTTTCGGGGGCGTCGTCACGGCGCTCGCGGTCACGGTCGCGGCGGGCCAGGATCGGCGACAGCTCGAGGTCCAGCTCGTCGACGCGGACGGTGAGGTAGCGCAGCACGTCCTCGTTGATGCCGAGCTGGCGCTCCATCTCCTGCACGGCCGCGGCCGGGGCGT
Source organism: Phenylobacterium sp. (assembly GCA_045802455.1). Classification (GTDB taxonomy): domain Bacteria; phylum Pseudomonadota; class Alphaproteobacteria; order Caulobacterales; family Caulobacteraceae; genus Phenylobacterium. The sequence goes on along the minus strand of JBJMQX010000014.1, from coordinate 38,956 downwards.
CGATGGCCAGGAGGGAATAGTGACCCTTGCGGTTCTTCTTGATCCGGTAGGTCAGGTTACGCAGGCCCCAGTACTCGATCTTGGCGACGGTTCCGCCGCCTTCCTCGATGAGGTGCTTCAGTTGGTCGTTGAGGGCTTCGGCCTGTTGCGGCGAGATATCCTGCCGCGAGATGACGACGTGCTCGTAGAGCGCCATAGGTTCCTTCTTCCGTTAGGGGAGGGCGGCGCGTCCGGCGGCGGAAGTCCGCCGGCAACGATGGATCTTGGCGCGGCGGCCGGGAGGGTCCCGGCCCATTGGCGTTCCGCGGAAAGACCGCTCTCCGTGAAGAGGCGGGCAGATAGGCGAAAACGGCCCGGGAGGCAAGCGCGGCGGCTTCCCGCAGCGTCGCACCGCGAGAGCCCGTACGCCTAAGTTGAAGCGTCGCCGTCCGGAACTTGCCATGTTGCGCAAGCCTTTATGCCGCGCTTATAACCCCCCGCGTCGGACTGGCGGGGACCCGACCTAGTGTTGGTGCTGCAACAAGGGCTGGGGAACCCATGGCCGCCACTTCCACCCAGACCGACCCGGTCCGTCGCGTGCTCGTGGTCGAAGACGACCAGTCGATCTGTGAGCTGATCGACGAGCTTCTGACGTCCCTCGACCTGAAGAGCATCTGCGTTGGGTCAGACCGGGAAGCCTACGACATCCTGCCGACGCTGCCCCAGTTCGAGGCCCTGCTGGTCGACGTGAACCTCGGCGCCGGGACCACCGGCTTCGACGTCGCCCGCTTCGCCCGCCAGCTGATCCCGGACCTGCCGGTGATCTATGTGAGCGGCCAGGCCTCGACGCAGTCCTTCAAGAGCTTCGGCGTGCCCGACAGCGCGTTCGTGGCCAAGCCCTTCACGGCCGACGAACTGATCGAGGCGGTGCGCTCGCGCATTCCGGCGAACGACTAGTCGGAAGGCGCGGAGCTCGCCGCTACTTCAGCGCCTTGACGGCGGCCAGGGTCTTGTTGACGTGCTCGTTGGGGTTCAGGGACGAGTAGACGTCGGCGACCTCGCCGTTCCGGCCGATCACGTAGGACGTGCGGTTCGACCATTCGGGCTTCTGGGCGAGGATGGCGTCGTATTCCTTGGCAATCTTGGCGCCGGGGTCGGAGGCCACCGGGAACTTGCCGCCGCAGTGCTCGGTCTCCTTCGAGAACTCGGCGAGCTGGTCGACGTTGCCGGCGGTGACGCCGATGACGGTCGCCTTCTGCGCCTTGAACTGGTCGATGGCCTCGGAGAAGAGGTGCGCCTCGATGTTGCAGCCGGCGGTGTGGGCGGCCGGGAAGAAGTAGACGACGACCGGGCCCTTCTTCAGGGCGTCGGCCAGCTTGAAGGTGAAGGGCTGGCCCGCAAGGTAGGCCGGGGCGGTGAAGTCGGGGGCCTTGGCGCCGGCCTTCAGTTCGGCGGCGGCGGGGGTGGCCAGGGCGGCGGCGGCAAGGACGCCAGCGGCGGCGAAAGCGATCAGCGTCTTCATCGGTGGTCTCCCCGGAGGATTGGCGGCGTTTTCTACACCGGCCCCGGCGGCTTGTCGCGGTGCGGCTTGGCGCTTGAAGGCTGGGCGCTTGAAGGCTAGGCGGCGGGCTCCACCAGGATCTTCACGTGCGCCTCGGGATCGCCCAGGGCCGAGAAGGCGCCGGCGACGCCGTCCAGGCCCACCCGGCCGGTGACCAGGCCTTCGACCTCGATGACCCCCTCGGCGAGGTTCGTGAGCGTCTGGGTGAACTCCTCGGGCGTGTAGCCCAGCACGAAGGTCAGCTCGATCTCCTTGGTGATGGCGATCGAGGGCTCGATGCGGTCGGTCTCCATGCAGACGCCGGCGACGACGATCTGGGCGCCGGCGGGCGCGGCCTCGATCAGGGCGTTCAGGACCCCCGGCGCGCCGACGCACTCGAAGACGACGGGGCGGCCGAAGGCCTTGCCCGTCATCCGCAGCATGGTCTGGCCGGCGCGGCTGCGGGGCGTGCCGAACGCCTCCCAGCGGTCGTGCGGCGACTCCTTGGCGGGGTCGATGACGACGTCGGCGCCGAGGGCCTCGGCGGCGGCGCGGCGGCGCGGCGAGAAGTCGGCGGCGACGACGGGGCCATGGCCCTTGGCCTTCAACGCGGCGATGACCGCGAGACCCACCGGGCCGCAGCCGATAACGAGGGCGACGGACGTGGCGTCGAGCCGCGCCTTCTGAACGGCGTGCAGGCCGACGGCGAAGGGCTCGGTGAGGGCCGCCTTGTCGGTGGGCAGGCCGTTCGGCACGGGGAGCACCAGGGCCTCGGAGAGCAGCATGCGCTCGGCGAAGCCGCCCGGCAGGCGGTTGGAGAAGCCCAGCAGCTCGACGCCGCCCGCGGTGAGCGTCATCGGCATGGAGACGATGCGGGTCCCGGCCTTCAGCGTCTTGGCCGAGCCTGGGCCATGGTCGAGGATCTCGGCGCAAAATTCGTGGCCAAACACCGTGTCGGCGCTGGGATCGAAGCCGTTGTCGAGGCCGCCGGCGCGGCGCGACAGGTCGATCATGTGCTCCATGTGGTGGAGCGCGTGCAGGTCGGAGCCGCAGATGCCGCAAGCCAGCGTCTTGACCAGCACCTGGCCCTCGGCCGGCTCCAGCTCGGCGATCTCGTCGCAGACCAGCCGCCTGTCCCGCCGGATCACCGCCCGCATCGCCGTCTCCCGCCTCACCTGGGCCGCTGCTTGCGGCGGCCTGGCGAAACTCGTAACCCTCGCCGCTCGATTTCCATAGAGCCGGAGTAGGTCATGAGCCTCGCCTTCCTCTTCCCCGGCCAGGGCAGCCAGGCGGTCGGCATGGGCGCGGACCTCGCCGAGGCGTTCGGGCCGGCCCGGGAGGTTTTCCAGGAGGTCGATGACGCGCTGGGCCAGAAGCTGTCGAAGCTGATGCGCGAGGGCCCCGAGGACCAGCTCACCCTGACGGAGAACGCGCAGCCGGCGCTGATGGCGGTGAGCCTGGCGGTCATGCGGACCCTGGAGCGGGAGTTCGGCGTCGGCGTCGAGAAGGCGGCGTTCGTGGCCGGCCACAGCCTCGGCGAATACTCCGCCCTGGCGGCGGCGGGCGCGATCAGCCTGGCCGACACGGCGCGGCTCCTGAAGCTGCGCGGCCAGGCGATGCAGCGGGCCGTGCCCGTGGGGGCCGGCGCGATGGCCTCGCTGATCGGGCCGAAGAGCAATGTGGCGCTGGCCGAGGCGGCCGCCGCGGCCGGCTCGGCGCTGGGCGTCTGCGTGGTCGCCAACGACAACAACGAGGGCAATGTGGTGATCTCCGGGGCCAAGGCCGCGGTGGACGCCGCCATCGAGAAGGCCAAGGAACTGGGCGCGCGCGCGATCCCGCTGAACGTCTCGGCGCCCTTCCACTGCCCGCTGATGCAGCCCGCCGCCGACGAGATGGCCGAGGCGCTGGCGAGCGCCACGATCTCCGCGCCGCGCGCGCCGCTGGTGGCCAACGTCACCGCCCAGCCGACGCTGGACCCCGAGGCGATCCGGCGGATGCTGGTGGATCAGGTGACGGGGCGCGTGCGCTGGCGCGAGAGCATGCTGTGGCTGGCGGGTCCGGGCGGGGTGACCCGCTTCGCCGAGGCGGGGGCCGGCAAGGTGCTCTCGGGCATGGCCAAGCGGATCGCGCCGGACGCCGAGGCGAGCCCGCTGAACGCGCCCGCCGACCTCGAAGCCTTCGCCAAGAGCCTCTGAGGAGCGGGCCCATGTTCGACCTGACCGGCAAGACCGCGCTCGTCACCGGGGCCACCGGCGGCATCGGGGCGGCGATCGCCCGCGCCCTGCACGCCCAGGGAGCCCACGTCGTGCTCTCCGGCACCCGCGAGGCGGTGCTTAGGGAACTGGCCGGCGAGCTCGGCGAGCGGACCTCGACGGCGCCGGCGAACCTCTCCGATTCCGCGGCCGTGGACGGGCTGATCGAGGCGGCGGAAGCCGCGGCCGGCGCGCCCATCGATATCCTGGTGGCCAACGCCGGCATCACCAAGGACGGCCTGCTGCTGCGGATGAAGGACGAGGACTGGGCGGACGTGCTGAAGGTCAACCTGGAGAGCTACTTCCGGCTCTCCCGCGCGGCGGTGAAGGGGATGATGCGCCGGCGCTCCGGCCGGATCGTCGGCATCACCTCGGTGGTCGGCGTGACGGGCAACCCCGGACAGGCCAACTACGCGGCTTCGAAGGCCGGGATGATCGGCTTTTCCAAAGCTTTGGCGCAGGAAGTTGCGACGCGCGGGATCACCGTCAACTGCGTGGCGCCGGGCTTCATCGAGAGCCCGATGACCGATGCGCTGAACGAGCAGCAGAAGGCGCAGATCCTGACCACCATCCCGTCCGGGCGGCTGGGCAGCGGCGCGGACGTCGCGGCGGCGTGCGTCTATCTCGCGAGCGCCGAAGCCGCCTACGTCACGGGGCAGACGCTGCACGTGAACGGCGGCATGGCGATGTTCTAGCAAGCCCCTATCTGAGCGCTGGGCGCCCCCAAGGGAACATGCTAACGCGCCACCGACTTGAACCCACGAGCCTTTGCCGTTGTTGACTCACGGCCCCGGCTCGCCGAGACAAAGCTGAACTCAGAGGGACCCAACGAATGTCCGACGTCCTAGAACGCGTCCGCAAGATCGTCATCGAACACCTGGACGCCGATCCGGAGAAGGTCACCGAGAAGGCCAGCTTCATCGACGACCTGGGCGCCGACAGCCTCGACAACGTCGAGCTGGTGATGGCGTTCGAGGAGGAGTTCGACATCGAGATCCCGGACGACGCGGCCGAGCACATCCAGACGGTGGGCGACGCGGTGAAGTTCATCCAAGAGCGCCTGGGCGCGTAAGCGCCTGATTCGGCTTAAGGTTTTCGGACCGCCGGGTCGGGGTTGCGCCCCGGCTTCGGCGGTCTTCCTTTGAGGGCCATGATGCGTCGAGTCGTCGTCACCGGAATCGGCCTGATCACCCCGCTGGGCCAAGGGGCCGAGATCACCTGGAAACGGCTGCTGGCCGGCCAATCGGGGATCGGCCGCATCACCACCTTCGACATCACCGAGGACTACGCCTGCCGGGTGGCGGGCGAGGTGCCCAGGGTCAACGGCCGCGGCGGCGGCGGGCCCGACGTCGAGGGCTCGTTCGACCCCGACCAGACGCTCTCGACCCGCGACCAGCGCCGGATCGACGACTTCATCCTCTATGCCATCGCCGCGGCCGACGAGTGCGTGAAGGACGCCGGCTGGGCGCCGGAGGCCGAGGCCGACCGTGAGCGCACCGGCGTGATGATCGGCTCCGGCATCGGCGGCCTGGCGACCATCGAGAAGACCTCCGTCGAGCTGCACGAGAAGGGCCCGCGCCGGGTGAGCCCTTTCTTCATCCCCTCGGCGCTGATCAACCTGGCGAGCGGGCAGGTCTCGATCCGCTACGGCTTCAAGGGCCCCAACCACGCGGTGGTGACCGCCTGCGCCACCGGCGCGCACGCGGTCGGCGATGCGGCCCGGCTGATCAAGTACGGCGACGCCGACGTGATGCTGGCAGGTGGCGCGGAGGCCGCGATCTGCCCGGTGGGCATCGCCGGCTTCATCGCAAGCCGGGCGATGTCGACCAACTTCAACGACACGCCGGAGAAGGCCAGCCGCCCCTACGACAAGGACCGCGACGGCTTCGTGATGGGCGAGGGCGCAGGCATGCTGATGCTCGAGGAGTACGAGCACGCCAAGGCGCGCGGCGCGAAGATCTACGCCGAGGTGGCGGGCTACGGCCTGGCCGGCGACGCCTACCACATCACCGCGCCGGCCGACGACGGCGACGGCGGCTTCCGGGCGATGAAGGCGGCGATCAAGGACGCGGGCGTGACGGCCGCCGACATCGACTACATCAACGCCCACGGCACCTCGACGCCGCTGGGCGACGAGATCGAGCTGGGCGCCGTCGAGCGCCTGCTGGGCAATGCGGCGTCCAAGGCGACCATGACCTCGACGAAGTCGGCGACCGGGCACCTGCTGGGCGCGGCGGGCGCCATCGAGGCCGCCTTCACGTGCCTGGCGATCCGTGACCAGGTGGCGCCGCCGACCATCAACCTCGACAACCCGAGCGTCGAGACGCCAATCGACCTGTCGCCCAACAAGGCCAAGCCGATGGCCATCGAGGTGGCGCTCTCCAACTCCTTCGGCTTCGGCGGCACCAACGCCTCGGTGGTGTTCAAGAAGGTCTCGTGAGCCGCCGGCGAGCGCTTTTCCGCAGGTCGGGGCGCAGGCCCGTCCGCAAGGACCAGGGGCCCCTCCGCATGGCGCGCCGGGTGGCCGCCACAATCGCTGTCGTGCTGATCGTCGCGACTGCCTGGGTGGTGTGGAACTACTCCGGGCCGGGACCGGCGGCGAAGGCCGGCGCGCCCTCGACCGACGTCATCCTGCCGAAGGGCGCGGGCGTCGGCCAGATCGCGGGCGCTCTGAAGGACGCCGGCGTGATCGGCTCCAAGACCGTGTTCGTGGCGGCCGCGCGCCTCACCGGGGCTGCGCGGCGGCTCAAGGCCGGCGAATACGAGATCAAGAGCGGCGCCTCGACGGCCGACATCCTGGCCGACATCGCCGCGGGCAAGGTCGTGCGCCGGTTCGTGGTCGTTCCGGAGGGCTGGACCAGCGAGATGGCGGCCGAGGCGGTGCGCGCCGAGCCCGTGCTGACCGGGACGGTCGAGACGCCGCCGGAAGGCTCGCTGCTGCCCGACGGCTACCAGATCCAGCGCGGCGAGGAGCGGACGGCGGTGATGCAGCGGATGCGGACCGCGCGTGACGAACTGCTGGCCCAACTCTGGGCGAACCGCTCGCCCGACGTGCCGCTGCAGACGCCGGAGCAGGCGGTGACCCTGGCCTCGATCGTCGAGAAGGAGACCGGCGTCCCGGCCGAGCGGCCGCGGATCGCCGCGGTGTTCGAGAACCGCCTGCGGCAGGGCATGAAGCTGGAGAGCGACCCGACGGTGATCTACGGCGTCTCGCGGGGCCGCGCGCTGGGCCGCGGCCTGACGCGCTCGGAACTGGACGCCGAGACGCCCTACAACACCTACCGGATCGTGGGCCTGCCGCCGACGCCGATCGCCAATCCGGGGCGCGCGAGCCTGGCCGCCGTGCTCAATCCGCCGAAGTCCGACGAGCTCTACTTCGTGGCCGACGGGACCGGCGGGCACGTGTTCGCCTCGACCTACGCCGAACATGCGGCCAACGTGGCGAAGTGGCGGGCCATCGAGCGGGGCAGGGCCACAGGGGCGGGCAGATGAGCTTGAGCGGCATGACCGGCTTCGGGCGCGCGGAGGGCGCGCTGGGGGCGTGGAGCTGGGCGGTCGAGGCGCGCTCGGTGAACGGGCGCAACCTGGAGGTCCGGTTCCGCGGGCCGCCGGGGTTCGAGGGCCTGGAACGGGCGGCGCGGGAGGGCGCGCAGGCGCGCTTCCAGCGTGGGCAGCTCACCGTCGGCGTGCAGGCCAAGCGCGCCGAGGGCGCGGGCGCGGTCCGCCTCAACCTGGAGCAGCTGGAGCGTTATCTGGCGGCCGGCGCGCCCTATGTGGCGTCCGGCCACGCGGCAGCGCCCTCGCTGGATGGGCTACTGGCGCTGCGGGGGGTGATCGAGGCGGCCGACGCGGTAGAGGATCCGGAGGCGCAGGCCGAACTGGAGGCGGCGATCGCGGCCTCGATCGCAGCCGCGCTGGACGGGCTGGCGGCGGGGCGCGCGGAGGAGGGCCGGGCGCTGGACGGCGTGCTGGGCGGGCTGGTGGCCCAGATCGGGGAGCTGACCGGCAAGGCCTCGGCGCTGGCCGCCGGCCAGCCGGTGATCATCAAGGCGCGCTTTGAGAAGCGGCTCACCGAACTGGCCGGCGAGGCGGCGACCGAGGAGCGCATCCTGCAGGAGGCCGCCGCCATGGCGGTGAAGGCCGACGTGCAGGAGGAGCTGGACCGGCTGCGCGGCCACGTCGACGCGGCCCGAGACCTGCTCGCCGCTGACGGCGCGGTGGGCCGCCGGCTCGACTTCCTCACCCAGGAATTCATGCGCGAGGCCAACACCCTGTGCTCCAAGTCGGCGTCGAGCGCCTTGACCGCCATCGGCCTGGACCTCAAAGCCAGCATCGAGCAGTTCCGCGAGCAGGTGCAGAATGTCGAGTGACGTGCGCGCCGCCCATGACGACCACGCCAAGCCCTGGGAGACCGTGCGGCGCGGCCTGTTGCTGCTGGTCTCGAGCCCGGCGGGCGCGGGCAAGACCTCGCTGTCGCGCCGGCTGGCGGCCGACTATTCCGACCTGATCCTGTCGATCTCGGCGACCACGCGGGCGCCGCGGCCCGGCGACCTGGAGGGGCGCGAGTACTACTTCAAGACCCGCGAGGCCTTCGAGGCGATGATCGCGGCCGGCGAGCTGCTGGAATGGGCGGAGATCAACGGCCACCTCTACGGCACGCCCAAGGCGCCGGTGGTGGCCGCGATGGAGGCCGGCAAGGACGTGCTGTTCGACATCGACTGGCAGGGCGCGCGCCAGGTGGCCGAGAAGACCCCGAACGACAGCGTCCGCGTGTTCATCCTGCCACCGTCCTGGTCGGACCTTTCGCGGCGGCTGCATGCGCGGGCGCAGGACTCCCAGGAGATCATCCGGCAGCGCCTCGACCTCGGCAAACGCGAGATCGCCCACTGGGCCGAGTACGATTACGTGATCGTCAACAAGGACTTCGACCGTGCCTACGCCGACCTGATCCACATCTATCGGTCCGAGCGGATGAAGCCGGGCCGCAATCCGTGGCTGCCGGACTTCGTGAAGGGGCTGGAGCGGGAGTAGGATCGCAGCATGCGGACCGCGCTCTGCGACAGGCTGGGCATCGAGCTGCCAATCGTGCAGGCGCCGATGGGCGGGGCGAGCTGTCCGGCGCTGGCGGCCGCGGTAAGCAACGCCGGCGGGCTGGGCATGCTGGCGCTCTGGTATTATCCGCCCGAGGCGGTGCGCGCGGCGATCCGCGAGACCCGCGCGCTGACCGACCGGTCCTTCGGGGTGAACCTGGTCCTGACCTCGCCGCAGGAGGAGCGGCTGGCGGTCTGCCTCGACGAGGGCGTGCCGGTGATCTCGCTCTTCTGGGGCGATCCCGGGCCGTTGACGGCTCGGGCGCACGCAGCGGGCGCGGTGGTGACCAGCACGGTCGGCACGGCCCGGCAGGCGCGCGAGGCGGTGGCGGCCGGGGTCGACGTCGTGGTGGCCCAGGGCTGGGAGGCCGGCGGTCACGTGCTGGGCGAGGTGGCGACGCTCCCCCTGACCCGCGCCGTGGTGGAGGCGGTGGGACCGGTTCCGGTGGTGGCGGCGGGTGGGATCAGCGACGGGCATGGGCTGGCCGCGGTGCTGGCGCTGGGCGCGGCGGGCGCATGGATCGGCACCCGCTTCCTGGCCACACCCGAGGCGGCCATCCACCCGCAGTACCGCGAGCGGCTGCTGGCGGCGAGCGAGGCCGAGACGGTCCACAGCCGGCTCTTCGACGTGGGCTGGCCGGACGCGCCGCACCGGGTGCTGAGGAACGCCACGGTCGAGGCATGGGAGGCGGCGGGCCGGCCCGCCAGGGGCGCACGGCCGGGTGAGGGGGAGCCTGTCGCCCACGGCCCGCGGGGCCCGATCCCCCGCTATGCCTCGATCACGCCGATGCCGGACATGGAGGGCGACATCGAGGCGCTCTCGATGTGGTCCGGCCAGGGTGTTGGGGTGGTGGACGAGGTGAAGCCGGCCGGCGAGGTGGTGCGCGAGATCGCCGACGAGGCGCGGGCGGTGCTGCGCGGTCTCGCGGAGCGGGTCGGCGCCGGCTGAACGGGAGCGCGGCAACCCGCAGGCGGCCGCGGCATTTCAGTACCGAGGGTCGAGCAACCGAGGTGACGAGACATGCGCACCGAACGAGGTGGCGCGTCCGTGCTGGACCAGACCTATCGCGGGTTTTCCGCCCAGCCTGCGCCATCGGACGTTGGAGCCCAGACACGGACGCCCGCCTCGGGCAGGCGCGCCGGGCCGCTGTGGGCGCCGCTGACGGGCGTCGTCCTGGTGTGCGCCGCGCTCGGCTACGCAGCGACCAGCATCCCCTGGGACTGGATCGGCGGCGAGTCATCGCGGCGCGCTGTGGTCGCGGCGCCCGCGCCCGCCGCGCCTGCCGCGGTGCTGACACCGACAACGCCGCTGTTGGCAAACGCTGCGCCGCCCGCCGCGAGCCCATTGCCCCAACCTTCGCCGCCGGCGGTGCGCGCGGGGAGATCCAGCCTCCCGGCCCACGCGGCCCCTGCGAGGCGCAGCGCGGCTGCCTCTGCCATGGTACGCCCCGCGTTCCATTGCGACTGGCGGCTGCGGCCGTCCGAGCGGATGGTTTGTAGGAACCCGCAACTCGCGACGCTGGACCGCCGGCTGAACCACGCTTTCTCGGTGGCGGTCCAGGCCGGTGTGCCGCGGGCCAGCCTGCGGCGCGAACAGGACCGCTGGGAGAATGTCCGGGAACGCGCCGCGCGGCGCTCGCCGGCAGCCGTTGCGGCGGCCTACCGCCAGCGCATCGCCCAGTTGGACGCCTTGGCGGCGCACCGCCACGCGCGGCGTTAGCCTCGAGCGTCAGCTTCTCTGGGGCCGGCGGAGCATGGGCGTGAGGCCCGGGAAGTCGGCGGGCTGGATCTGGCCGATGACCTCGAAGCCGAAGCGCTCGTAGAGCGGCACGTTCTTCGGGTTGGAGCTTTCGAGGTAGGCGGGGAGCCCTTCGGAGTCGCAGATCGCCAGCGTGTGCCTGAGCAGCGCCGAGCCCAGGCCGCGGCCCTGGCGGGCGGGGTCGACGCCCAGCATCGAGAGGTACCAGTGCGGCTCGTCTGGGTGGAATGCCTGCATCAGTTCCCCGACCTGTCCCGCCACCGCCTGGCGTTCCGGGCTGACGGTTTCGCCGATCAGGGCGTCGATGGCGTCCGAGTCCGGCTTGCGGCCCGGCTGCAGCCAGAGCGCGCCGGCCCCGAAGTCGGCGGTCGCGTAGCCTGAGCCCCGGTCCAGATCGACCCCGCCGATCGCCCTGACCATCCGCGGATAGCAGGCCAGGAAGTCGCGCGGATTGGGCCAGATGTAGCGGGTGCAGGGGTCCGCCGAGAAGGCCAGCACCAGCGTCTGGCGAAGGTCCTCCGCCTGCTCGGCGGCGACGGCGCGGATGTCGAGGGGTTCCATGGGCCAAGCCAACCATGGCCCGGCCGGCGCGTCCACGCTGCCGCTTGGCGGCCCTAGCGGCGCCCGGCTAGCGTGCGATGGAGAGGCGCGGCGAAGACCGCCAGGGAGGACGCGATGGGACTGCTGGACGGCAAGGTGGTGCTGGTCACCGGCGGCGGCCGAGGCATCGGGCGCGAGGTGGCGATCCTTTCGGCGCGGCAGGGGGCCAAGGTGCTGGTGAACGACCTGGGCGGCGGCATCCACGGCGAGGGCGCGGACAAGTCCCCGGCGCAGGAAGTGGTGGACGTCATCCGCAGCCAAGGCGGCGAGGCGGTCGCCAACTTCGACAGCGTCACCGACCTGGCGGCGGTGGCCCGCATGGCGCAGCAGGCGATGGATGCGTTCGGCGGCCTGCACATCGTGCAGAACCCCGCCGGCTTCCTGCGCGACCGAATGGTCCACAACATGACCGAGGAGGAATGGGACGGGATCATCGAGGTGCACCTGCGCGGGCACTTCAACGTGGTGCGCGCCACCATCGGCCACTTCCGCAGCCAGCAGGAGGGCAACTACGTGATGTGGTCGTCCACCTCGGGGCTGATCGGCAACGTCGGCCAGACCAACTATGGCGCGGCCAAAATGGGGATCGCGGGGCTGTCGCGGATCGTGGCGCTGGAAGGCGCGCGCAACAACGTGCGCTCGAACGCCATCGCGCCCGGGGCGGCGACCCGGCTGACCGATTCCGTCCCGCGCACGGACCCGGAGGCGGTCGCCCGGCGCGAGGCGATGCGGGCCGTGCAGAGCCCCGAGCGGCCGGCCCAGCTGGCGGTGGCGCTCTCGGCGCCGGCGAGCGCGCCGGTCTCGGGCCAGGTGTTCGGGGCCTGGGGCTACGACCTCTCGATCTTCCAGCAGCCGCGGCCGATCGAGACCCTGCGCCACGAGGGCGGCTGGGACGCCGACCTGATCGTCAAGGCGTTCCTGCCGCGCATCCAGAAGCACATCACGCCGCTGAACGAGACGGCGATCGCCTCGATGCAGCGCAACCTGACTATCGTGCCCTAGGGAGCGCCCAATGAAGATCGACCTATCGGGGCGCGTGGCGCTGGTGACCGGCGGCGGGCGCGGGATCGGGCGGGCCATCGCCCTCGCGCTCGCCGAAGCCGGGGCGGACGTGGCCGTTAACTACCGGCGCGACGCCGACGCCGCGCAGGAAACGGTGACCGCCATCGAGAAGCTGGGCCGGCGGGCCAGCGGCTACGCGGCCTCTGTCGAGAACTATGACGAAGACGCGGCGATGGTGGAGGCGGTGGCGAGCGACTTCGGCTCGCTCGGCATCCTGGTGAACAACGCCGGCATCGCCAGCCGCGGGAATTCGGTGGCGGACACCGAGCCCGCCGAGCTGGAGCGAGTGATGCGCGTGCACGCGCTGGCGCCGCATTTCCTCTCGAAGCTGGCCCTGCCGCACCTGCGCCAGCAGCCGCGCAGCGACATCGTGATGATCTCCTCGGTCGCCACGTTGCACCACGGGCCGAACGGCGCGCCCTACAACATGGGCAAGGCGGCGATGGAGGCGCTGGCCATGACGCTGGCGAAGGAGGAGCGCCGGCATGGGGTGCGCGTGAACGTCGTGGCGCCCAGCCTGACGGTGACCGAGATGGGGTCGCGGCTGGCGAAGGCGCGCGGCGCGGCCAACATCCACGACCTCGACAAGACCGCGCCGTTCGGCCGGGTGAGCGTGCCGCAGGACGTGGCCGCCGCGGTGGTGTTCCTGGTCTCCAGCGCCAACGCCTACATCAGCGGCGAGAAGATCAGCGTCCACGGCGGCGGTTGAGGCCGCGGCTGGAAGGGCTAAGCTCGACGGAAAACCTGGGGAGGGTCTCGATGCTGTCCTGGATGCGGGCGCTGGCCGTGAGCCTGGCGTTGGTCGCCGCTGCGCCGGCCGTGGCCAAGAGCCCGGCGCAACCCCATGCGCAGGACGGGCTGACGCCGCTCGACCGCTATGTCCACGCGCCCGACCCGGCCTACGGCTGGAAGCTGGTGGGGACCTACCCCGGGGCCGACCAGACCACCTACGTCCTGGAGCTGAAGTCGCAGACCTGGCGCTCTGCCAAGGAAGTCGACAAGCCGGTGTGGGTCCACTGGCTGACCATCGTGAAGCCCAAGGCGCTGAAAAGCTCGACGGCGCTGCTGGTGATCGGCGGGGGCGACAACACCGACCCGGCGCCTGCGAAGGCGAGCGAGCGCACCATGCGCATCGCGATGGAGACGCACACGGCCGTCGCCGAGCTCTCCGACGTGCCGAACCAGCCGCTGCGCTTCGCCGACAGCCCGGAGAAGGCGCGCGTCGAAGACGACATCATCGCCTATTCGCGCGTGAAGCACTTCACGACCAAGGACGACACCTGGCTGGTGCGCCTGGCGATGGTGAAGAGCGGTGTCCGGGCGATGGACGCGGTGCAGGCGTTCCTGGGCAGCGAGGCCGGCGGGCGGACCAAGATCGACCACTTCGTCGTCTCGGGCGGCTCCAAGCGCGGCTGGACGACCTGGCTGGTGGGGGCGACCGACAACCGAGTGGTGGCGATCATCCCGATCGTGATCGACGCGCTGAATTCAGAGGCGATCACCAGGCATCACTTCGAGGCCTACGGCTTCTTCTCCTCGGCGCTGGACGACTACGTGAACCACGGCCTCTTCCCGGGGAAGATCGGCACGCCGGAGTACCAGGCAGTGCTGAAGATCGAGGATCCCTACAACTACCTGGGCCGGACGCGGCTGAAGATGCCGAAGATGATGATCGACGCGGCCGGCGACCAGTTCTTCCTGCCGGACGGATCGCAGTTCTATTGGGACAAGGTGCAGCCCGAGAAGCACATCCGCTATGTGCCGAACGCCAAGCACAACTTGGCCGGCTCGGATTCCGTCGAGACCCTGATCGCCTTCTATGACAGCGTCGTCTCAGGCCGGCCCCGGCCGCGGTTCGACTGGACGCGGCAGCCGGACGGGACGCTGCTGGTGAAGCCCGTCGACAAGCCGAAGGAGGTGCGCCTCTGGCAGGCGACCAACCCCAAGGCGCGCGACTTCCGCCTGGACGTGATCGGGCCGGCGTACACGAGCACGGTGCTGAAGGCCCGGCCGGACGGGACCTATGTGGGCAGGGCGGCGAAGCCGGCGAGCGGCTGGACGGCCTATTTCGTCGAGCTGACCTACGAGAACGGCTCGCCCCACCCGCTGAAGTCCACCACGCAGGTGGTGGTGACGCCGGACGTGCTGCCGTACCGCTGGGAGGACGCGGCGAAGAAGTATCCGCCGAAGAGCTAGCCGCCCGACTGCGGCTGCTGGCGGGACCGGCGCGCGATGCAGACGGAGGCTTCCCAGAGCTCGACGCGAGGGAAGGCGGCCAGGCGCTCGGCAGCGATCAGACGGGCCGAGGGCACATCGTCCGCGTCGATATGTTCGGCGGCGAGCAGCCGCTGGCCTTCATCCAGACCGTAGAGGGTGAACCTGCGCATCCCGTCCTTCCTTGTCGGGCGCGAAACTACCCCGCCTGTGGACGCTTTCGGTTCACCCAGGTGAATCAACGGTATGCCAGATCGTCGCGGTTTGGCGCGCCGGCCCGCGACATCGGACCGCGCCCCGTCCAGCCGAGCTTCGGAGTCGTACGGCTCAGGCCGTGCAGGCGCGTTCGCAGGCGGCGGCCAGCGCCCGGCGGCTGAGCGGCTTGTCGACGACGGGCGCCGTGGTCTGGCCTAGGATCATGTCCGGATTGCCGGTGACGTAGATGTGCGGGATGGGTCCCAGCTCCCGGGTGATCGCCCGCATGGCGTCCAGGCCCGTGCCGCCCAGGATACGCACGTCGGCGGTCACCAGGTCCGGCTTGTGGGCGAGGGCGCAGCGCACCGCGTCGGCCGGGTTGTCGGCGATATCGCAACTCTCGAATCCGAAGTCGTGCAGCAGGCTCTCGACCTCCAGCGCGATCAGCATCTCGTCCTCGATGATCAGGGCGTGACGCCCGGAGGTTTCAGAGACGGCAGGGGTCATCATGTGCGGGTCAGGGGCCGGGGCCATGGATACTGATACTCGTCGGCGCCGCATGGGCGCACCTGATGGATACGGTTTCTAGCCAGGGCCGGTCGGGCCTTGGAAGCGAAAACTTACGCCTCGAGCAGTTCGGGGCAGGTTAACGAGATTCGGCCTCGTTTGGAGCATCCGGACGCGAAGCGCGTACGCGTCCGGCGACACACGCGGGGATGACTTGCGCGTGGCGAGCGTCCACTTTGTGGCGGATGGACAAGGAGCGCCCGCCACAGATCGACGCCGACTACCGCCTGGTGCACGGGCCGTGGCCGCGCTGGATGCTGCAGGTCGGATTGATCAAGCTCGCCATCCGGACCGCCGCGATCGTGGTGGTGTTCATTGCGATCGCGGTGGCGCTCGCGTGGATGCTGCGGCCCCGCTAGAGGCTCCCCCTAGACGGGCCCCGTCGGCCACAGCGCCAGGCCGTGGGCGCCCACGCGGGCGGCCATCTCGACCAGGAGCGCCTCGGCCAGGCGGTCCAGGTCGGAGCCCGGGCGATAGTCGGCGACCCCTGCCAGGCGTGCGCGGCCGTCCTCGCGCAACTGCCGCGCCGCAGCGATGCTGCGCTCCCTAGCGGCATCGTAGACGGCGATCGCCGCGCCGCCCTGGTCGGTGACCAGGCGCATGGTCGGGATGTCGGTCAGCCCGTCGCCGAAGAAGGCGATGCGGTCAAACGGCACCGGCCGGTCGCCCTTCTGCATCACCTTGTTGATCGCCGCCTCGTCCCACTCTTCCAGCGTCCATTTGTTGATCCGGAAGAGGTACTGGGTCTTGGAGGTGTAGTTCACCGCCAGCGCCGCGCCGATGGCGTCGTCGCGGTCGTCGAACAGGAACGCCGAGGCGTAGATGCGCTCGAAGTTCTTGGCGATCGGCGAGCCCTCGATCAGCTCGCGGTTGCCGGACGAGATGATGAAGTGGCGCAGGTCGAGGCCCAGCGACGCCGCGCGGGCGTTCTGGCGGTCGAACCAGCCTTCGACGCCGGGGAAAAGCGGCAGCTTCGCGCCGCGGCGGCTCCAGGCGCTGCGCGAGAGCTCGATGCCCTTGGCGCGGGCCTTCGCCAGCATCAGGTGCATGTAGGCCAGGATGGGGTCGCCGCGCTGATCGCGGGCGAGCGTCTTGGTCTCGGCCCAGAAGTCCTCATGGCTCATGCCGAGCTCGTCGGGAATGAACGCGTGCTCCTGCATGTTGCCCGGCGCCAGGGTGCCGTCGAAGTCGTAGGCGAAGGCGGCGAGCGGACGCGGCGCGGTCATGGGCCGAGACTTAGCGGCTGCCGGCGCGGGCGGAAATGGGCCTCAGCCCCGGTCGCGTCCGCCCTGGCGGCGCGCGAACCCCATCAGCACCAGCCCGCCCAGCGCAAGGCAGGCCCCGTAGAGGGCCCATTTGTGGTCGCCGTTCATGAAGCTCTTGCCGGGGAAGAGGTTGAACCCCTGCAGGACCCAGACGCCGCCCAACAGGACGGCCAGCAGGCCCAGGACGGTCAGGATCAGGCGCATGGCGTTCCCCCTCTGCGCGCGGCGCCGCCGGATCTCAGCGGCCCTTGAACTCCGCCGGTCGTTTCTGGACGAAGGCGGTGATGCCCTCGCGGGCGTCCTCGGTGCGCGCGGCGTCGCCCTGGACGTAGGCCTCGGCCTCGACCTGGTCGTGCCAGGCGGCGTCGAGCGACTGCCAGATCAGGTTGCGCGTGTAGCCCAGCGACTTCGGCCCGTCGGCGAGCTGCTTCGCAATCGCCAGCGCCGTCGGCATCAGCTCCGCGTCGGGCACGCAGCGGTTGATCAGGCCCCAGTCCAGCGCCGTCCTGGCCGGCAGCTTCTCGCCCAGCAGGGTGAGCTCCATAGCGCGCGCCTTCCCGATCAGGCGGGGCAGCATGTAGGTCGCGCCGCCGTCCGGCACGAGGCCGATGCGGCGGAAGGCCTGCAGGAAATAGGCGCTCTCGGCGGCGACGATCAGGTCGCAGGCCATGGCGATCGAGGTCCCGACACCGGCGGCCACTCCGTTGACGGCGGCGACCAGCGGCTTGGGCGACTTGCGGATCATGCTGACGAAGGGGTTGAACACCTTGATCAGCGACTGGTTCGGCCCGCCTGCGGACTCGGTGATCCGGCCACCGCCCGCGGACGCGCCGCCGCCGGAGAGGTTCGCCCCCGAGCAGAAGCCGCGGCCTTCACCGGTGATGACGATACAGCGCACCTCGGGGTCGGCGATAAAGCCTTCGACCGCCTTGCGCAGGCCGTCCATCAGGTCGAGGCCCGCGGCGTTCAGCGTCGCCGGGTCGTTGAGGGTGACGATCCCGATCCGATCGGTGACCTCGGTCTTGACCTTCGCAGGAGCTTGCGCGCCGTCCATGGGGATCCTCCTCGCCGGGCGTTGAGGCCCGGACTTAAGCGAGGATACCCCGGCGTCAGCCTAGCGCGAAATCAGGCGGCGTTGGTGGCCGCTATGGCGGCGGGCGGGGCGGCGGTGGTGCGGTTGCGGCCCGCGTGCTTGGAGGCGTAGAGGGCGGTGTCGGCCCGCCCCAGCAGGCTGACGATGCTCTCGCCCGAGAGGCGTTCGGCATAGCCGGCCGAGACGGTGATCGCGCCCAGGTCCTCGTTCGTCGAGCGGCGCTTCAGAGAGCGCGAGGAGACCTCGGTGCGGATCTCCTCCAGCACCGCCATGGCGGTCCGTCCGTTCTCGGACGGGAAGATGATCGCGAACTCCTCGCCGCCGTAGCGCGCGGCGACCCGCGGCGCGGCGCCGGCGCGGCCGATCACGGCGGAGACGTAGCGCAGCACCTGGTCCCCGATCTGGTGGCCCCAGGCGTCGTTGAAGCCCTTGAAGTGGTCGATGTCGATGATCGCCAGCGTCAGCGCCTGGCCCTCGGCCTCGGCCTTCTCGGTGAGCGCCTCGAGGCGCTCGTCGAAGGCCTTGCGGTTGGTGAGACCGGTCAGGCCGTCCGTCATTGCGTCGCGGCGCACCTGGTCGAGGTTCTCGCGCAGGCGGCCGAGCTCGGCGGTGGTCTCGGCGAGCTGGTCCTCAAGGGTCCTGTTCTCGGCCTGCACCTTGCTTGTGGCCGCGGCCAGGCCATCGACCACGGCCTTCATGTCGCCGCCGCCCTTGCCGTCGAGGCGCTCGGACGCGGTGGCCAGCTCCTGGCCGTATTCCGCTGTCGAGCGCTGCACGTTCTCGATGGCGCGGGTGACCGAGCTCAATTCGGCGGAAAGCACGTCGCCGGCCTCGAGCACGCCGCCGTTCAGCTTGGCTTCGGGCAGGTACTGGGCCGCGAGGGTTTCGCCGAGGGTCTCGGTGATCGGCTCTCCGGCGGCCAGCAGGCGGTCGATCTCCTGGGCCAGCGGGCTCTGCGATTCCGTGACGTAGGCGACCCACAGGTGGTAGTTGCGCACCGTGGGCCAGATGCTGTGGGCCTCCATGGCCTCGAGCGCCTTGCGCGCCAGGTCATAGGCGGCGGGGCTGCGCATCGAGGTCTGGATATCCGCGGACATGGCGTCAATTCCCGGTCCAGGCCGCCGCCCTACTGCGGCGCACCCGCGATTCGGGCGAAAGACTAGCCCGCCAAGACCAAACGGTCGGTTAAGGGCCGGGCGGCCTTGCCGGCCTTTTCAGCAGCTTAGCTGTCCGAACGCGGCGGCTTCGACAGGAACGCCGGGACGTCGCGGCCGAAGCCCACCACGCCATCGTCGCCGTCGTCGCGAGCGGGCCTGCCGCGCTCGCGGCCCCGCTCATGTCCGCGTTCGGCCCCGCGATCTGGCCCGCGTTCCGAACGGTTGCGATCCGGACGGTCGCGCTCGGCCTGGCGCTGCGGTTGTTCGCGGTTCTGTTCAGGACGGGACTCTCGGCGCGGTTCGGGGCGTTCGCTCTGTTCCGGTCGCTCGGCGTGGGGCTCAGGCGCAGCGGCGGGCGCGGCTTCGGCGGCCGAGCGTTCGCCCCGGCGGCCGCGTGAGCGGCTGCGGCCCCGGCCCCGGTCGCCCTCGGATTCGCGGCCCTGTTCGCGTGCAGGGTCGTTTGCAGGGTTGTGTTCGGGGCGCGGCGCGGCCTCCGCCGCGGGCTGCGGCGCCTGCGACGGATCGAAGGGCTGCATGGCGGCGACCTGGCCGTGCACGGGCACGGGACGCGGGCGGCGGTCGCGGTCCCGGTCGCGCGGCTTGCGCTCCCGCTCGCCGGCGCGCGGCCTGCGCGGCTCGTCCTTGATCGAGCTCCAGTCGATGCCTTCCAGCTTGATGACCTCGGGCGCCTTGCCGATCAGCTTCAGCACCTTGTCCAGGTTGCGGCTGTCGGCCGGCGTGGTGATCATGAAGGCTTGGCCGGTCTTGCCGGCCCGACCGGTGCGTCCGATGCGGTGGACGTAGTCGTCGGCGTGGTGCGGCACGTCGTAGTTGAAGACGTGGCTGACGTCGGGGATGTCGAGGCCGCGGGCGGCGACGTCGGAGGCGCAGAGCAGGCGCAACGAGCCGTTGCGGAACGCCTCCAAGGTGCGCATCCGGGTCTGCTGGTCGAGGTCGCCGTGGATCGGCGCGGCGTCAAGGCCGTGCGTCTTCAGCGACTTGGCGACGATGTCGACCTCGCTCTTGCGGTTGCAGAAGACGATGCCGTTCTTCACGTCGGCGCGGCCGATCAGTTCGCGCAGCGCGGTGCGCTTGGCCTTCGGGTCGGCTGTCGGGATCGGCACCACGTACTGGCTGATCGTCTCGGCCGTGGTCGCGGGCCGGGAGGCCTCGATGCGGATCGGGTCCTTCAGGAACTGCTTGGTGAGCCGGGTGATCTCCGGCGGCATGGTGGCCGAGAAGAACAGCGTCTGCTTCTTGGCCGGCGTCAGCTTGAAGATGCGTTCGAGGTCTGGGATGAAGCCCATGTCGAGCATCCGGTCGGCCTCGTCGACGACCATGATCTGCACGCCGGTCATCAAGAGCTTGCCGCGCTCGAAGTGGTCGAGCAGGCGCCCTGGCGTGGCGATCAGCACGTCGACACCGCGGTCGAGCTTCAGCTCCTGGTCGTTGAACGACACGCCGCCGATCAGCAGCGCCCAGGTGAGCTTCTGGCCCTTGGCGTAGCGCTCGAAGGAGGCGGCGACCTGGTCGGCCAGCTCTCGGGTCGGCTCGATCACCAAGGCGCGGGGCATGCGCGCTCGCGCCCGGCCGGCGGCCAGACGGTCGATCATCGGCAGGGTGAAGGCCGCGGTCTTGCCGGTGCCGGTCTGGGCGATGCCCAGCACATCCTGACCGTGCAGGGCCAGCGGAATGGCCTCGGCCTGAATCGGAGTTGCGGTGGTGTAGCCGGTGTCGGCGACGGCCTTAAGGGTCGCGGGCGACAGGCCCAGTTCTGAGAATTCGGTCATTATTCCTGAAGCCGGTACGGTCGGTGGGACCGTCGTGGCCCCTGGATGCCCGCTTGAGCGCCGGATGCGCTGCTGCGGACGCGGACGACGTTCGTCGCGCCGGGCGGAACATAGGGGCGACGGGCGGCAAGTCAACGCATGGGGTGACCGGCGGGTTCAGGCGGGCTCAGCTGTCCCGAAGGAAGGGGCCGGCGTTGACGAACAGGCGCTCGGGCGCGGTCGATCGCGCCGCATCGATCTCCTCGGGCGTTTCGGGGCGGGCCATGGCGCTGACGCTGACCTTGCGGCCGTCCGGCAGGGCGATCTCGCCGCTCTCGCCCGAAGCGAGGTCGACCGTCCCGGAGGCCGCCCAGCGCTCGCCGTCACGGATCGAGGCGGTGACCAGCAGGCGATCGCCGCGCTGGATGACGCTGGTGAAGAGCCGCTCCGGGCTCGGATTGCTGCGGATGCAGCCCACGCGGTACTGCGACTGCGACCCGAAGGCGGTGAGGTCGGTGATCAGCGGGACGCCGTCCCGGTCCTGCGCGGTCGCGTAGACCCGCACCGCCATGCCGGGCGCCACGGAGGACCAGTGGGCGGCGGAGTGGATGCGGCGGGCGGGGCCGAAGTCGCCGGGCTTCAGCCGGCGCGAGCCCTCCGGCGCTTCCCTCTGGCCGCAGCCTTCCGGGGGCAGGACGGCGCTCACCGGGACGACGGTTGGCGGCGGCGCCTCCGGCGCAGCGGCGGCGGGCTTCGGAGCCGCTGGGATTGCAGCCGGTGCGCGATGCGGGGTCCTCGACGGCTGAGGACGCGCCGGGGTGGCGAGCAAGGCCGGCATTGCGCGAGCGGAGCTGGGCGCGCTGACCCAGACGAACTCCGGCGGACGGGCGGCCCAGGCGCTCCAGCCCACGGCCAGGGCGGCCAGGCTGACGCTCGCGAGGCCCGCGGCGCGAGCGATCCGGCCCGGCGTGGGCCGCGCGAGCAGGGCGACGCGCTGGGCGAGCGGGTGGGGCGCGGCCGACGGCCAGTAGCAGCCGAGCGGCAGGGGTGTCTGCGCCAGCTGGGTCTTGAACATCGCCTCGGCATAGGCGCGACGCGCGGACCGGTGGCAGGCGACCACCTGGGCGTCGCAGGCCAGCTCCTGGTCGATGCGCAGGCAACGGGCCAGCGCATGGGCGAGCGGGTTGAACCAGGCGAGGCAACGGATGAGGGCCACCAGGGCGTTGATCCGCGAGTCCTGGCGCGCCAGGTGCGTCGCCTCGTGCGCCAGGACGAGCTCGCGCTCAAGGGCCGTGTAACGCCGCGCGAAGTCGGCGGGGGTGACGATCCTGGGCCTGAGCACGCCCAGCACCGCGGGGCCGGCCAGGCCATCGCGCACGGCGCTGGCGAACCGCGCCTGCCGCCACGCCAGGTGACCGAGGGCGAAGGCGGCGCCGAGCAGCCAAACGATGACGGCGACTTGCTGCAGGTCGGGGAGAGCGGACGCTGAGATGGGGAGCGCCGGGACGACAGCGGGCTGCATCGGCGGCGAGGCCGGCATGATCCAGCCGGTCTCCGCCAGGGTTACCACGCGCGGCGGAAGCAGCATGGCGAGCGCCGCCAGGGCCGGAAGCGTCCAGAGCCAGTAGGCGATGCGCGTTCCGAACAGTCGCCTCGCCGGCGCCCTGAGCAGCAGCACCAGGATCACCGCGGCCGAGGCGGCGAGGTTCAGCCGCAGGACGAGGGCAAGCGCGTCACTCATCGTCGTCCAGCTTGGCGATCAGCGACTTCAGGTGCGCGATGTCCTTCGGCGTCAGCGCCCGGTGCTCGGCGAAGTGGGCGACCAGCGGGGCGACCTCGCCGCCGAACAGCCTGTCCACCAGTCCCTGGCTCTCAGACTGCACGTAGCTCTCGCGGGTGATGAGCGGGCGGTAGAAATAGCCGTCCGCCTCGCGCCGGCCCTCGATCGCCTTCTTGCGCAACAGGCGGGTGATCAGCGTCTTGACCGTGCCGGGCGCCCAGCCGTGCGCCTCGCCGACCTCGGCGACCACGCCGTCGGGCGTGAGCGGGCCGCAGCGCCAGAGCGCGTCCATGATCCGGCTTTCGGCGCCCGAGATCCTGAGCTGCGGCATGCCTCTCCCGCTTCGTGAGAATACACCTGTATCCTAGCGGATCGGGCGCGGTGGGCCAGTGAATTCGGCGTAAGGATTGGGGGATCTGACGGGCGGCCGGTTCAATGCTGGCGGATGAAATTCACCTGCACGAAGCCGCGGAACAGCTGGTCGCCGCGGCGCGGCGGCGCGTCGAGCGCGCGGGCCTCCATCCGGCCGCGCCAGTGGGCGAAGCGCAGCAGGTTGCGCACGCCGAACGCCGCGACCCGCCCGCGCCAGGTGGATGGCAGCGGCATTACCCTCAACGGCTCCGGAAGGTCAGGTTGGCGCCGATCACGGTAGGGCGGGCCAGCGACGGCTAGAGTGGCCGGGGCTCCATGCCCTCGGTGGTCTTTTTTTTTGCCTCAGGGTCCGCGCCCGCCGGCTCGCCAACCGGCTCCTGCGCCTCCGGGCGCCCGCGATGCAGGGCCTCGGCGAAGGTGCGGACCGCCTCGCCCAGGGCGTAGGTCATGGCGCTGGAGCCCTCCGAGACCTGGCTGCCCGCGCCGTCGCCGGCGGACTTGACCTTGTCGGCGAAGTCGGCGAGCGCGCCGCGCGCCTTAGGACTGTCGGCGGCCTTCTTCGCGCCGGCCACCGCACCCGCGGCGAGGAGCGCCTGGGCGATCAGGGCCTGGCCGGTCTTCGACGCCAGGAGCTCGCCGAACTGGCCCTTGCGGACCTTCTTCGGCACCTTAACGCCGGCGATCTTCTTGGGCAGGAAGCCTTTGCTCTTCTTGGCCATGACGCACCTCTGATCCGCCACCGCAAACGCCCGCAGGCTCGGCCGTGTTCCGGCTCAGGCGACGGGTTCTAGGGCCAAGGCCGATCGGCGCAGGGCCGCCAGCTCCTCGGCGGTGTTTGCGCCCCTGAGGCGTGCGCGGGCTTCCGGCGGTGGGGTGAGTTGGAGGAGCCCGGCGAGCGCCACCAGGCGACGGAGCGGCGCATCCGGTGCGAGCTGGGCCGGCAAGGCGTGGCGGTCGACCACCATCGGCAGCGGCAGGCCCACAAAGGCTGCTCCAGGCGCGGCAGCCGCCAGAAGCGGCGCGAGGTCAGCGAGGCGCAGGGTCGGGGCGTCGACCGCCAGCACCAGCAGCCGCTCCACCTCCGGCATGGCTGCAGCGGCCGCCAACAGGCCGCCCACGGGCCCGCAGCCGGGGAAGGGATCCGCAACGAACGGCAGGCCGTAGTCGCCGCCGGCCACCAGGAGCCGGGCCGCGCCGGCGGCCTGGGCGAGGGCCGCGACGCGGGCGATGGCGGTCTGGCCGTCCCACCGCAGGAGGGCCTTGTCGCAACCCATCCGCTGCGAGCGGCCGCCGGCCAGGATGATCGCGCCCAGGCGGCTCACGATCCGAACGTCTCCGGCTGTGGAATCTCCGTCACCGCCGAGCGGCTCAGGCGGACGGGCGTGGCCTTGTACGCCGGCGTCCGCGCCTGGCGGTCGTGATGCGAGAGCGGGATGAGGGCGTTGGCCTCGGGGTAGTAGGCGCCGATGCAGCCCTTCGGGATGTCGTACGGCACGATGCGGAAACCGCGCGCGACGCGGGGCGTCGCTTCATCCATGGCGCTGGTCAGGTCGACGAACTCGTCGACCTGGAAACCCAGTTCGGCGATGTCGGCGGCGTTCATGAACACCACCATCCGGGTGCCCTTCACGCCCCGGAAGCGGTCGTCGAAGCCATAGACGGTGGTGTTGAACTGGTCGTTCGAGCGCAGGGTGACGAGCTGCAAGACGCCCGGCTGTCCGAAGCTTCCGACATCTCCTGCGAATAGCTGGCTCGGGACGATGAAATTAGCCTTGCCGGTTCGGGTGTTCCACTTGCGCTCGCGGGCCGCCAGCGGGCGGATCATGCCGCCGGGATCGAACATCTTCTCGTTCAAGCCCTTGAAGGTGGCCGGCCAGGTCTGCTCGATCGCCTCGCGGACTTTCGAATAGTCGCCGACCCAGGCGTCCCAGGGGACCTTCGGGTTGGGCGGCAGCGCCGCTTTGGCGATGCCGGCGACGATCGCGGGCTCGGAAAGCAGGTGCGGGCTCGCGGGCTTCACCTGGCCACGGGAGCCGTGGAAATGGGCGATGCTGCTTTCCATGGAGACCGCCTGCGGCCCGCTCGCCTGTTCGTCGATCTCGATACGGCCGAGGCAGGGCAGCAGGTAGGCGACTTCGCCGTGCACGACGTGGCTGCGGTTCAGCTTGGTGGCGATGGCGACGGTGAGGCGCAGCCGCTTCCAGGCATCCTCCACCCGCGGCAGATCGGGGGCGGCGCGGACCACGTTGCCGCCCAGCGCGATGAACGCCTTCACCTCGCCGCTCAGCATCTTCTCGCAGGCGGTGACGATGGTCGTGCCCTCGGTGCGCGGCGGCTCGAAGCCGTATAGCGCCTTCAGCTTGTCGAGGGGCGCGAGCTCGGGCTTCTCGGTGATGCCGACGGTGCGCTGGCCTTGCACGTTCGAATGGCCGCGGACCGGGCAGACGCCGGCGCCCGTCTTGCCGATGTTGCCGCGCAGCAGCAGCAGGTTGGTGACCATCAGCACGTTCTCGACGCCGGCCACGTGCTGCGTCAGGCCCATGCCGTAGACGATCATCGCCCGCTCGGCGGCGGCGTAGTCGCGGGCGAGCTGCTCCATGTCGGCTCGGGGCAGGCCCGAGACCCCCTCGAGCTGCGCCCAGTCGGCGGCGCGGCAGTAGGCGGCGAACGCCTCGAAGCCATGGCTGTGCTGGGCAATGAAGTCGTGGTCGAGGACCCGGCGGGCCGCCGCCGCGGCGCCGGCCGCCTTGGCCGAGAAGCCCGCGTCGTCCTTGGTCTGCGCCAGCAGGGCTTCGCGGTCGGTTTCGTGGGCCTCGCCTTTGGCCGCGAGGAGGTCGTCCCACTCGATCAGCGCCTTGCACACGCCGGTCAGCAAGGCGATGTCGCCGCCATTGCGCACCTGGTAGATCGCCGAAGCGATCTCGGTCTCCTGGGTGCTGAGCATCTCGACCGGGCTCTGCGGGTTCTTGAAACGCTCCAGGCCGCGCTCGCGCAGCGGGTTTATGCCGATGATCTTCGCGCCACGCCGCACCGCCGCCTGCAGCTGATGCAGGATCCGCGGCGCCGAGGTTCCCGGGTTGTGGGCCACGTAGAGGATCAGGTCGGTGGTCTCGAAGTCCTGCAGGGTGACGGTCCCGACCGAGACGCCGATGCTCTGCGGCAGGGCCACGGAGGTGCTCTCGTGGCACATGTTCGAGCTGTCGGGCAGGTTGTTGGTGCCGTAGAGCCGCGCCAGCAGCTGGTACATGTAGCTGGCTTCCAGGCTGGCGCGGCCGCTGGCGTAGAACACCGTGGCGTCGGGCGTGGCGGAAAGCGCCTTCAGCTCGCGGCCGATCTCCTCGAAGGCGCTCTCCCAGGAGACCCGGACGTAGCGGTCGGTCTCGGGGTTCCAGCGCATCGGCTCGGTGAGGCGGCCGGCCTCCTCCAGCCGATGGTCGGGCCAGGTCTCCAGCTCAGCCAGCGTGTGCTGTTCGAAGAAGGCGGGCTCGACCTTCTTGTGGGTGACCTCCCAGGCCATGGCCTTGATGCCGTTCTCGCAAGCCTCGATGGGATGCGGCTGGGCGGGCTTCCCCCAGGCGCAGCTGACGCACATGTAGCCGGAGGCCTTGTTGTGCTTGCCGACGAGGAGCTCGGTCCCTTCGAGGGGAACGCCCTCGCGGATCAGGATCTCGGCCACCGACATGGCCGAGCCGTAGCCGCCGGTGGGACCCTTGTAGGGCTTGATCTTCGGATGGCTGGAGCTTTCCGTCATGACGGCCTCCCGGAAGGGACAGGCTATCAACGCCGTCGAGCCGGGCGCGATGCAAGCGCGTTGGATGCAGAGGCGATGCGGGAGGTTCCGCCGATGAGCTTCGAAACGGCCACCGCGTTGCCGCGGACTCGCTGGCGGTCGGGCGAGGGCGCCAGCGCCGGGGAACGGGTGCTGCCGGAGGAGACGCCGGTGGCGCTGGCGCATGACGGCTCGACCACGGCGGTGATGATGGCGACGCCCGGCGACCTGAAGGACTTCGGGCTGGGCTTCAGCCTCTCCGAGGCGATCGTCGAGCGGCCGGAGGAGGTCACAGGGCTGGAGGTCGTCTCGTCGGAGGCGGGCGTCGAGGTGCGGATGTGGCTGGCGGGCGAGCGGTCGAGCCGGCTGGCGGAGCGCCGGCGGCGGGTGGCGGGACCCACCGGCTGCGGCCTCTGCGGGATCGAGAGCCTGGACGAGGCGATGAGGCCGCCGCGACGATTGGCTGGCGACGACGGCGTGCGGGTCGCGGCGGATGCGCTGGTCGCGGCGATGACGGCGATGGAGGCGGCCCAGCAGATCGGGCGGGCCACGCGGGCGGTGCATGCCGCCGGGCTCTGGGCGCCGGACCAGCCGCTGCTCGTCAGGGAGGACGTCGGCCGGCACAACGCGCTCGACAAGCTGATCGGGGCGGCGGCGCGAGGCGGTCTCGCCGGTGAGGTGCTGCTGCTGACCAGCCGTGTGTCGGTGGAG
Organism: Phenylobacterium sp.; assembly: GCA_045802455.1. Taxonomy (GTDB): domain Bacteria; phylum Pseudomonadota; class Alphaproteobacteria; order Caulobacterales; family Caulobacteraceae; genus Phenylobacterium. The sequence goes on along the minus strand of JBJMQX010000014.1, from coordinate 11,782 downwards.
ATGATCCAGAAGGCCAGCGTGCTGGGCGCGCCGGTGGTCTGCGCGGTCTCGGCGCCCACGGCGCTGGCGGCGCGCCTGGCGGGCGAGGCCGGGCTGACGCTGGTGGCGGTGACCCGGGCGGACGGCTTCGAGGTGTTCACCCATCCGCACCGGGTGGCGCTGGACTGACCCCCGTTGTGTGGGAACGGCCGGCTACGCGGTCACTTCCCGTCGACGGAATAGGCCAGCAGCACGTTCACACCATTGCCGCCGGTGTTCGCCGCGCCGTTGAAGCCGCTCATCACGAACACCCGGCCGCCGGCGATCGCCGCGCCCAGGCCGTCCATGCTGCCGCCGGGCTGTCCCTTCACCTCGTTGACGGTGTCGTAGGTGCGCTCGGTCGTGGAATCGGCCCAGATCACCTTGCCGGTCGCCGCGTCGTGGGCGCGGAACCAGCCGTCCATAGTGCCCGAGAAGACCACGCCCGGCATGGCCGAGGGCGCCTGGGACTGGGCCCGCGAACAGGCGCCGCCGCCGCGGTCGCGCGAGCGGTCGCCGGCGTAGTGGCAGGGCGCATGGGGCGCCGGCACGCTCCAGATAACCTTGCCCGTCGCGGGATCGAGCGCGGAAAGGCCGGGCTTGGCGGGCCCGATGGGCGTGCCCAGGTTCGTGCGGCCCAGCACCTTCAGGTTCTCCTCCAGCACGTTCACGGTGTCGGCGTTGGCGACGTAGAGGCGCTTGCCGTCGGCGGCCATGCCCCACTCGATGCCGCCCAGCGACGAGCCGGAGCCGACGCGGGTCGACCACAGGGTCTTGCCGCTGTCGGGATCCATTCCGAACACCACGCCGGACTTCTGGCCGGAAAGGACGATGTCCTTCGCGCCCAGCTTGAAGAGGATCGGCGAGGCGCCGAAGTCGTAATCCGGGCCGTCGGGGTTGGGGCAGTTGACCGGCTTCACGGCCGCGTTGCAGCCGACGATGAAATTGTCGGCCTCGGTGACCTGGTTCGACCAGCGGATCCTGCCGGTCGCCGCGTCCATAGCGACGATCGCGTCCGCCCCCTTGGTGTCGGCTTCGGTGTAGCTGTCGCCGGTGGCCACATAGACGAGGTTGCGCTTCGGATCATAGGTGGGCGCCGACCAGATCGCGCCGCCGGCCGGGCCCTGCATCTGGGTCCCGGCGGAGTTCTTCCGCGTCGGGTGAAGCGGCTCGGTGATGACGAAGGTCTGCCAGAGCGTCTTGCCGGTCTTCAGGTCCAGGGCGACCACCGAGCCTCGGAAGCTGCAGCAGGCATAGCTGGGCTGGCGCGCGGCGCCTTCCTCGCCGGAGGTGGTCGGCACGAAGACCTTGCCGGCCGCGACCAGCGGCGCGCCGGTGATTCCGGCGACCGGGTTCTTGTCCAGCTCGGCCGAGCGCCAGATCTCCTTGCCGGTCTGGGCGTCGAAGGCGCGGACGGTGCGGTTGCGCTCGCCGATGAAGGTGGCCCAGCCGGAGGGCGAGATCTCGGACCTGACGATCTGCGGCGTGGTGCGCGCGACGGCGTTCTCGACCACCCAGCGCACGCAGCCGGTCGCCGGGTCGAGGGCGTAGAATTTGCCCGAGCGGTTGGCGATGAACAGCCAGTCGCCGATCACGGTGGGCATGGAGCCGCCGGCCATGGCGAAGGCCCACTTGACCTTCAGTTTCGGCACGTCGGCGAGCGCCAGACCGGGGTTCGCCTGGAACCGGTGCGAGGCGTCCAGGCCGACGCTGGTCCAGTCGGAACCGGTGGCGCGGATCGGCGGGTTGACCGCGCACTTGACGTCGACGCCGACGGGCGCGGCCGGGACGCGGGCGGGCGCGGCGCGGGCCTGCGGACCCGGCGGCTGCGGGGCAGCCTGCGGATTCGGGGCGGCCTGTGGGGCGGGCACGCCCTGCGGCGGCGGGGTTTGCGCCGGAGGCGCTTGCGCGCCCGTGAGATAGGCCGCGACGGCCTGTTTGTCCTCGTCGGAAAGGCCGGACGCCATCGGCTTCATCACGCCGTTGGTGAGCGCATCGACGATCTGGGCCGGCGGATAGGTGGCCAGCGTCGCCTTCGAGGGCGCCCGGTCGATGTTCGGGTCGTGGCAGCCCTTGCAGCGGGTCGTGAACACGCGCTCGCCGGCGGATGTGTCCTGGGCGTGCGCGAGCGGCGCGATCGCCGTGCAGGCGAGCGCCGCCGCAGCGGCCAGCATCGATGTGAGCTTCATCCTCTCCCCGAGTCTCTTCTTGTCGTTTTCGCCAGACTGTCGGCCTGATCTTGCGGCAAGATTGCAGGGTGGACGCGGCGGGCTCAAGCCCTCGCGCGGCGTCGGCTACTCGAACACCACACGCGGGAAGTAGAACGAGACGACCCAGTTCGGCTGGTCGACGATCTCGCTGATCCGCAAATCGCCGCAGACGCTGCAGAGCATGTAGGCGTCGACCGGGGCGATCCCGTGGCGCGCGGAAAGGAGGTCGATCATCCCGGAGACCGCGTCGCGCGCCCCGGTCATCAGGTCAGGGCCGATGCCGGTCGTCACCTCGTAGCCCTTGGCGTCCAGGTGGCGGCTGACCGGGCCGGCGGTCGTGAAGCGCGGGAACGCGAGGTTTGCGCCCTTCAGCAACTCGAACCTCGCGGCGAGCGCACACGGGCTCTCGATGGCGGTGCCGCAGACCTCGCCGTCGCCCTGGGCCGCATGGGTGTCGCCGACGCTGAAGAGGCCGCCGGCCACCTCGACCGGCAGGTAGAGCTCGGTCCCGGCGCAGAGGTCGCGGATGTCGAGGTTCCCCCCGACGCGCCGGGGCGGGACGATCGAGTGCAGACCGGGCTCGGCCAGCGCCAGGCCGATCGTGCCGCAAAAGGGCTTCAGCGGGACGCGCCCGCCGGACCCGTACATGGCCGGTGCGAGCGAGGCCGGATTGTATTTCCAGATGTGCAGCGCAGGCTCGGTGAACTGGTCTGCGAGCAGGCCGAACCCGGGAATGTTGGCGGTCCAGCCCCAGCCGGAGGGCGTGAAGTCGAGCAGGGTGACCTTGACCGCGTCCCCGGGCTCCGCGCCGTCGATGTAGACCGGGCCGACCACCGGATTGACCTTGCCGAAGTCCATGGCGGTGACGTCGGCGATGGTCGAGGCGGCGGTCAGCTGGCCGCCGGAGGCATCGAGCGGGTGGAACTCGAGCGCGTCGCCCGGCGCGATCGTGGCGACCGGCGGGTTGGCGTTGTCCCAGCCCAGGTGGCCGTGATGGCTGTGGATCGTGTGCCGGTGCTCCGCCACGCGGCGCTCAGACGTCCAGGTCGGCGACGGCGAACTCGGCGTTCTCCTGGATGAACTGGAAGCGCAGCTCGGGCTTGCGGCCCATCAGCGCTTCGACGAGGCTCTCCACCGTCTCCTCGGCGCGGGGCAGGGTGACGCGGGCCAGCGTGCGCCTGGCCGGGTCCATGGTGGTTTCCTTGAGCTGGGCCGGCATCATCTCGCCAAGGCCCTTGAAGCGGCTGATCTCCGGCTTCTTCCCCTTGAACTCGGTGGCCAGCAGCTCGTCGCGGTGGGCGTCGTCGCGGGCGTACATCGACTTGCCGCCATGGCTCAGGCGGTAGAGCGGGGGCAGGGCGAGGTAGAGGCGGCCCGCCCGGATCAGCTCGGGCATGGTGCGGTAGAAGAAGGTGATCAAGAGGCTTGCGATGTGGGCGCCGTCGACGTCGGCGTCGGTCATGATCACCACGCGCTCGTAGCGCAGGTCCTCTTCCTTGAACTTCGCGCCGCCCTGGACGCCCAGCGCCAGCAGGAGGTCGGAGAGCTCCTTGTTGGCGCCCATCTTGTCGAGGCTGGCGGAGGCGACGTTCAGGATCTTGCCGCGCAGCGGCAGGATCGCCTGGGTCCTGCGGTCGCGCGCCTGCTTGGCCGAGCCGCCGGCGCTGTCGCCCTCGACCAGGAAGATCTCGGCGCCGTCGATGGCGTTGCCGGAGCAGTCGGCGAGCTTGCCGGGCAGCCTGAGCTTGCGGGTGGCCGAGGCGCGGGCGACCTCCTTGTCGCGGCGGCGCTTCAGCCGCTCCTCGGCCCGCTCGATGACGAATTCCAGCAGGGCGGTGGCCGCCTTGGGCTGGGCGGTCAGCCAGTGGTCGAAGGGGTCCCGCAGCGCGGTCTCCACGAGGCGCTGGGCGTCGGCCGAGGAGAGGCGCTCCTTGGTCTGGCCCTGGAACTCGGGGTTGGCGACGAAGACGCTGACCAGGGCGCCGGCCTGGGCGACCACGTCGTCAGCGGTGATCAGGCCGCCGCGCTTCTCGCCGGTGAGCTCGGCGTAGGCCTTGAGGCCGCGGGTGAGCGCCGCGCGCAGGCCCGCCTCGTGCGTGCCGCCTTCGGGCGTGGGCACGGTGTTGCAATAGGACTGCAGGAAACCGTCGGCGTCGCCGAAGCCGGCGGGCGTCCAGGTCACGGCCCACTCAACCTTGCCGGTCTCGCCCGGGCGCTCGTAGCGGCCGGCGAAGGGCTGCGGCGTGACCGTCTCGATGTCCTTCACCCGCTCGGCGAGGAAGTCGGCCAGGCCGTTGGGGAAGCGGAAGGTGGCCTCCGCCGGCGTCTGGTCGTGGATGCGGGACGGGTCGCAGGACCAGCGGATCTCGACGCCGCCGAACAGGTAGGCCTTGGAGCGGGCCATGCGGTAGAGCCGGGCGGGCTTGAAGGCGACGTTCTCGCCGAAGATCACCGGGTCGGGGCTGAAGGCGATGGCGGTGCCGTGCTTGCGCGTGGGCCCCAGCTTTTCGATGCCGCCCAGCGGCTTGCCGCGGGTGAAGGCCTGGCGCCACTCGAACCCGTCCTTCCAGGCGGTGACCTCGACGCGCTCGGAAAGCGCGTTGACGACGCTGACGCCGACCCCGTGCAGGCCGCCTGAGGTCTCGTAGGCCTTGCCGGAAAATTTCCCGCCGGAGTGCAGGACGGTCATGATGACCTCCAGCGCCGACTTGCCGGGATGCTTCGGGTGCGGGTCGACCGGGATGCCGCGGCCGTCGTCGGTGACGGTGAGCTGGCCGTCGGCGTCCAGGCGCACGGAGATCACCTTGGCGTGGCCGGCGACCGCCTCGTCCATGGAATTGTCCAGCACCTCGGCGAAGAGGTGGTGCAGGGCGCGCTCGTCGGTGCCGCCGATGTACATGCCCGGGCGCTTGCGCACCGGCTCCAGGCCCTCGAGGACCTCGATATCCTTGGCCGAATAGCCGCCCGCCTTGCCGGTGGTGACCACCGGATCGGGGCGCGGCTCATGGCTTTCGGCCAGCGGGGCGGCGGGCGCGGGGTTGAGCGCGTCGTCGAACAACGAACTCTGGACGGCGGCGGATTTGGCTGGCGGGGACATGCGGCGCTGAAGGTGAGACGATTCCCGCCCGGTATGAATCGGCCGCCGCGCGATAGCAATGCGGCGCGAGGCGCTGACCGCTCGACAGCGGCGCTTGGCGGGTCTCCTATCGCAAGAACGCTGGGGACGAACGCCATGACGAGCTGGAAGGACCCTGAGATCGCGGGCGTGCGCGCGCTGCTGGCCTCGCGGCGGCCGCCGCTGGGCGCGGCGCCGACCACGCTGGCCGAGCGGCGGGCCGGGATGGACGCCTTCGGCGAGCTCAGCGCCCTGCCGCCGGGATGCCAACACGAGCCAGTGGTCGCGGGCGGGGTGAAGGGCGAGCGGATCGCGCCGACGGCCGCGGCGGCGAGCCGTCAGCTCCTCTACCTGCACGGCGGCGGCTATGTGATGGGCAGCCCCAGGAGCCACCGGCCGCTGGTCGCGCACCTGGCCCAGGCGGCGCAGGCCACCGCGATCGTTCCGGACTACCGCATGGGTCCCGAGCACCCGTTCCCGGCGGCGGTGGAGGACGCCGTCGCGGTCTACCGCTGGATGCTCGAGGGCGGCGCGGAGCCGGAGCGGACGATCATCGCCGGCGATTCGGCCGGGGGCGGGCTGACGGTGGCCCTGGCCTTGAGGCTGAAGGCCGAGGGCCTGCCGCAGCCGGCCGGGCTCTACGTCATCAGCCCCTGGGCGGACCTCACGCTGAGCCATCCGGCGCATCGGGCCAAGGCCGCCGACGACCCCATGATCACGGCCGAGCTGCTCCGGGAGTGCGCCGGCCAGTACCTGGGCTCGGCCGCCGCCCGCGACCCGCTGGCCTCGCCGGCGTTCGGCGACTTCGACGGGCTCGCACCGATGCTGATCCAGGTGGGCTCGGAGGAGATGCTGCTCGGCGACAGCCTGATGCTGGCCGAGCGGGCCGGACTGGCGCGGGTCGACGTGCGGCTGGAGGTCTGGGCCGAGATGATCCACGTCTTCCCGGTGTTCGGGGGTCAGCTCGCCGCCGCGCGCCGGGCGATCGCCACGGCCGGGGCGTGGATGTCTGAACGCTGCGCGGGTTAGGCTGAGGCTTGCAACCGCCGCTGCGGCGTGTTGCCTTTACGGCAAGCAACGTCAAGCTGTTGAGCCGCCGTATGAATTCCCGAGTGCTGTTCGCTGCCCTGGCCGCCGCGCCGCTGGCCCTGGCGGCCTCGCAGGCCGCCGCGGAATGCAAGTTCCAGAAGCTGGTCGAGGTCCCGGTGACCATGGAAGGCCTGCGGCCGACCGTGCCGGCGGCGGTCAACGGCCACGACACCCGCTTCATGATCGACACCGGAGCCTTCTTCAGCATCGTCTCGAACGACGCGGCGGAGCGCTTTTCCATGCGCAAGTCGGTCGCGCCCTTCGGGCTGGAGATCCGCGGCCTGGGCGGGACGTCGCGCGACGCCAGCGCGGTCACGGCGGACAACTTCACCTTCGCCGGCGCCGGGTTCAAGAACATCCAATTCCTGGTCGGCGGCCGGGCCGGCGAGGGGGAAACGTCGGGGCTGATCGGCCAGAACATCATGGGCGGGTTCGACGTCGAATATGACTTCGCCAATGGCGTGATGCGGTTCTTCAAGGCCGAGGGCTGCGAGAAGAAGAACCTCGCCTACTGGTCGAAGGACATGCCGCTGCAGAAACTCAATCTGCAGGACCAGGGCCGCTATGTGCTGGAGGTGCTGACCAGCGCCCAGGTGAACGGCCGCACCATCAAGGTGAAGTGGGACACCGGCGCGTCGGTCTCCTACCTCAGCCGCCGGGCGGCGGCGCGGGTCGGCATCGAGATCAACAACGAGAACGTGACGGCGGCGGGCGTCAGCTACGGCCTCTACGGGCGCGGGATCGACACCTTCCGGGCGCCGTTCGCCAGCTTCAAGGTCGGTGACGAGGAGATCAAGAACACCCAGTTGCGGATCGCCGACATCGAGATGGGCGAGCACGGGGACATGCTGCTCGGCGCCGACTTCTTCATGTCGCACCGGGTGCTGGTCTCCAGCAGCCAGAAGGCGGTCTACTTCACCTACAACGGCGGGCCGGTGTTCCGCCTCGACCGGCCGGCGGGCATCCGCCAGGCCCAGGCCGAGCCGACGCCTGCGCCCATGCCCTCGGGCCTCACGCCGGTTCCAACGCCGGGTGGCGGGCCGGATGCGGTCAGCAAGCCCGCGGGGGCGCCGGGCGGGACACTCACGGCCGCAGAGCTCGGCCGCAGGGCCGCAGCCTCGGCCGCGCGGCGCGATTTCGCCGCGGCGATCGCCGACTACACGCGGGCCATCGAGCTCGATCCGAACGACGGCGCGGCCTATCAGGCCCGCGCCCGGGCCAGGCTCGCAAACCGGCAGCCGGTCCTTGCCATGGCCGACCTGAACCAGGCGCTGAGGCTGCAGCCGAACGACGTCCAGGCCCACCTCCTGCGCGCCCAGGTCTACCTCGGCTCCCGGCAGCTGGATGGGGCGAAGGCCGACTTCGACGCCGCCCAGAAGCTGGCGCCGCAGAACGTCGACCTGCCGGCGGAGATCGGGCTCAGCTACGCCCGCGCCGGACTCTACGAGCTGGCCCTCAAGCAGCTGGACGGCTGGATCGCCGACCACCCGAAGAGCGAGAACCTGGGCCGGGTGCTGGCGGCGCGCTGCTGGACCCGGGCGCTTTCGGGCAAGGACCTGGCGGTGGCGCTGCCCGACTGCGACCGGGCCCTGCAGCTCGACCGCAACTCGCAGGTCATGGCCTACCGCGGCCTGGTGCTGTTCCGCATGGGCCGGCTGGACGAGGCGATCAGCCAGTACAGCGCCGCCATCCGCGCGCAGCCGCGCTCGGCCCCGGCGCTCTATGGACGCGGCCTGGCCGAGCTGAAGAAAGGCGCCAAGACCGAGGGTGAGGCGGACATCGCCGCGGCCCAGGCGCTGGCGCCCGGCCTGGCGCAGGAATACCGACGCTTCGGCCTCTCGCGCGACGAGCCCGCGCCCGCCTCCAAGCCCGCCGCCTAGTAGACGGCGCGGCGGGGCGCCGCCACAGCGATCGCCAGGCTACTTCTTCGGCGCATAGATCGCCGAGAGCAGGTCGGGGGTCCCTTCGATGCGTTCCAGGCGCGGGTAGCGGAGCCCACCCTTCCAGGCGATGGCGACGGTCCGGTAGTGGTCGCCGGTCTTGACCAGCAGGTCCAGCGGCGCGCCGGCCTTGGCCGCGGTGATCGCCTCCTTCAGGCGGTCGGCGTCATAGGCGACGCCGTTCACCGCGACCAGCCTTCCGCCCACCGTCAGCCCCGCCTTGAACGCCGGGCTGTCCCACTGGACCGAGGTGATCTCCGTGTCCCGGCCGATCACCAGGCCGATGGAGTAGGTCAGGTCGAGGATCTTTCGGCGGCCCTCTACGGAGCGGAAGTAGGGGGTCTCGGTGTCGCCGTAGACCAGCCGCCAGCCGCCGCGGGTGAGGCCGTCGAGCGGCGGCTTGGGCGCCACGGCGTCGATCCGCTCGTGCAGGAACCTGGCCCAGTCGTAGGGCTCGACCGCGTTGAGCGCGGCGACCACGTCGTCGAAGGTGTAGGGCCGCTCGCTCCAATTGCCGTCCTCGACGCCGAAGAAGCCCTTGGCGAAATCGTCGAGCGAGCGCTTCCCGCCCGAGCGGTTGCGGATCAGGGTGTCGGCGTCGAGCCAGACCAGCTGACCCTCGGAATAGTAGTCCTCGCTGCGCTGCCATGAGAGCCAGGGCTGCGGCCGGCGGTTGTTGATGATCGGGTCGTCAGTGGTGTCCTCGACGCTGCGCCAGGTGCGCCCGACGCGGTTGGCGTAGGTGGCGGCGGTGGCGGCCAGGGCGTCCAGCGCGTCCTGCTTGGACAAGAGGCCCGAACGGCCGGAGAGGACGAAGCCCCAGTACTGGGTCTGGCCCTCGTAGACCCAGAGCAGGGAATTGCGCATCGGCACGTTCAGGCTCGGCGTCCAGAGGTCGGCGGGCCGGCGGAACTTGCCGTTCCAGGAGTGGGTGTACTCGTGGGGCAGCAGGTCGCGCATGGCCTGGCCCATGGACCAGTCGAGGAAGTAGGCGCCGCCCGTCCCGTCCTCGCTGGAGCGATGGTGCTCCAGGCCGATGCCGCCCATCCGGTCGGTGATCGCGAACAGGAAGTCGTAGTGGTTGTAGTGGCGTGAGCCGTAGAGCTTGTAGGCCTGGCGGACGAGCTCACGGTGCTTTTCCAGCTCGTCGGCCGTGGCGGCCTCGAGCTGTTCCGGACGATCGGCGAAGATGTCCAGGCGAACGGGAACCGACGCACCGGGGTCTAGGTCCACCTGGCGATAGTAGCGGCCGGCGAACATCGGGCTGTCGACCAGCACGTCGAACGGCACGGCCTTGAACCGGGTGACGCCGTCTTGCGACGGCCCGGCTGGCTCCAGCGCCGTCGCGTAGGCCCAGCCGTCCGGCAGCCGCACGGTGGGCTCGATCTGCACCTGCCGCGAATAGTAGCCGGCCGGATAGAGGGCGATCGACAGCCACTGGAGGTTCAGCATCTCCGGGGTGACGACCACCCGGCCCTGGTCGGTGTTGGTGGGGGTGAGCACCTGGTAGCTCAGCTCCAGCGCCTTGGCGCCGGAGGGCGCATCGACGTGGAAGGCGAAGACGTCCACCGGGTCCCGCGTCCAGGGGACCACCTGGCCGTTCGCGCGAATGACGAGGCCGGCCAGCTTCTCGATCGAATTGCGTGGCGAGTGGCCGCCGGGCACCCACTGCGGGAAGAGGATGGTGGTGGGGCCGGCGGCGGCCAGCGGGATCGTCTCGTGGACCTGGAAGATCCGCCGGTCGAGGTCGGTGGCGTCGACGGTGATCTTCAGCACGCCGCCAGGGTAGGGGACGTCCTTCGGCGCGGGCGTCGCCGGCGGCATGGGGACCGGCTGCGGCTGCGGGAATGGTTGGGCGAAAGCCGGCGCCGCCAGCACGGTGAGGGCGGCGGTGATCGCGAAGAGCGCTGATTTCAAGGCGGCGGGATCCGGGTGCGGAGGAGATTTCGGCGAGTTCTAGAGCCGGTTGGCGGTCAAGCTCAACTGGCGGGCGGCGGTTCTTTCGGCTCGCCGGTCGATTCCGCGCCTTGCGCTTCGCCCTCCTGGGCCTCGATCAGGTGCTTGCTGGGCGGATCGGTCACCTGGCCGAGGCCGAACAGCATCAGCGCGATACCGCCGCGGGCCCGCTTGCCCTGCTTGGAGCCCAGCCAGGCCGCGGCCGGCGCGATCAGCGCAAGGGCGGCGACGGCCAGGGCGTAGAGGAGCACGGCCTTCATTGCGTCAGCCTGGCCTGGCCAGCCCCGGCAGGCCGTCGATGGACAGGGCGTTGGTCTCGTAGCGGCGCTCCACCCAAGCGTCCTCGGGCCGGTCGTCGACCCAGCGGCGCAGCTGCTCGCGCTCGCCCTTGTACTCGTAGAACGGCACGCCCCAGCCGCAGCTGTCGGCGATGCGCCGGATGCGCACGGTGACCACGCCGCGGGCGCGCCGGAAGGTTGGGAACAGCGCCATCTTCTCGGCGAAGCCGGGCTCGCCGAACGCCACCGTCTCGCCTTCGCCGTAGAGACGCAGGATGTTCGCCGGCCCTTCGAAGGCGCAGAACATCAAGGTGATGCGGCCGTTCTCGCGCAGGTGGGCGTGGGTCTCGATGCCCGAGCCGCCGAGGTCGACGTAAGCGACGGTGGTCGGATCCAGAATCGCCAGGCTGTCGTAGCCCTTGGGCGAGACGTTCACCGAACCCTCGCTGGAGAGCGGGGCGGTGGCCACGAAGAACAGCTTCTGGCGCCGGATGAAGTCGATGAGCCTGTCGTCAAGCTGCTCGTAGACCTTGCTCATCGGCGACTCCCGTTCGCGAGGGAGCTTAGCCGTGTGGCCCCCGACGCCCAAACGAAAGGGCCGCAGATCGCTCCGCGGCCCTCGTGTCTTGGGTCAGGTCGTGACGACTAGCACTTGTAGTACATGTCGAATTCGACTGGGTGCGGGTGCAGCTGGAGGCGCATGACTTCCTCCATCTTCAGCTCGATGTAGGCGTCGATGAAATCGTCGTCCATGACGCCGCCCTTCTTCAGGAAGGCGCGGTCCTTGTCGAGGTTGTCGAGCGCCTCGCGCAGCGACCCGCAGACCTCCGGCACCTTCTTCTGCTCGCGCGGCGGCAGGTCGTAGAGGTTCTTGTCCATCGCCTGGCCCGGATCGATCTTGTTCTCGATGCCGTCCAGACCGGCCATGAGCAGGGCCGTGAAGGTCAGGTACGGGTTGCCCATCGGGTCGGGGAAGCGGACCTCGATGCGCTTGGCCTTGGCTGAATCCACATGCGGGATGCGGATCGAGGCCGAGCGGTTGCGCGAGGAATAGGCCAGCTTCACCGGGGCCTCGTAGCCCGGCACTAGGCGCTTGTAGGAGTTGGTGGTCGAGTTCGAGAAGGCGTTGATCGCCTTGGCGTGCTTGATGATGCCGCCGATGTACCAGAGGCACAT
>JBJMQX010000125.1:0-12716 GCA_045802455.1 Phenylobacterium sp. | reverse complement strand
CGATCTCGGCCGCCTCGCTCATCATCGCCTCGTCGAGGGTAGTGCGCCCGGCGGTGTCGAGGATGACCACGTCGTAGCCCTGCAGCTTGGCCGCGGAGAGCGCGCGCTTGGCGATGTCGGGCGCGGCCTGGCCGGCGACGATCGGCAGGCTCTCGACCTCGGCGAGCTTGGCCAGGGTCGCCAGCTGCTCCATGGCCGCCGGCCGGCGGGTGTCGAGCGAGGCCAGCAGGACCTTCTTGCGTTCCTTACCGAGCTTCAGGCCCAGCTTGGCGGCGGTGGTGGTCTTGCCCGAGCCCTGCAGGCCGGCCATCAGGATCACGGTCGGCGGGTTCATCGAGAGGTTCAGCCCCTCGGGCTCGCCCTCTCCGCCCAGCATCTCGACGAGGCCGTCGTAGGTGATCTTGACCACCTGGTCGGCCGGGCGGACCGAGCGGATCACCGCCTCGCCGGTCGCGGCCTCCTTCGCCTTGGCGATGAAGTCGCGCACCACCGGCAGGGCGACGTCGGCCTCGAGCAGGGCCACGCGCACCTCGCGCAGCGCCTCGTCCACGTCCTTTTCACTGAGGACGCCCTTCCCGCCGAGACGGTCGAAGACGGAAGACAGACGATCTGTAAGCGCGTCGAACAACTCGAACTCCTAAAGCCCAAACGCAGTCGACCCCCGTGCACGATTGCGTGGACGGGGGGCCTCGCCGCCCTCGTCCCAGATAATCCCTGGGGGTCGTGACGGTAGAGGGCGCTGACCGAGGTTGGCGCCGGAAGGGCGCGCTTATGCGCTCAGGAGGGGGTTGAGGTCAAGGAAGGCAGCTCGGCCACGTAAGTTATGGCGAGCGCAAGCAAGGGAAGCGTCAGCGCGGCCAAGCTCCAGAGAGGACGGCTACGCGCGTGTTCCGTCAGCGCATAGATGGGACCAGCCAGGAACGTGATCGGCACCAGAATAAATCCCACCATGAGAGTCCACGGGGGAGCATTGCCCGCGACGCTGTAAGCGGCGGCGAGAAGGAGACCACTGCAGGAGGCCGGCAACCACGCAATTAGTTCGATCACCGCGACTGGAATCCGGAGTGTCGCCAGAATGGAACCCATTTTCGCCCCCAGCGTCGCGGATGACGCGAGTATGGATCTTCAATGTCATCCCGGTTTCGCGGCACGCGAAGACCGGCACCCATATGCTCCGATGGGGCGGCGCTTTGCCGGAGAGCTTCGTGTCTATGGGTCCCGGATAAGCGCTGCACGCTTTCCGGGATGACAGCGGTGGAGGTGGGAGGTCGCTACCTCACTCCTCAATAGTTCAGCTTTGGGTACCAGTCCGGGTCGCGCGGTTCCGGGGTCATGTCGAGCACGTTCCACAGCGGGGCCAGTTCCGGGGCGCCGCGGGGGTCCTGGCCGGGGTCCCCCTCGGTCATCTCGCCGGACCAGAAGTGGCGGATCGTCCCGTCGCGCCGCGTGAAGACGTTGATCTCCGGAATCTCCGAGCCGTCCGGCGTGAGGCCGAAATAGTCCTTCGAATAGTTGTCGTTGAGGTCCCGGTAGAGCTTCAGCGCCTGCCAGCCGCGCTCCTGCTTGAAGGCGATCAGCCGCTCGATCGCCGAGCGGGCGACGACGGCGAGCGCGACCTTCTGCTCGATGTCGCGGGCGTTGGCGTCGAGCGGCCCGAGCAGGTTGGTGCACATCGGGCAGGGCCGCTCGCGCTGCGGCCCGAACATGAAGCTGTAGACAACCAGGCTCTGCTTGTCGCCGAACAGGCCCGCGAAGTCGGTCGGGCCGTTCTCGCCCTCGAACCGGTAGTCGCCCTCCACCGGGCCGCCCGGCGGCAGCCGGCGGCGCTGCTGAGCGACACGCTCGATGTGGCGGCGCAGCTCGTACTCCTCGCCCAGCAGGGCGGTGCGGGCCTTGCGGTACTCGGCGCTCTCGTTCTTCACCCTGACCGGGCTGCGCTCGGCGAGTTCCTTGGCGGGCGTGAGGGTCGTGGTCTTGGCGTCCATGGCGAGGGCCTCCGGAGGCGATGGGGCGGACAATACCCCAAGGACGATCCGCACGTACGAAATCCGACACTAGGCGGGCGTGACGATCCATGTCCGAAAGCCGCCAGCGGTCTTCGGCGAACGAGCCTATATTCACGCCATGAGCCACTACGCCCTCTTCGACACCGCCATCGGGACCGCCGGCATCGCCTGGGGCGAGAACGGGTTGATCGGCGTGCACCTGCCGGAGCGCGATCCGGAGAACAACCGGCGCAGCTTCCAGCGGCGCTTTCCTGGCGTCACCGAGGCGCCGATCCCGGCTTTCCTCGAACCGACCGTCGAAGGGATTCGCGCCCTCATGTGCGGCGAGAAGGCAGACCTTACCGGCGCCCCCCTCGACATCGCCCGCGTCCCCGAGTTCAACGCCCGCGTCTACGAGATCGCCCGCACTATCCCGCCCGGCGAGACCCTGACCTACGGCGAGATCGCGACCCGACTGGGCGATCGGCTGCTGGCCCGCGACGTGGGTGCGGCGCTGGGCGCGAACCCGTGGCCCATCGTGGTGCCCTGCCACCGCGTGACGGCCGCCGGCGGCAAGCCGGGAGGCTTCTCGGCCCGTGGCGGCGTCAACACCAAGCTGAAGCTCCTGACCATCGAGGGCGCGGCTGTCGTCCAGGCGCCGGCTCCGAAGGCAAAGCCTGCGCCCGCCCCGCAACCGTCGCTGTTCGACTAGCGCCCGACCAGCGGCTGCCCGAGGAACTGGGTCACGTAGAGGACCGCGAACGCCACCAGGCCCAGCGTCTGCCACCACCGGTTCCGGACGAAGATCAGCGACACGATCAGCGGGCCCAGCAGATAGAGCGGACTGCGCGGATCGAAGCGCGCGCCCTGGATCTGCATCTGGGTCCAGATGCCGACGGCGTTCAGCACCAGCCAGTGGACGATGAACAGCACCCAATAACGCCGCCGGACCCCGGCCCAGTGCGCGGCCAGGTCGATCCGGCCCTCGCCCGGGACCTCGTCCGGCAGCGAGGCGGCGGCGATCAGGAACAGCAGCACCGCGCCCGCTAGCACGCCCAGGAACATCTCCCAGGTGAGGCCGCCGGCGAGCGGCTCGGCCCGGAACCAGGTCCACCACTGGGTGACGATCTTCAGGAAGGCGACCAGCGCCGCCAGGGGAGCCAGCCAGTCCCAGCGGACGCGCGGGCCGGCGCCGAGCAACCGGTGCAGGCTGAGCGCCACGTCGCTGACCGCCAGACCCAGGATGATCACGGCGAACAGCAGAAGGTATTCGAACGGCCCCATCGCCGCAGTTGATCAGGTCGGAAACCCCTTGTCGCGCAGGTAGGCCTTCACGTCCGGGTCGCGGCCGCGGAAGTGGCGGTACTGCTCGGCCGGATCGACGGTGTTGCCGACGCTCATGATGGTGTCGTGCAGCCGCTTGGCGACGGCCTTGTCGTAAGGCCCGCCCGCCTCGGTGAACGCCTCGAAGGCGTCGTGGTCGAGGACTTCCGACCAGAGGTAGGAGTAGTACCCGGCCGAATATCCGTCGCTGGCGAAGATGTGGAAGAATTGCGGCGTGCGATGCCGCATCGGCAGCTCGGCCGGCATGCCGAGCTTGGCCAGTTCCTCTTTCTCGAAGGCGCGCGGGTCGATGTCCGCGTCTCCCGCCAGGTGCAGCTTCATGTCGATAAGCGCCGAGGCCAGGTACTCGGTGACGTCGAAACCCTGGCGGAAGGTGTGGGCCTTCTTGATCTTGGCGACCAGGGCCGGCGGGATCGGCTTGCTGGTCTGGAAGTGCACCGCGAAGCGGGCCAGCACCTCCGGCGTCGGCAGCCAGTTCTCGTTCAGCTGCGAGGGGAACTCGACATAGTCGCGGGCCACCCGCGTGCCCGAGAGCGTGGGGTAGGTCACGTCGGAGTTCAGGCCGTGCAGGGCGTGGCCGAATTCGTGGAACATGGTGATCCCGTCATCCCAGGAGACCAGCACCGACTGGCCCGGCGCGCCCTTCACGAAGTTGGCGTTGTTGGAGACGATCGTGGTGATCCTGCCGCGGTATTTCTCCTGGGCGCGGTAGGCGTTCATCCAGGCGCCGGAGCGCTTGCCGGTCCGCGCATACGGGTCGAAGTACCAGAGGCCCACGAGTTCGCCGCCGCGGGTCACCTTCCAGACGCGGACGTCCGGGTGCTGCACCGGCACGTCGGTGACCGGCGTGAACTCGAAGCCGTAGAGCTGGCCCGCCGCCCAGTGCATGCCCTCGCGCAGCTTCTCGAGCTGCAGGTACGGCTTCACCTCGTTCATATCCAGCGCGTAGCGCTGGGCGCGCACCTTCTCGGCGTAGTAGCGGTAGTCCCAGGGCGCGATCCTGATGCCCGCCTTCTCCTTGTCGGCGACCGCCTGCATCTCGGCGACCTCCTGGTGGACGCGCGCCACGGCGGCGGGCCAGACCCGCATCATCAGCTCCATGGCGCGCTCGGGCGTCTTGGCCATGGCGTCGTCGAGCCGCCAATGGGCGTGGGTCGGATAGCCGCGCAGCTTGGCCCGCTCGGCGCGCAGCTTCAGGATCTGCTTGATCAGGCCATTGTTGTCGTGCGCGTCGCCGTTGTCGCCGCGCGAATAGTAGGTCCGCCAGACCTTCTCGCGCAGGTCGCGGCGATCGGAGTAGGTCAGGAAGGGGTCCATCGAGGACCGCGTGTTGGTGATCGCGTACTGGCCGGCCTTCCCGTGCTCCCTGGCGGCCTGGGCGGCGGCGTCCTTCACGTCCCCAGGCAGCCCGCCCAGGTCCTTGTCCGTGAGGTAGAGGACGTAGTCGGTCTCGTCGGCGAGCAGGTTCTGGTTGAACCGGGTGAACAGGCCGGCGAGCTCCTTGTTGATCGCCGCGATGCGGGTCTTGGCGGCCGGGGTGAGCTTGGCGCCCGCCCGGACGAAGGCGTTCCAGCGCACCCAGGCGAGCCGCTTCTGCTCTGGCGTCAGGCCGGACTTGTCGCGCGCCTCGTAGACCGCCTCGATGCGGCGGAAGAGCTTCTCGTTCTGCAGGATCGCGTCGCGGTGGGCCGCCAGCCTGGGCTCCATCACCGTTTCGACGGCGCGCAGCTCGGGCGTCGAGAGCGTGCCGGTCCAGATGTTATAGATAGTGTCCACCCGGTCGTTGGCTTCGCCGGCCCGCTCCAGGGCGCCGATGACGTTCTCGAAAGTCGGCGGGGAGGTGTCGTTGGCGATCGCGTCGACCTCGGCGAGTTCCTGGGCCATGGCGGCTTCCATGGCGGGCTGGAAGTCGGCGACCTTGACCTTGTCGAAGGGCGGCACGCCGCCGTAGGGCCCGCTCCAGGGACGGGTCAGCACGGCGCCCGCGCCCTGGGCGCGCGCGGCGGCTGGAACGAAGGTGGCTGCGGCCATGGCAGTGGAAGCGGCAATAAACGTGCGCCGTTGCATCGGAACTCCGGGAATCTGGACCAGTCGGGCGCGAACCTAAGGACGATCCCGCCGGTCGTCACCTGGCTTCGGCGCACGCTAGCCCCGCGCGGCGGCCGCCTCGTCGCGGCTGATCCGCTCCGCCTCCTCGTAGGGCACGCCGAAGGCGGCCAGCACCAGGGCCACGACCTGCACTGACTGCACCGGCGCCGCAACACCGGCGACCACGTCGCGCTGGGCCATGCGCATCGTCCCGAAGCAGACCGTGACCGCGGCCGCCAGGTCGACGTTGCGGAAGCAGCCCACGTGCACGCCTTCGCGATAGAGGGCGGCGAACTGCTGCTCCAGAGGGCTCTGGCGCGGCGCGCGGGAGCTGGCGAGCTGCAGGGCGACCCAACCCCGCACCGGCTCGTCCCTGTAGGCGGCGAAGACCGTGTGCAGGGTCGCAGCCAGGCGCACGGCCGGACCGTCCGTCCGATCCACAAGGTGTTGCAGCCCCTCGCTGATGTGCGCCGCGACCCGCAGGTTCAGCGCATGGATGAGGTCGGTCGTCGATGGGAAGTAGTTGTAGAACGTGCCGCGCGACACGGCGGCCGCGCGAACCAGCTCCTCGATGGAGATTGCGGCGCCCTTCTCCGCGATCACCCCCTCCGCGGCGTCCAGCAGGCGCTCACGCGTGCGCTCCCGGCGCGCCTGGGCGGCGGCGGCCCGTGCGGCGTGGTTCACGCGCATCGGCCGCCGGACATTCACTTCAGTTCGTCGACATGCGCGGCGATCAGCGCCGCCACAAGTTCGCCCACCCGTCCACCCTGCATTTGCTGCACCCGGACTTCCTTCTCGAGGGCGGCGACCATAGCCCGTTGCGCCTCGGCGGACAGGGCGGAGATCGCGCGCGTCGTGGCGCGCGACAGGGCCAGCGACGTCTGCACGTCGATCTCGAGCGCGGTGTTGGCGGGGGGGCTCTGGTCAGGCATCGGGCAGGTTCCGGACGGACGCCGGGAACGTCTGGCGCGCGTCCCCAGGCGCGGGCCGTCCATTTCCGATCGCGGGAGTTTGCGGGGAGCCGCATATGGTTGGGACTGACATTGCCGTCAACTTGAAAATCCGAACGCATTCGGCGAACGGCCTATGCAGCGGACGCCGTGCCTGTGGGTCGGCCAGGGTGACAGCCCCCGCCGGCCCGGCTAACACCGGGCCATGGCGATCGGCGTATTCGACTCCGGCGTGGGCGGGCTCTCCGTCTGCCACAGGCTGGTGGACCGGTTCCCCGACGCGGACTTCGTCTACCTCGCCGATCAGGCCAACACGCCCTACGGCGGCCGCCCGGGCGAGGAGATCGTCGAGCTCACCAAGGGCGGCTGCGAGCGTCTGTTCGGGGAGGGCTGCGACCTCGTCGTGCTGGCGTGCAACACCGCCTCCGGCGTGGCGCTCCGGCGCCTGCAGCAGACCTGGCTGCCGGGCTATCGCCGCGGGCTTGGCCGGCGCGTCAATGTGCTGGGGATCATTGTTCCGACCATCGAGGCCGCCACCGGCCTGCCCTGGGAGCACGAGGCCGAGCGGCGCGGCGACAAGGTCGAGAAGCTGGACATCCTGGCGGTGTTCGCGACGCCGGCGACCGTCGCCTCGCGGGTCTATGAGATCGAGATCGACAAGCGACGGCAGGACGTGGCGGTCTTCTCCCAGGCCTGCCCCGAGCTGGCGCCGATGATGGAGGGCGGCGCCGGCCGCGACGAGCTGGCGCCGCTCATCGCCGGGCACGTGGCGGCGGTGACGAAGCGCATCGGCCGCTCGCCGGACCGTGCGATCCTGGGCTGCACCCACTACGAGATCGTCGCCGATCTGTTCCGTCAGGCGCTGCCGCCCGGCACGCCGCTGATCCACCAGCCGCAGGCCACCGCCGATGCGCTCGCCCGCTACTTCGAGCGGCACCCGGAATACGACCCCGGCCATCGCGCCGTTCGTCGCTTCCTGACGACGGGCCGTCCGGGATCGCAGTCGGCCCTGGTTGAAGCCTTCTGGGGATCGCCCCTAAGCTTCGAGCGGACTTAGAGGGGGAATGGCGATGAGGGCATTGGCGATCGGGCTGGCGGCGGCGCTGCTGGCGGGCGCGGGGCAGGCGGCGGTGACGGACAAGTCGGCTGCGGGCTTCGAGGTGACGGAAAATGCCACCATCGCGGCGCCGCAGAAAAAGGTCTGGGACGCCGTGATGCATCCGGACCGCTGGTGGGACCCGAAGCACACCTGGTCGGGCGATGCGAAGAGCCTGTCGTTCGATCCGTCGGGCTGTTTCTGCGAGCGCCTCAAGAAGGGCGCCGTGCGGCACATGACCATCGTCTATGCCGACGGCGAGTCGCAGCTGCGAATGTTCGGCGCGCTGGGGCCGATGCAGTTCATGGGCGCGTCCGGCCACCTGGGCATCACCCTGAAGCCCGCGGCGGGTGGCGGCACGGACCTCGTGATGACCTATGACGTCGGCGGCTACGCGAAGGGCGGCCTGGCGGAGACCGTGGCGGCGCCCGTCGACCAGGTGCTGGGCGAACAGGTGGCCCGGCTGAAGAAGCAGGTCGAGACCGGCAAGCCGGAATAACAAGAGCTGTCATCCCGGTTTCGCCGCGGGCGAAGACCGGGACCCATAGGAAGGATCTCGGCGGCCACGCAGGGCCCGTTCCGCGCCGCTTGTGTATATGGGTCCCGGTCTTTCGCTGCGCGAAAACCCGGGTGACAGCGCGTGGGCCGAAATCGATCGTGGATGCGCTTTCCATCGATCGTCTCTATTTATTTCCCATGCTCCCGACCCTTCGCCAGCTCCACTATCTGAAGCTACTCGCCGAGCACGGCAGCTTCGGCCGCGCCGCCGAGGCGGCCCACGTGACCCAGCCGACGCTCTCCTCTGGCATCCAGGAGCTCGAGCGGACGCTGGGCGCGCCTGTGGTCGACCGCGCGCGTTCGGGGGTCATCCTGACGGCGGTCGGCGAGGAGGCGCTCCGGCGCGCGACGGTGATCCTCAACGAGGCCGAGGAGCTGGTCGAGGCGGCCAAGAACGCCGGCCAGCCGTTGACCGGCCGCTTCCGCCTGGGAGTCATCCCGACCATCGCGCCGTTCCTGTTGCCACGCGCCCTGCCGTTGCTCCGTGACCGCTTTCCCAAGCTCAAGCTCTTCCTTCGCGAGGACTTGACCCAGCGGCTGATCGCGGCCCTGAAGGCGGGCCAGCTCGAC
Source organism: Phenylobacterium sp. (assembly GCA_045802455.1). Classification (GTDB taxonomy): domain Bacteria; phylum Pseudomonadota; class Alphaproteobacteria; order Caulobacterales; family Caulobacteraceae; genus Phenylobacterium. Next base: position 4,125 of record JBJMQX010000125.1, on the reverse strand, counting down.
GCGGCCCTGGTCGCCCTGCCCTTCGACATGCACGGCCTCGACTGGGCCCACGTCTCCGACGACGAGCTGGTCGCCGCCATGCCGGCCAACCATCCCATGACCGCCGAAAAGCTCGCGCGGCCGGAGGCGCTGGAGCAGGAGGACCTGATCCTGCTGGAGGACGGCCACTGCCTGCGCGAGCACGCGCTGGCCGCCTGCGGGCTGAAGCCGCCGAGGGCCGCGCCCGGCGAGGAGAGCTTCGCGGCCACCTCATTGCCGACCCTGGTGCAGATGGTGGGGTCCGGCCTGGGCGTGACCTTCCTGCCGGCCATGGCCGTGGCGGCCGGCCTGACCGACGCCGCGCCTGTGGCCGTCCGTCCGATCGACGCGCCGCACCCCAGCCGGGAGATCGTCGTCGCCTGGCGCGCCGGCTCCAACCGCGCCGCCGAGGGCCGGCTCCTCGCCGAGGTGTTGCGCGAATAGATACAGTTCAGACATATCGAAATGGCTTGTGCTCTCGATAGTATCTAGATATATCGAACCTGTCCCGACCAAGGAGGGGGCTTCGATATGCACAGACACCATCACTTTTCCGACGACTGCCGCGAACGCCGCAGCCGTCACGCCTGGGGCGGCCGGATGGGCCGCATGGACGGCCATCGCGGGCGAAGCCGGGAAGGCCGCATCGGCCGGTTCCTGGAGCATGGCGACCTCCGATTCGTGGTCCTCGCGCTCATCGCCGAGCAGCCCCGCCACGGGTACGAGCTGATCAAGGCGCTGGAGGACCGCACGGGCGGCGCCTACCGGCCTTCGCCCGGCGTGATCTATCCGCTGCTGTCCCTGCTCGAGGACGAAGGCTTCATCCGCGCGGCGCAGGCCGAAGGCGGGCGCAAGCTATTCGAGATCAGCGAGGAGGGCAGGGCCGCCCTTGAGCAGAACCGCGCCGCGGTGGACGAGGTCTTCGGCCGGATGGACGAGGCTTCCCGCGGCTCCCGCATGGCCGGACCGCGCGTCGGCCGAGCCATGGCGAACCTCGGCATGGCGCTGGGCCAGCGCATGCGCCGCGGCGACATCAGCGACGCGCAGCTCGACCGAATCATCGCCATGATCGACGACACCGCCGCGGCGATCGAGAAGACCTGAATTCAGTCCATCAGCTTCTGCGCCAGGTAGACGTAGTGCCTGGCCCAGCGGCCGGAGTTCAGCTCCGGGTCGGCGTCGTTGGCGTGACCGCCGAAGGTCTGCTCATAGTAGAGGTAGGGGATCCCCATCGCCTCCAGCTTCGCGGCGAACTTGCGGGGATGGCCCGGGTGCACCCGGTCGTCCCGCGTGTTGGTGGTGATGTAGACCTCCGGGTATTTCACGCCGGGCCTGAGGTTCTGGTAGGCCGAGTACTTCTCGATGAAGGCGCGGTCGGCCGGCGCGTCGGGATCGCCATACTCCGCCACCCATGAGGCGCCCGCCGACAGGTGGTTGTAGCGCAGCATGTCGATCAGCGGGCTTTCGATGACGATGGCGTTCCACAGCTCCGGATGCTGGGTCATCGAGACGCTTGTCAGTATGCCGCCGTTGGAGCGGCCGTAGATGCCGAGCCGCCGCGGAGAAGTGATCTTGCTGGCGAACATGTCCTTCGCGACCGCCGCGAAGTCGTCGAACGCGAGCTGGCGTTTTTCGCGCAGCACCGCCTCGTGCCACGCCGGGCCGAACTCGCCGCCCCCGCGGATGTTGGCGATGACGTAGGCGCCGCCCCTCTCCAGCCAGATCTTGCCCATTTCCGGCAGGTAGACCGGCGGCTTGGCGACCTCGAACCCGCCGTAGCCGTACATGATGGTCGGCGTCGATCCGTCCGGCTTCATCGCCTTCGGCCGCACGAGGAAGTAGGGAATCTTCGCGCCGTCCGAGGACATCGCCCAATGCTGCTCGACCACGTCCTTCGAGGCGTCGAAGCGCGCCGGCAACGTCTTCACCTTGGCCGTCGTCCCGGCCGCGGCGTCGGCCAGCCATAGCGAGGTCGGGTCCAGGAAGCCCTCGGCGGTGAAGAAGGCCTGGTCATCGCTGTCGGAGGCGTCCACCTCGACTATGTTGGCGTCGCGCGGCAGACCGAGCCGGCGGCCCAGCCAGACGCCGGCCTTATGGTCGTAGGTCTCGACGGCGCCCTTCACATCCTCGAGCAGGGTGATCACCAGCCGGTCCCGCGTGGCGTCGACGCTCTGCGCCGCCTGTCTGGGCCCTGGCTGGAACACGAGCTGCGGCTTGGCCGCCGCGGGATCCTTCTTCAGGTCGGCGAGCTCGTAGGAAACCACCGCGCCGGCCGGGAAGCCGCGCCAGGCCTCCTTCAGCGTGAAGACCGCCTGGCCGTCGACGTAGGCGTCGTACTCGACCTTCCGGGGCAGCGGGACGGCCGCTAGACCGCGCTCGCCCAGCAGCCGGTACTCGCGCTCATAGAAGGTCTGGCCGCGCTGGATCAGCACGCCGTCGGCCCGCCCGCCATCGCCATGCAGCACCAGGCCCTGCGCTCCCACGTCGGTCTTCTGGCCGCGGAACACCTCCTGGGCCTCGCCGCGCCGCTTCACGATCTTGACCACATAGGCGTAGCCCGACGTGGTGACCTCGCCCGGCGTCCACTCGCGGTCAGCGATCAGGGTGTCGCGGTCGATCCAGGTGACGTTCTGCTTGCCGTTCTCGAAATGGAAGCCGCCGTCCACGAAGCGCTTGGCGGCCGTGTCGAACTCGCGGATCTCGACGGCGTCCGAGCCGCCGTTCGAAAGGCGCACCAGGCACAGCGTCTGCGCCGGCCGCAGGCAGTCGGCGCCCTTCCAGATCCAGTTCTTCCCTTCGGCCTTGGAGAGCGCGTCGAGGTCCAGCAGGGTCTCCCACTGGGGCTTTGCGGTGCGATAGGACGCGAGCGTCGCATGGCGCCAGATCCCGTGCACCTGGGCCGCGTCCTGCCAGAAGTTGTCCACCCCGCCGGCCCGGAAATGCGGCGTCGGGATGCGGTCGGCGGCGGTCAGGATGGCGTGCGCCTCGGCGTGGAATGTGGCGTAGCGCGGATCGTTTTCCAGCCGCTTGGCCGACTTGACGTTCTGCCCTTCGACCCAGGTCATCGCGCGCGGAGAGTCGATGTCCTCCAGCCATTGGAAGGGATCGGCGGCAGTTGCCTGGGCGCGGGCGAAGGCAGGGACAAGCGAGAGCGCGGCCAGCGCGCAGACGAGGCGTTTCATGGCGACGTTTCTAGCCGCGCCGGAACGGGCCTGCCTAGGGTGGCGTGCTTCGCGGGCCGTCTTCGCCTATATGTCCGCCGCCATGAGCCGTCCGTTCCTAAAGATGAACGGGCTCGGCAACGACTTCGTCGTGGTCGAGGCCCGCAGCGCGCCGTTCGCGCCGACCGCCGCCGAAGTGCGCGCGATCGCCGACCGGGTAAGCGGCGTCGGCTGTGACCAGCTCATCGCCATCGAGCCCGGAGAAGGCGTCGACGCACGCGTGCGCTTCTGGAACGCGGATGGCGAGGAGATCGGCGCCTGCGGCAACGGCACGCGCTGCGTGGGCTGGCTCTTGATGCAGTCCTCCGGCAAGGACCACGCGGTGATGGAAAGCCACGCCGGGCTGCTGGTCGCCAACCGCGTAGATGAGCGGCTGGTGAGCGTTGACATGGGCAAGCCTGGCCTCGATTGGCGCCAGATCCGGCTGGCGGAGGAGCACGACACGCGCGCCCTGGAGGTGCAGCTCTTCGATCACCCGGTCTTGGCCAACCCGCCGGGGTGCGTCTCGATGGGCAATCCGCACGTGGTGTTCTTCGTGTCCGACATTGGCGCGGCTCCGGTGGCGACCGCCGGACCGGCCATCGAGCGCCACCCGCTTTTCCCGCAGGGCGTCAACGTCGGCTTCGCCCAGGTGCTCGGCCGCGACCGCATCCGGCTGCGGGTCTGGGAGCGCGGCGCGGGCCTGACGCAGGCCTGCGGCACCGGCGCCTGCGCAGCCCTGGTCGCCGCCGCCCGCCGCGACCTGACCGACCGCACGGCGACCGTCGTGCTCGACGGCGGCGAGCTGCTGATCGAATGGCGCCCCGACGACCACGTCCTGATGACCGGCCCGGCAGCCGTGGATTTGTTATGGTTTTTGGAATTTGGTGGTGTTTGGTTTTTTTGT
>JBJMQX010000124.1:0-9743 GCA_045802455.1 Phenylobacterium sp. | reverse complement strand
GCTTAGGTTGTATCCGCGGCGACCGCTATGGGGGGCCAGGGTGCAAGTAGAAACCATACGCCGGAAGGTTCTGACCTTCGCGCTCGTGAGTCAAAATTTCGAGGGCAGAGCTGATCCCCTCACAGCATTGTTTCCCCTTTTTGCACCCATTGCCTCAGATCGGGCTGGGTCCCTATTTGATCCGGACGTCTTTCAGTCCGACATGCGCGATCGATATGGACTGGTGCTTTCTCGAGACGTTGTTGATCTCTTTTCCCAACGCTTGGCGCAGCTCCGGTTGCTGGATCGCACTGGAGCAGCGGCTGTCTGGTCGGCGTCATCGCTTCCAGCTCACAACAATGCTCCAGCAGAAGACGAACAAAGTCTCAACAGACTTCTGACGCGCGCTAGGGAGTTCAATTCAGAGAAATCGGACCTATTCTCAATTCCCTTTGAGGAGGACAAATTCCTGAATGCCCTCATGAACGTCGTACTCGATACGCAGCAGAGCATTCAGCGCGCAGTGGGCGCCATATCCCCAGGTACGGAAGCCCCTGCTTCCGGCCCAGTCGGACCTAAGATCAAAGACGCCGACCAATACTTTGCCTCGTCATTTGTGGCGTGGCTGAAGCATAAGGATTCCGAGCTATTTGACTGGGTCGCAAGTCTTGCTGGGGCTGCGCTGGTCTCCGAATCTTTAGTAGAGCTTCGTAATCCGACACTATCGACGCGTGTGACTCCAGACTTAACGGTATATCTTGATACTCCATTCCTTATGGAACTGCTCGGTTGCTCAGGTTCTGCGGAACTGGAAGACGCAAAATTGATATTTGAGAGCCTGCGTTCTCATGGGGTCGGCGTCTCTGTTCTTATGCATTCTATCGACGAACTCCGGTTCAATTTGAAGGGGGTTCTGCTAGCGGACCCGAGAGAACGTCGTGGACCCAGTGCCGCAGCCATTTTGGCTGGGGAAGTAAGCGAAGTTTATCTGAAATCGGTTTTAGAAGATCCAGAATATTTCATAAGGAATATCGGAATCTCTATAGCCAACGTAAAATCTAGCAACCATCTGTTGAATATGGAGAGCTTTACAAGCGAGGATGAGCATAGTTTCTTCGCGTCCATCCAATCGTATTATAATCATCCAGAGGCAGCGCTGAGAGACGCCGCTTCTGTAGCTTGGATCATGCGCAGAAGGAAGGGCGAGCAGGCGAGGGACGTGCTAAAGGCGAAGCATATACTACTTACCAGAAACAAGCTGATATATAGGGTCATCAACAGGTATTGCTTGGAGAAGGGCTATGTTAGGAAGGATACCGCCGGTCCCGTACTACTAGCTCGTGACTTGGCGGGCGTCCTTTGGCTTATTTCTGGATCTGCCGAAAGACACGCAATTTCGCAGAGGCAGCTATTGCTTAGTTGTCAACGGGCTAGATCAAATGCGCCGGAAATTGTGTCGGCGATGTTCCGTACGCTTGAGCAAATCAGTAAAGAGGGAGCGGAATTATTTTGGATTGCCGTTCAAAAGCCAGCTTACCTTTCTCTGGCTCTTGACACTGTGGCAAGCTCAGGGAGCGGAGTTTCGCAGCAACTTGTTGAGGAGACCCTTGATAAAATTCGTGACGACCTTGTAGCGGCCGAGCGGCAGAAGTCGCGCGCGGCCTTGAAGGCTACCAAGGATAAACACGAAAGGGACAGTGCGCTCAAGGAAGTCGTTATTCAGAGTTTAGAGAAAGATCGAGCCGATCTGGCTGAGTCAAAGTTGAAACTAGAAGCGTCATGGCGCGCATTTTCCGATCACGAGTGGAAGTTACGAGCTCGAACGGCCCGGTGGCACTGGGTTGTTGCCATCTTCGCTCTCAATGGGGGTGCGCTCGTTCTTAGCTCCTGGGGGGTTGTTGTTGGTAGCGATGCGCTGAATGCGACAACTGGTGTGAAGGTTGTTATTGGCATTCTAATTGTTTTGTCGGCCCAAGCGTTGGTTTCGCTTGCCTCCACAAACTGGCTACGTGCGCTGGTTGAGAGCGCTGCGCAAAGCCGATATTTGGCCGAGATTGACGGAAGGGTTCCAGCGGAATGCCGACAGAAGGCGCTCATTGAAGAGCGAATGATTCTCGGGAATGCGTGGAGCAATTTCCGCGCTGTCATTTCTGGAGGCGAGCCTAACTAGGCGAGATCGATGGCTATGGGTGCCCTTATGGTGCTTGCGAGGACCTACTTAAATCACGGCTCAAATCTAGAGGTTTGCACGTGGCACACGAGGAAAAACAGTTCGAGTTCGTCTGCAATCAGGTGGCCCATTTCCAGGGGAAGGGGGAGCAGTTCTTCACTCGCTTCATTCAGATCGTTTCCGCCGTCATTGGGGGTTCGATATGGCTGAGCATGCAAGGTTCCCTAACACCCTCGAAAGCGAGCCGCTTCGCCTGGCTTTCCGACGCGGTGATAGTGTCCCTTGCCGTACTGTCTTGTGCGTTCATCATTGAACACCTGCGCGCATGGAAGGGCTATCGCGACGCGCAAGTACGTCTTGGCGGGACTGACGCTGAGGGGAGGAACATCATCAAGGCCCCGGCGCCGCTCCGATCTTCGGTCGCGGAGGGCTTCATGATGCTTGCTATGCTACTCGTCGCAGTCGGCTTCTGCATCTTCAATCCCTTCACGCTCTAGCGGTGCGAAAAGCTGAGGGAACGTGCGGCAGTGAACTAAGAAAGTTCGGGTCTCCGCTGCGCCCTCCGTCTCGCGCCTGACGGCGCGATCTACCTCTCCGGCCTTGCGGCGGAAGAACGACGCGGTGCGGTGGCTTGCCCCCTCAACCACGCGCGCTCCGGCTCGTGGTCCCCTCCCGCCGAATCAAATACCTGGCGGCCGAGACCGTACCGATCGGTTGCGCTGTGTTTGAAGTTCTGCTTTTGTTCACCACGAACAACAGCAGAGGCATTCCATGGTGAAGGTGACCTACACGGGCGTTTCGGACCCGATCGGCGAGTTCGAGGCGCTGACGCCGTTGGTGGACCGGCTGCGCAAGCTGCAGCTCAAGTGCCGGCCGATGGGGCGCGACTACTGCGCCATCACCATCGCCCTGGAGGCGATCGACACGACCGCCTACCACTTCACGCGGCGGCCGCACTTCTATTCGAACCTGGGGAACCAGCGGTAGCCCCGCGGGCGAGGGTGGCTCCGCTGCCCGACCGCCTCAAGGACGCGCGCTGACGCGCGCGCCGCTGGCGCGGCCTGCGGTCCTTGACCCGGCCGGGCGGCGGAGGCCTTGGCTTGGCATGGGCTTAAGGGCGGGTGTGGCTCATTGAGGAGCAGCGGTCGGAGGGCCGTCTTCGTATTTGACGACGAGCAGTTGGGTCGTCGCGCGGCGCAGAATCCCAACCATGCCGTTGGAAATAACGGCGCCGCGAACGTGTTCGTCGCGACCAAGGACGATCGCGCCATCGCCTCCGAGCGAGCGAATGTGCTTCGCGACGCTGTTCCCAGTGGCGCTCCCGCTCAGCAGACCGGTGCCGCGCTGGTCGGTCAGCACGCCTAGGATTCGATATCGGTGAGGCGGTGCGCCTGACGTCCAAAACTCAATGCCATCGGTAACGACCTTCGTGCCGCCTTCGCCTTCGCGCACAGCGTCCTTGCCGTCGTAGGCCGCGAAGTCCGCTGCGACCGCCTGCGAGCAAGCGAGGAGAGCCGCGGCGATGAAAGACACGAGCAGAGAAGATTTCATGAGCACCCCCGACGTGACGATAGCGCGCGAGTGCTGATGTGGGGACTAGGTCTCGGTGCGACCGCTTGCCCCCTCCACCGCTCGCTCTTCGGCGCCGAGCCTCGGCCGTGGGCCGAGGCGTTCGTCGCGCCGATCAGTCCACCGGACTGATCGGATACCGATTGCGTTCCGCAATCGGTCGCTCCTCACCCCCTCCCGCCATTGCTGCCGCAATGGGGGAGGTAGGGTGGGGCACAGCCGCCGGTTGGTTCACGCTCTGGCGGGCCCGCGCTTCACTGGCGGGCATGTGCGGACGGTTCGACACCACTCATCTCTACTGGCGCGACATCCATGAGCAGCTCTCGTCGCTGATCCCGGTGGCGACGGCGCCGATCAACCTGGAGCCGAACGGGGACGTGCGGCCCACGACGCAGCAGCTGGTGGCCCGGCGCGAGGGGGAGGGCGCGGACGCGCGGTGGGCGCTGGAGAAGATGCGCTGGTCGCTGGTGCCGTTCTGGCGGAACGGCAAGCCGCTGAAGGACACCGAGAAGGGCATGGGCGACGGGTTCAACCTGACCACCTTCAACTGCAAGGTGGAGAACTTCTTCCGGCTCTCCGACGCCGACGAGGAGCCGAAGCGGCCGGCGACGTTCCGGGAGGCGTTCAAGGCCCGGCGCTGCATCGTGCCGGCGAGCGGCTGGTACGAGTGGACGGGGCCGGCGGGCGCGAAGGTGAAGCACCGCTTCACCCGCGCGGACGGCGGGATCATCTGGTTCGCCGGGATGTGGGACCGGTGCGCGACGCCGGACGCGGGCGAGGTGCGCAGCTTCACCATCCTGACCGGGCCGTCGGCGGGGGGGCTGGCCGAGTACCACGACAGGGCGCCGGTGATCCTGGAGCGGGACGAGTGGGCGACCTGGCTCGATCCCGAGGGCGACGCGACGGCGCTGGTGCGGGCGGTGCGGCCGGAGCGGTTCGCGGTGGGGGCGGCTTGAGGAACTGAAAAAGCCTGGGTCCCCGCTTTCGCGGGGATGAGCGGGTTGGGGCGGGGTGCAGTGGCTTGCCCCCTCCACCGCTCGCTCTCCGGCGAGCGGTCCCCCTCCCGCGATTGCTGCCGCAATGGGGGAGGTAGGGCGGGGGACAGGTGGTTGCGGTTTTCGGGAGACGGGGCGGGCGGGGGCGCCTACGACGCGGGGGACGTCCTGACGGATGCGGAGGAGAGATGCGGCGATCGATCCTTGTGCTGCTGGCGGCGCTACTCGTTCCAGGGGCGGCGTCGGCGCATGTGACCGTTTGGCCGCGGCAGTCGGGGCTGGGCGAGCGGGAGCGGTACGTGATCCGGGCGCCGAACGAGAAGCGGGTGGCGACGCTGCGGATCGAGGCGCAGTTCCCGCCCGAGGTGAGGGTGACCTCGTTCGAGCAGAAGCCCGGCTGGAAGATCGAGCCGAGGCGCGATGCGGCCGGCGCGATCGTGGGGGCGGCCTGGAGCGGGGAGCTGGCGCCCGACCAGTTCGCCGAGTTCGGCGTCATGGCGGTCAACCCGAAGGCCGGCGAGACCCTGACCTGGACGTTCACCCAGGTCTATGCCGACGGCTCGCAGGTGCGCTGGTCCGGCCCGCCGGGCTCGGCGACGCCGGCGCCGCAGGTGCGCCTGCTGCCGTTCGCGGCGGGGGAGGGGCGTCGCTAGGCGGGGTGGGTGCAATGGCTTGCCCCCTCCACCATCCGCTCTTCCCCCGGCACGAGGCCGGGGTCGGCGGACGGTCCCCCTCCCGCCATTGCTGCCGCAATGGGGGAGGTAGGGGAACGATTTGTTCCCTTTTTGTTCTTGACATCGCGTATCCTCAGGCGCATGTTTACGGCTGGGCCTTTTGCGCTCGGGCGCGGGGCGTAGCGGGGTGACGGAGAGCCATGGCGGACGGGGATCGGCTGCCGGCGGTGAGCGCCGGGGCGGGGCGGAAGTATGTGCGGTATTCGGAGGACCTGGCCGGGCGGATCGTGGCGCGGGTGCGGGCGGGCGAGAGCGTGCCGAAGGCCTGCCGCGGGGCGGACATGCCGCATGCGACGACGGTCTATGACTGGGCGCGGGCCGAGCCGCGGTTCGGCCGCGCCTTGGCGGTGGCGCACCAGGAGGCCCGGCGCGAGGGCCGGCGGGCGGCGCGCGCGGCGGCGGCCGAGCGCTGGGCCCGGGGGCGCGACAACCGCGGGCGCTGGTCGACCTATACGCCGGAGCTGGGCGCGGAGGTCTGCCGCCGGATCGTCGAGGCCCAGACGCTGAAGACGATCGGCGCCGACCCGGAGATGCCGTGCGCGGCGACGATCCTGAACTGGGCGAAGGCGCACCCGGCGTTCGAGGACGCCTATGCGCAGGCCCGCGACCTGCAGGCGGACGTGCTGTTCGACGAGGCGCGCGACGTGGCGCTGGCCGCGACGCCGGGCTCGGTGTGGGTGAGCCGGCTGCAGTTCGACACCATCCGCTGGATGACCGCGCGGATGGCGCCGAAGAAGTACTGCGAGCGGGTGCTGGCGGAGGCCGCGATCGCCGAGCGGCGGGACGAGGACGATCCGGAGAACGGCCGGCTGACGGTGATCGTCAAGCGGTTCTCCGACGTGACGCCGGAGGAGCAGGCGGCGGCCGACGCGACGGAGGCCGAGGACGAGCGGCGGGCGCGGCGGCGGGGGCGGGCTTGATCTGCGGGCGGGCGCGGGGGCTAATGCGGGCCGATTGCGCTCGGAGGATGTGGCCTTGAAGCGGGTTGTGGTTTTCGCGGGCGGGGTGTTGGCCGCCGTGAGCGTTTCGGCGGCCTCGGCGGCCGGGGTCGATCCCGCGGCGCCCGCGCCCGCGCCGGCGGTCCAGGCGGGACCGACCTATGCGCCGCCCAAGGCCGCGGACCAGAAGGACGGCCAGCTCATCTGCCGCTCCGAGGCGGTGCTGGGCTCGCGCATGCCGGTCAGGCGCTGCCGGACTGTGGGCGACATCAAGGACCGCCAGCTGCAGGACCGCCAGAACGTCGAGCACGCCCAGCAGAACCTGCAGATCCGCGGCAATTAGGCCCTAGCGGCCGGCGACTTTTCCCGGCTGGCCGGACTGGGCGGCGGCGCGGCGTTCTTCCGACCGCGCGCCGGCGAGGATACCGGGGAGCGCGTAGTTGCCCTCGTGGCAGGCGTATTCGTAGACCTGGCCCTTCAGCGGGTGGAACTCGTATTCGCCGCCCCAGGGCTTCTCCCAGACGCTGGGGGCGGAGACGGTGAAGCTGTAGGCCAGCCGGTCCTTGGCCACCCGGGTGAACCGCTCGGTGATCGTCAGGTCCTGCCAGGCGCCGTCGAAGGCCTGGGCCTGCGGGATATGGTCGGTCTCGACCACCAGGGTGTCGCCCTCCCAGTGGCCGACGGAATCGCCGAACCAGGGGCGCACGTCGTCGGTGCGGTGGCGGGCGTTCAGGCGGACCACGCGGACGTCGTGGACCATCTCGACCACGATGGCGACGGAGTCGCGGCCTTGGGCGAACAGGTAGTTGTTGTTGTACCAGCCGTTGGGGAACATCGGCGGGCCGGCGTTGCGGCCGAAGCCGATCAGGCAGCGCTCGCCGACCCCGCGGTTCTCCGGGTTGTCGTAGGAGCCGAAGCGGGCGGCGGCCTCGCTGCCCTGGGCGGCGAACTGGTCGAACTGGGCAGCCTGCTTCACGGCCTCGAGGCCGGCGTCGCGGGAGCCCGCGCCCGGCGGCACGACGTGGGGCGGCTGACCGCGGTGCGGCGGCGGCTGGCCGTCGGCGGTGGTGATCAGGCTGGTGCGCGGCTCGCCCCCGACCCGCATGACGCCGACGCCGTTGTCGATCCAGCCGCGGTCGTAGGCGCCGACGTTGGTCTCGGAGCCGGCCGGGGCGGTGGTGTCGGACCGCGCGCGGCCGGCGGCGTCCTTGGCGGCGCTCGCGCCCTCGATCAGGCGCACCTCCTCGGGCGTGAGCGCGCGGCGCGTCCCGTAGAGCGAAGGGCGGACCTGCGGCGTGAGCGTGGCGTTGGACCAGCCGCCGGAGAGGTCGGGCTGGCCGAAGCCGTTGCGGGGGGCATGGTAGGGGGCGGCCTGGGCGGTGAAGGCCAGGGCGGCGGCGGCGAGGCCGAGGGCTGCAGCGGATGTGGCTCGGCGCATCGGACCCGTCTCCCAGGCGGTTGACCTTCGGTGCGCCCGGCCCGGGCGTCAACCGCGTTCAGTCGCGGACGATCCTGGCCAGGCGCTTGAGCTCGCGGGCGTCGAGGCCCTGGGGCCAGGCGAGCGCGGTGCGCCACTGGACGCGGCCGCAGCCGGGGCAGGGCCACGCGACGTGGCGGGCGACGCGGTCCAGGCGGGTGGCGTGGCCGCCGGCGTGCATCTCCCGCAGCCGGCGGGCGACGCGCTCGGGATTGTAGGTCTTCGACCAGCCGCAGAGCGCGCAGGCGACCATCAGGCGCGCGCCGGGATAGCGGCGGTGGTCGCCGATTGTCGCGGTCTCGCCCAGCGGGATCGGGTCGGGCTTCATGGCCGGATTGTTCCCGATATGTTCTGAAAGAGTCAAGGCCAGAGGGCGACCGCCCGGGCCGCCTTGCCAGGCGCGATCGGGCTCGGATTCTCAGGCCGGCGGCTGGCCCGCGTGGTCGGCCAGGGTGTCCAGGCCCTGAGCCTGGCGGAGCCATTTGGCCTTCAGCTCGGGGGTCGCGGCGAGGGCGGCGCGGCGGCGGGCGTCGGCGGCCAGGTCGCGCCACTTCTGCCCGGCGGCCTCGCGCTGCGCATGCCGGCTCGCCTGCTGCTCTTCCCAGCGCTGCCGCTGCTGGTCCTGCTGCTGCTGGTCCGACTGCGCCAGGGCGGCGCCCGCGCCTGCGAGGGCGGCGAGCAGCACCATCACTGCGAACGTCCGACGCATGGCCAAGTCTCCGGTGACCGGGGGCGTAGGATGACACGTTCTTTCGATTGCGGCCACCGAGCCCGGCCGCGGCGTCAGGCAAAGAACAAACTCACAGAGGCTTTGAACCGGATCCGGGGCGGCGGCGACAGATGAGCGCCGCACCAAGGCGGCGAGGGAAACCGCCCGCTCAGGGGCGCCACGCAAAACGGGAGACTGCCATGAACAAGTCGCTTCTGATCGCCGCACTTCTGCTGATCGCCGCGCCCGTCGCGGCCAAGACGCCGGCCCACCACGCGCCGGCCCCGCCGCCGCCGCCGTTCGATTTCGGGGGCGGCTGGGACTCCAACCTGGGCGACTTGCGGGTCGAGCAAGAAGGCTCGCACTTCACGGCCACCTATCCCAGCAGCCACGGCCGCCTCTCGGCCGAGGTGAAGGGCAACGTCGCCGAGGGCTACTGGGCCCAGAGCACCGGGTCGCAGCGCTGCGATACGATGAAGCTCGACAGCCCCTACTGGGGCCGGATCGAGATGATCGCCCAGCCGGGCGGCCACCGGTTCGAGGGCAGCTGGTCCTACTGCGGCGGCTCGCCCAACATCTCGGTCGAGGGCAAGCGGCGCTGATCGCGCCAGCCCCGCCTCTCTGCCCACCGCCAGTCAGCCTCTCCCCGCGGGGAGAGGCTTTCTGTCGATCTGGTCTAGCGGCCGGCGGCGGCGGGCGTCGCCGAGGCCGGCGTCGCGGGAGCACCGGCGCCGGCTTCGCGGCGGCGGCCGCCCATCATCTGCTTCAGGACCGGCGCGAGCTCGGCCTTGTCCAGGGCGCCGTCGTGGTTGGCGTCGAGGATGTCGAACTTCTCGCCGATCGCCTTGCCGATCTGGCCCCGCAACTCGGCCTTCTGCAGCTTGCCGTCGAGGTTGTCGTCCATCGCGCCCATCAGCTGGGAGTCGCGGAAGCGGCTGTCGCTGTCGACCTGCTGGGCCGCGGTCTCGTCGAGCCAGCGGAAGTTCACCTGGGTGAACAGCATCTCCTGGAACGACTGCTCGCCCCAGGTGACCTCGATGGAGGGGTCGGGGTTGGCCGGGTTGCGCTTGGAGTTGTCGTACCAGTAGTGGGCGATCAGCTTCGAGCCGGCGGGGATCTTCACCGGCTGGGCGAAGGTGTAGGCCCGCTGCCAGTTGAAGTCGTAGCGCGGC
>JBJMQX010000123.1:0-14555 GCA_045802455.1 Phenylobacterium sp. | reverse complement strand
CGGCCGATCGATCGCCAAGGCCACGGGGCGCGAGTTCGTGCGCCTGTCGCTAGGCGGCGTGCGTGACGAGGCCGAGATCCGCGGCCACCGGCGCACCTACATCGGCTCGATGCCCGGTAAGGTCATCCAGTCGATGAAGAAGGCCAAGACCACCAACGCCTTCTTCCTGCTGGACGAGATCGACAAGATGGGCGCCGACTGGCGGGGCGACCCGTCCTCGGCCCTGCTCGAGGTGCTGGACCCGGCGCAGAACTCCACCTTCGCCGACCACTACCTGGAGGTGGACTACGACCTGTCGCCGGTGATGTTCGTCACGACGGCCAACTCGCTGAACATGCCTCAGCCGCTGATGGACCGGATGGAGATCATCCGCATCCCCGGCTACACCGAGGACGAGAAGGTCGAGATCGCCAAGCGGCACATCCTGCCGAAGCTCACCAAGGACCACGGGCTGAAGCCCGAGGAGTTCGTGGTGCCCTCGGAGACCATCCGCGACCTGATCCGCTACTACACGCGGGAGGCCGGGGTGCGGTCGCTGGAACGCGAGCTGGGCAACCTCGCCCGCAAGACGGTCCGCGACCTGTCGCGCGAGAAGCTGCTGTCGATCACCATGGACGCCGAGCGCCTCGCCAAGTACGCCGGCGTCCGCAAGTACCGCTACGGCGAGACGGACAAGGAGGATCAGGTCGGGATCATCACCGGCCTGGCTTACACCGAGTTCGGCGGCGACATCCTGACCATCGAGGCGGTCAAGATGCCGGGCAAGGGCCGGATGTCCATCACGGGCAACCTGAAGGACGTGATGAAGGAGTCGATCTCGGCGGCGAACAGCTACGTGCGTAGCCGCGCGACCAAGTTCGGTATCGAGCCGCCGCTGTTCGAGAAGACCGACGTCCACATCCACGTGCCGGACGGCGCCACGCCGAAGGACGGCCCCTCGGCCGGCGCGGCGATGGCGACGGCGATCGTCTCGGTGCTCACCGGCATCCCGATCCGCAGCGACCTGGCCATGACCGGCGAGGTCACCCTGCGCGGCCGGGTCACCGCGATCGGCGGGCTGAAGGAGAAGCTGCTCTCGGCGCTGCGCTCGGGCGTTAAGACGGTGCTGATCCCGCTGGAGAACGAGAAGGACCTGGAGGACATCCCGGACAACGTGAAGTCCCAACTCGAGATCATCCCGGTCTCGACGATGGACGAGGTGCTGGCCAACGCCCTCGTCCGCCAGCCCGTCGCCATCGAGTGGTCGGAGGCCGACGCGCCGCCGGTCACGGTGGCCGAGGAGAGCGACGTGGAAAGCGTGATCACCCACTGATCGGCGATCAGTTGAGCATTGGCTGATCACATCTTGTGACATCGGGCGGCGCGGGAGGATTCCCGCGCCGCTCTCGTTTGACGGCCACGCTTGGACATGCCTTGATTCGCGCTCGCCGCAGGGCGTGGGGGCCCTCCGCAAGAACAACAACAATGCTGCGTGGGAGAGAGGGATGACGAAGGCCGAACTGGTCGAGGCGATGGCTGCGAAGGCCAACCTCAACAAGGCGCAGGCCAAGGACGCGCTGGACGCCTTCATCGCCTCGGTGTCGACCTCGCTAAAAGCCGGCAAGGAAGTGCGGCTGGTGGGCTTCGGCAGTTTCGTTCCGATCAAGCGGCCGGCCGGCACCGCCCGCAATCCGCGCACCGGCGAGACCGTACGCAAGAAGGCGTCGGCGACCTGCCGATTCAAGGTCGGCGACACACTGAAGAGCACGCTCAACGGCTGAAGCTGAGCCACGATTCTTCGTTGCGCTCGGCGCGGTGCTCGCGCTAGGAGCCAACCCGTCTTCGGGGAGTAGCCGTTCGCCACCCTGCGAAGCTCGCGTCAACAGGCTTGCGCCGGACTAGGTCCGGGGCATGGCGCGGGCGGCGGATCATTCGATCCGGACTGGTGAGACCGACGATGCGACCTCCGGCTCCAAGGGCCGGCGGAGGTCAGCATCGTCCTTATGTCTCGCGCCCTCGGAACGCTCCATGATCCTCGAGCCCCTGCTGACCTCCACCGCCGTCGTCGCCATCGGTGAGGTCGGCGACAAGACCCAGCTGCTGGCGATCGTGCTGGCCGCCAAGTTCAAGAAGCCGGTCCCGATCATCCTGGGCATCCTGGCCGCGACTCTGCTCAACCACACCTTGGCCGCAGCCCTCGGCTACTACGTGGCGGACTTCCTCAGCGAGCAGCCCTTCCGCGTCTTCGTGGGCGCGGCGTTCCTGGCCATGGCGGCCTGGGCGCTGAAGCCCGACAAGATGGACGACGAACTGAAGACCGCAGGCGTCGGGGGGGTGTTTGTCGCCACCTTGATCACCTTTTTCCTGGTGGAGATCGGGGACAAGACGCAGATCGCGACGTCGCTGCTGGCGGCCCGCTATCACCAGGTCGGACTGGTCACGGTCGGCACCACGACCGGAATGATGATCGCCGATATCCCGGCCGTGCTGCTGGGCGAGGCGGCGACGAAGATCGTGCCGCTGAAGTACGTGCGCATGGCCGCTGCGGCCATATTCGCGCTGATCGGCGTTTGGGTGCTGCTGGCGGCCTTCGGCGCGGTCTAGGCGGCCATCTGCGCCCCCAGGCGCGTGCGCGCTCCTGGAGGGTTCAGAAGGCGGCATCCCTGGTCTAGAACGCGCCTGTGGGCGGCTAGCTCAGTTGGTTAGAGCATCTCGTTTACACCGAGAGGGTCGGGGGTTCGAATCCCTCGCCGCCCACCATCCTCCCCGGCGCTTCGGGCGTCGGCGCCGCAGGCCATTTGAAGGGACGGTGCGTGATCAGATGGTTGCTGGCCGTGGGGATGCTGATGGCCGCTAGCGTTGCCGAGGCCGCCCCAGCGACGGTCGACGATTACATGAAGCAGCCGCGGCATCAGCCCGATGCCGTGATCCATTACGGCCGCGCGCCGGGCCAGGTCGCAGAGCTGTTCCTGCCCGCGGGCAAGGGGCCGCACCCGGTCGTGGTGCTGCTGCACGGGGGCTGCTTCCTGAAGCAGTTCGAGGGGCTGGCGCAGACCAGCGCCATCGCCGCAGACCTGGCGCGGCGCGGCTATGCGGTCTGGAACCTCGACTACCGCAAGCTGGGAGAGCCTGGCGCCGGCTATCCCGGCACGTTCCAGGACGTCGCGACCGGGGTCGATCGGCTGCGTGCCGAAGCGTCCCACTATGACCTCGACATCCGTCGCGTCGTTGCGCTCGGCCACTCCGCGGGGGGTCATCTGGCGCTCTGGGCGGCGAGCCGGACCCGGCTGCCGGCGACGAGCCCGCTGCACGCGCCGGACCCCTTGCCGGTGGCCGCGGCGATCAGCCTGGCGGGCATCGGCGACCTGAAAGGGCAGGGCAAGGTGTTCGCCCTGCCGTGCGGCGACGACACCCTCGACCTGCTGATTGACGCCGCGCACCGCAAGGCGCCCTACGCCGACACCTCGCCCGCCGAGCTGCTGCCGACCGGCGGCAAGGTGGTCATGGTGCACGGCGTCTACGACTCGGTGATGCCGCCCTACACGGGCCTCGCCTACGCGCAAGCGGCGCAGAGGCTGGGCGACCGGGCGGAGGTGGTGACGATCCCGAACGCCGGCCATTTCGACCTCGTGATCCCTGGCGGCCCCGCCTGGGAGACGGTCGCGGCCATCGTGGGCGCGGAGCTCGGCGCGCTTGGGCCGTGAACCCCCGGCTCTCACCAGGCTTCCCAGCGGGTTAAGTTTGAGGCCTAAGTAGCGCGCCGCCGGGAGGATTCGATGACGGCCACGAGCCCAGACGCGCGCGACACCTCGTTCTTCGGCCACCCGAGGGCGCTCGGGTTCCTCGCCTTCACCGAGGCCTGGGAACGGTTCTCCTACTACGGCATGCAGACCCTGCTGGTGCTCTACATGGTGCACCAGCTGCTGCTGCCCGGGCACGTCGAGCACGTGCTGGGGTTCGACGCCGTGCGCACCGTGCTGAGCCACGGCAAGCCGATGAGCAACCAGGCGATCGCCTCGGCGGTCTTCGGGCTCTATTCCGGCCTGGTCTACCTGACGCCGATCCTGGGTGGCCTGCTGGCCGACCGGGTGCTCGGCCGCACGCCGACCATCATCCTCGGCGCCTCCCTGATGGCGCTGGGCCACTTCCTGATGGCGTTCGACGCCTCGTTCCTGATCGCGCTCCTGTGCCTGATGCTGGGCGCCGGCTGCTTCAAGGGCAACCTCGCGACGCAGGTCGGCTCTCTCTACAAGGAGGGCGACAACCGGCGCGCCGATGCGTTCCAGATCTACTACCTGGGCATCAACGCCGGCGTGATCATTGCCCCGCTGGTCACCGGCACGCTCGGCGAAAAGGTGGCCTGGCACTACGGCTTCGGGGCGGCCGGCGTGGGCATGCTCATCTCACTGGTGATCTATCTCAGCGGCCGCCGGCTCTTGCCGGCCGATGCACCGGTCAGCAAGACCGAGCGCGCCAAGCACCCGGCGATGACCGCGCCCGACTGGCGCAAGCTCATCCTGCTGCTGGTCTTGCTGCCGGTGCTCTCCGCCTCGATCGTCGGCAACAACCAGATCTTCAACGCCTACCTCGTCTGGGTGGAAAAGGCGGCCGACCTGCATTTCTTCGGCGTCCCCATCCTGACCACCTGGATGGTCTCGGTGGATTCCATCGTCTCCGTCGCGACGCTTGCTGGGATGGTGGTCTTCTGGCGGCTCTGGTCGAAGCGGTTCAAGGAGCCGGACGAGCTCGGCAAGATCGCCATCGGCTGCTTCTTCAGCGCCGCGGGCGTGCTCTGCCTGGTGATCGGCTCGGCGATTGCGGCGGCCGGCGGCCAGAAGGTCGGCTTCGGCTGGCTGCTGGCGTTCCACCTGCTCAACGACATCGGTTTCGCCAATGTCCTGCCGGTGGGCCTGGCGCTCTACGCCCGCTCCGCGCCTCGGGTAATCGCGGCCACCGTGGTGGGGATCTACTACCTGCACCTCTTTGCGGGGAATCTCTTCGTGGGCTGGCTGGGCGGCTTCCTGGACAAGATGCCGGCGGTCTCCTTCTGGCTGATGCATGCGGCGTTGGTGGGCGGCGCCGGCGCGGTGTTCGTCGTCGTCCGGTTGCTATTCGGCCATCTGCTCGCGCAAGGCGCCGCCTTGGACACGGCCGCTGTCGTGGCCGCCGACGCCGTGAAGGCGCCGTAAGCGCCGCGATGCTCTACCGCCCGCTCGGCCGGACCGGGCTCACGGTCTCCGAGATCGGTTTTGGGGCCGCAGGCTGGTGGGGCAGGGCGGCGTTCTCTGAGCGGGCCGCGGTCGCGCTCGTGCGGGCCGCCGTCGAAGCGGGCGTCACCCTCTTTGACACGGGCGCGGCCTATGGCGCGGGCCAGGCGGAGCCCCGGCTCGGCCGGGCGCTGAAGGGGCTCGACGCTTCGCGCCTGATGATCGCCACCAAGGCCGGCACCTTCCATGCCGCGGGCCGCACGCAGCGCGATTTCACGCCAGCCGCCGTGACCGCGAGCGCCGAGCGCAGCCTGAAGGCCCTGGGGCTGGACGTGCTGCCGCTGCTGCAGCTGCACGGTCCGGCGATCGCTGAACTGACCGACGAACTCCGGGCCGCACTGCAGGACCTGCAGGCGCGGGGGCTGGTGCGCGTCCTGGGCGTCAACAGCTTCGATCCGGCTGTCATCGAGCACGTCATCGGCCTCCCGGAGTTCGACGTCGTGATGGTCGATTACAACGTGCTGCGGCCCGAGCGCGAACCGCTGATCGCCCGGGCGGCGGCGGCGGGGAAGGGCGTTCTGGCCGGCATGCCGCTGGCCATGGGCCATACCGGCCTGCAGGTCGCCCGCATCCGCGCGCCGCGGGACCTCTGGTACGCCGCCCGCGGGCTCCTGCGGCACCGGGGCGAGGTCGCCGCCGGCGCCCGCTTCGGCTTCCTGCACCGTCTTCCCGGGATGAGCGGCTCGCAGGCGGCGCTCGCCTATGTGCTGGCCAACCCGAACGTCGCCTCTGCGATGGTGGGGACGACGCGCCCGGCGCACCTCGCAGACAACCTTCGGGCCTCGGGCCTGACGCTGCCGCCTGACGTGGTGGCGCGCATTCGGGCCGTTCAATCGGGGCTTTCCGGGTGACAGCCGCGGGGCGTCCGGGGCATTGTGCTGATCAACGATAAGTTAGCGGGAACGACCATGGCCGACGTTGATCGGGACCTCGACGATGCGCTGGCGAGCGCCCATCTGCCGGCGTTGCTGGCGGCGCTCGTGCACATCACCGGCGACGCCTCGTGGCTGCGGCCCGAGTGGACCCCGACCTATGTGCCTCTGTCCCGTGGCGATCCCGGCTTACCCGAGGCAGTGCAGGACAAGATCCGCGCCCAGGCCAAGGTGGCGCTGCGCAAGTACCTGTCCGACGGCAAGGTCGCCATGGCGACGCCCGACACCCCGACGCTGCGCCGGATGATGGATTTCGTGGCCGGCGCCCCGATCCCGAAGACCTACGCCGATTTCCTGATCGACGAGCTTGCCATCTCCGGAAAGAGCTCGAAGGACCCGCAGTTCGAGCAGCCCAGGCTCAAGGAAGCCGCCCGCAAGCTGAAGGTGCTGGTGATCGGCGCCGGCATGTCGGGCCTGCTCGCCGGCATTCGCCTGTCACAGGCCGGCGTCCAGTTCGAGATCGTCGAGAAGAACGCCGACGTGGGCGGCACCTGGCTGGTGAACACCTATCCGGGCTGCCGGGTGGACAACTCCAACCACATGTACAGCTATTCGTTCGAGCCGAACCACGCCTGGCCGCAGCACTTCTCGCCCCAGCCGGAGCTGCTCAAGTACTTCCGCAACGTCGCGGCCAAGTACGACATCAAGAAGCACGTCCGCTTCGAGACCGCCGTCGAAAGCCTGACCTGGGACGAGGGCAGGGGCGCCTGGCGGGTCGTGCTGCGCGACAAGGACGGCCGCGCCGAGACGATCGAGGCCAACGCGGTGATCAGCGCCGTCGGCCAGCTCAACAGGCCGCGCATCCCCAAGATCGAGGGCGTGGGATCGTTCGAGGGACCCGCCTTCCACTCCGCCGAATGGCGACACGACGTCGACTTGGCCGGCAAGCGGGTGGCGGTGATCGGCACTGGCGCCTCGGCCTATCAGTTCGTGCCGGAGATCGCGCCGAAGGTGGCCGAGCTCACCGTGTTCCAGCGCACCCCGCCTTGGGGGCTGCCGGTGCCGCACTACCACGAGGATGTGCCAGCCGGCATGAAGTGGCTACTGGAGCACGTGGCCTACTACGACAAATGGTACCGGTTCTGGCTGTTCTGGATGACCACGGAGGGCTTCCTCCCGATGGTCAAGGCGGACGAAGGCTGGAATGGGCCGCCGACCGCGGTGGGCGAGGCGAACCTGGGCCTGCGCGAGATGGCCGCCGCCGCGCTGGCTGCGCAGGTCGAAGACCGGCCGGACCTGCTGCCCAACGTCGTGCCGACCTACCCGGTGGGCGGCAAGCGCGCGGTGCTGGACAACGGCGTGTGGTTGGCCGCGCTCAAGCGGCCGAACGTCAAGCTGGTCACCGACCAGATCACAAAGATCACGCCCAAGGGCGTGGTCACGGCCGACGGGACCGAGCACGCGGTGGACGTGCTGATCTACGGCACCGGCTTCACCGCCTCGAGCTTCCTCTCGGGCCTGGAGATCGTCGGCCGCGAGGGGCGCGAGCTGCACGACGTCTGGGCCGGCGACGCGCGCGCCTACCTGGGCATGACGACGCCGGGCTTCCCGAACTTCTTCATCATCTACGGGCCCAACACCAACATCGTGGTCAACGGCTCGATCATTTTCTTCTCGGAGTGTTCCGTGCGCTACATCGTGGGCTGCCTGAAGCTGCTGGCCGACACGGGCTCGAAGGCCATGGACCTGAAGCGCGACGTGCACGACGCCTTCAACGTCCGCGTTGATGAGGCCAACCGCGGCTGGGCCTGGGGCTCCCCGAACGTCACCAGCTGGTACAAGAACGAGTTCGGCCGGGTGAGCCAGAACTGGCCCTTCGGCCTGATCGACTACTGGCGTGCGACCTTGGCCCCCAACCCGGACGACTTCGTGCTGACCAAGCAGCCGGAGCCGGTGGCCTAGGTCTTCATCGCCTTCAGCACAGCCGCGGGTCGGATGGGCAGGTCGCGAACGCGGGCGCCGCTGGCGTTGAAGATGGCGTTGCCGATCGCGGGTCCCACCACGGTTGTCGCCGGCTCGCCCAGGCCGACCGGCGGCTCGGTCGACGGCATGAACTCGATGGCGAGCTCCGGCACGTCGGCCATGCGCAGCGGCGTGTAGCCGTCCAGGTTGGTGTCCTTCACCTGGCCGTCCCTGAATTCCGTGCCCTCGAAGAGCGCCAGGCTAAGCCCCCAGAGCGAGGCGCCCTGCATCTGCGAGAGCGCGCCGTCGGGGTTCACCACGGTGCCGCAGTCGACCACCAGGTCCAGTTTCTCGACCTTCACCTTGCCGGTGGCAGGATCGACCCGGACGCGGGCCGCGCAGGCGACCCAGGTGGGCATGTCCCGCTCCTGGCCGAAGGTCGTGGCGAGCCCGAGGCCCGTGCCCTTCGGCAGCGGCTTGCCCCAACCGGCCTTCTCGGCGACTCGCTTCAGCACGGCCGCCTGGCGATGCGCCCCGCCGACGGCAGTCGGCCCGGCACCGGCGTTGCGGCCCGCACCGTCCAGCAGCTTCAGCCGAAAGGCCAGCGGGTCCTCGCCGGCCGCATGGGCGGCCTCGTCCATGAAGCTTTCCAGCGCCCAGTTGGTCCAGCCGGGCCCGACCGAGCGCAGCCAGCCCGGCCGGAAGGTCGCGTTGGCGAGGTCGTTGTTGACCGCCCGCACCCGCTGCGCGCCCACCGTGTACCAATGGTCCGCGCCGTTGATCGAGAACGGGTCGTAGGCCGCGCCGTTCGCGCCCTTCGGCATGAAGAAGGGCGCCATGGCGAGCGTCGGCCAGCCGGCCGCAGCCACGTGCTCCATCGCCACCACCTTGCCGCGGTCGCCGAAGCCCATCCGCAGCTTCTGCACCGAGGGCGAGCGCGGCGAGTCGAACCGGCTGTCGTCGGCGCGGGTGAACACCAGCTTGACCGGCTTGCCGACCGCCTTGGAGGCGAGCGCCGCCGGAATGCAGTAGTCGCCGTTCAGCCGGCGCCCGAAGCCGCCGCCGAGCAGATAGCTTTTCATGACGATGGAGGTCTCGGGACGGCCCAGCGCCTTGGCCAGCCACGGCAGCACCAGGGATTGCCACTGGTTGCCGGTGTGGATCTCGAACACGCCGTCCTTCTCGAAGGCCAGGCAGTTCACCGGCTCCATCTGGAAGTGCAGGGCCGTCGAGGTCGTGTAGGTCGCCTCAAGCTTCGTCTTGGCGGCCGCGAACGCGGCCTCGACGCCGGGATCCTCGACCGCCAGGCCGCCCGCCTTCGGATCGGCCATCGCCTCGGCTGCGCGCCGCTGCAGGTCTGCCTCGGAGACCTTGGCCGAAGGCCCGGTCGTCCAGCTGACTTTCACCAGGTCGGCCGCCTTGTTGGCGGCCACGAAGGTCTCGCCCAGCACCACCACCCAGCCGGGCACGGTGCCGGACGGGTCGTCCAGCTTCACGCTCTGAAGGTAGCCCGGCACCGCCTTGGCGGCGCTGTCGTCGATAGCTGTGACCACGGAGTCATAGCGGGTCGGCGGGATCTTGGGCCGGGCGTAGACCATGCCGGGGACCTTGGCGTCCAAGCCGTAGACGCCCTGGCCGTTGGTCTTGCCGGGGATGTCGCGGGCCCGCGCGGGCTTGCCGATCAGCTTGCGTTCCGCCGCCGCCTTCACGGGCATTTTGGCGAGCTGCTCGGGTGTGAAGCTGCGCGCCACATTGCCCTTGGTGACGATCTCGCCGTAGCCGACCGAGGCCTTGCCGGCGTGCACCGCCCCGTTGCGGGCCGTGCAATCGGCCGCCTTGGCGTTCAGGAGCTTGGCCCCTTCCTCGATCAGCACCTGCCGACCGGCCGCGCCGGCCTGGCTGTAGATCGGGAAGCTCTGCCACATCGACCAGCTGCCGCCGGTGACCATCAGCCCCCACTTGGGATCGGAATCGACGGTCCGGATGTGGACCTTCGACCAGTCGGCCTCCAGCTCGTCGGCGACGATGCGCGCGATGCCGGTGCCGACGTGCTGGCCCAGCTCGGCGCGGATCACGTTGACGGTAATGATCCCGTCCTTGCCGATCGAGTACCAGATGGTGGGCTCGAAGCCGCCTGACGCGTCGGAGAGCCTGAAGGCGGCGGCCGCTTCATCGACGAAGCCCATCGCCGCGCCGGCGGCGGTGAGCGTGATCATGAACCCGCGGCGGGAGAGGGCGTCCGGAGAGAGCGGAGCGTTCATGCCTTGGCTCCTTCTTTCTTGGCGGGCGCCGAAGCCTTGGCGCTGGCGAGCTTGATCGCCTGCTTGATCCGCACATAGGCCATGCAGCGGCAGAGGTTGCCGTTCATCGCCGCGTTGATGTCCTCGTCCGTCGGGTGCGGGTTCATCTTCAGGAGCGCCGCGGCCTGCATGATCTGGCCCGACTGGCAGTAGCCGCACTGCGGCGCCTGAACCTCCACCCAGGCCTGCTGCACCGGGTGGGCGCCGGCCGGGTCGAGCCCTTCTATGGTCGTCACCGACTTGCCGGCCACCGAGCGCATCGGCGTGATGCACGAGCGGGACGGCCGCCCGTCGATGTGCACCGTACACGCCCCGCACTGGGCGATGCCGCAGCCGAACTTGGTGCCCGTCAGACCGAGCTCGTCACGAATCACCCAGAGCAGAGGGGCATCGTCCGGGCTCGCGGTCGTGACCGGCTTGCCGTTGATCCTGAACGTCGTCATCCGCCGCCTCCCCATGCCCAATCGGGATGGGACGCCTGCAGAGCGCCGGCTGCAAATGGAAAATGCGGGACGCGCCGCGCAGCCTTTGGTGGCTCCTCCTGGAAGCGACCTGCGGAGGCTATGGCGCGGTTGGGACGGTGGCGGGACGCCGGACCGTTCCGAACCTGTCCTTGAGCGCCATCGCGCGCTTTTCGATCAGGAACCAGCTGATCGCGCCGGCCGCGACCGCCAGAGCGAAATCGGCCGCCAGGAGCGTCGGGAGAGTCACCTGCGGCCACCAGGTGAGCACCAGGGCTGAAAGCGGCCAGGCCCAGAGATAGACGCCGTAGGAAATGTCGTTCTTGGCGTTCAGCCGGAGCAGGGGGTCCCACTTTACGTTCAGGGCCAGCCAGAAGAGGGCGTAGCCACCGAGCGCCACAAACGCAGCCTCCGCCGTGAGGGGGACGAACATCAACGGGACCATGGCCGCCACGCCTGCCGCCGCGACCCAGCCATGGAATCTGGGCTTGAACAGGCGGAAGCAGGCGCCGATGAAGAAGATGCCGGTCAGCCGGGCGTCGGACTTGAGCTGGCCAATGACCTCGGCCAGGTGGTCCGAGGCCGTGGGCAGGGGCGCGAACTGCAACGCGAATATGGCCGCCGAGAGCGCCAGGAGAAGCCATGGCCGGCGGTAGAGGCCGACCCAACCCAGGAGGGCCGCCAGGATGTAGCACCGGAACTCGTAGGCGATCGTCCACATGGAAGCGTCCACGGCCGGGACCTTCAGATGTCCAAACGCGCCGTCCGAGACCGGCGCCTGAAGGGCGGCGATCCTGTAGGCCGCCCGAAGCCACTGGATGCCGTGCACCGGTTCGCCGCCCACGAACGGCGCGATCAGGAACAGGATAATGAGCGAACAGAGGGCGAAGGCGGGGTAGATGCGCAGCACGCGCTTCAGGAAATAGGTCCTCGGCTGCGCTTCCCAACTCTGCGTGATCAGGTAGCCGCTGATCAGGAAGAACCCGTCGACCGCCAGCGCCCCGGCCGACAGTCCGTTGTGGAACAGCATGTTGATGGGCTCGCGATGCCGGTCGCCGTCCATCAGTTCCGGGACGTGCGCGAAGATCACCATTGAGGCGAGCAACAGCCGCAGCGCGCCGAACGCGTTCTCCCGATTGGCCACGACGCGCCGTTCCGCTGTGGAGCGAGAACGTTTCTGGGAGGGCCGGAAGGCTGTCAACACCGCACCCCCGACAGGGTGCGACGCCAGGGGTCAGGGGCGAGGCGGGTTGCACCTGCGATCGGTTTGGCCGGCTCGGTCATCGGACCAAGCTACGTGCGGAGTCGTTTCGAGCAAGTTATGCGCCCTGGCGAGGCGCGGTCCGCAAATGGCGCGAGTGACGGGACTTGAACCCGCGACCTCCGGCGTGACAGGCCGGCGCTCTAACCAACTGAGCTACACCCGCGAACGGACCTGAAGGGTCCTTTTGCGAAGGCGCGTCCAATAGGTCCCACCCGGAATCGTGTCAACGGAAGACTGTGAGCCCGGCGATTTGCCCCAGGGCCGTGCGCAATATCCGTGAGATTTTCGAGCGAACGCCGTGCGCATTTCGCGCCGCACAAAGCCCCGTTTGAAACGATAGAATGGCTGGTCTAGAAGGGCGCCGCGACTCCCGAACACTCCCCCGCGGGATTCCGCCCAAAGGATCCTATGAACGCGTTCCTGCTGCAGTACCTGCCGATCGTGATCTTTCTGGGGATCGCGGCGGCCCTCGGCGTGGTCTTCATCGTCTTCGCCGGAACGCTGGCGCCTAAGGCGCCGGACCCGGAGAAGCTGTCCAGCTACGAGTGCGGGTTCAACGCCTTCGACGACGCGCGCATGAAGTTCGACGTGCGCTTCTACCTGGTCTCGATCCTGTTCATCATCTTCGACCTCGAGGTCGCCTTCCTGTTCCCCTGGGCCGTGGCGCTGATGAAGCTGCCGCCGGACGTGGCCAAGTTCGCCTTCTGGTCGATGATGAGCTTCCTGGGCGTGCTGACGGTGGGCTTCGTCTACGAGTGGAAGAAGGGGGCCCTGGAATGGGAGTGATCGTCCCAGCCGGTTCCGGCGGCAGAACGACGGTCGAGGGCTACGACCCGAAGGCGCACGACCCGTTCTTCGATGGGGTGTCGCAGCAGCTTGCCGACAAGGGCTTCATCACCGCCGGCGTCGACGACCTGATCACCTGGGCGCGCACCGGCTCCCTGATGTGGATGACGTTCGGCCTCGCGTGCTGCGCCGTGGAGATGATGCAGGCCTCGATGCCGCGCTATGACCTCGAGCGCTACGGCTTCGCGCCGCGCGGCAGCCCTCGCCAGTCCGACGTGATGATCGTCGCCGGCACCCTGGTGAACAAGATGGCTCCGGCGCTGCGCAAGGTCTACGACCAGATGCCGGAGCCCCGCTACGTAATCTCGATGGGCAGCTGCGCCAACGGCGGCGGCTATTACTACTTCAGCTATTCGACGGTCCGCGGCTGCGATCGCATCGTGCCGGTCGACGTCTATGTCCCAGGCTGTCCGCCGACCGCCGAGGCGCTGGTCTACGGCGTGCTGCAGCTGCAGAAGAAGATCCGCCGCACCGGGACGATCATGCGATGAGCTGGCCCCAGCCGTTGCCGATCCTGGAGAAGCTGGGCCAGACGATCGTCGCCAACAGCGCCGGCGCCTTCGGCAGCTATGAGGTGATGTACGGTGAGCTGAACCTCACCTCGCCAAGCCCGCGCATCGTCGAGGCGATGACCTTCCTGCGCGACCAGCCGGACCTGCGGTTCAGCATCCTCATCGACGTCTGCGGCGCGGACTATCCAGAGCGCGAGCGCCGCTTCGACGTGGTCTACCACCTGCTCTCGATGACCAGGAACCTGCGCGTCCGCGTGACGATCCAGACGGACGAGGACACGGCCGTCCCCTCGATCGCCGGGGTGTTCCCGGCCGCCGACTGGTACGAGCGCGAGGCGTTCGACATGTACGGCGTCTTCTTCGAGGGCCATCCGGACCTGCGCCGCATCCTGACCGACTACGGCTTCCACGGGCATCCGCTTCGCAAGGACTTCCCGATGACCGGCTACGTGGAAGTCCGCTACGACGACGAGCTCAAGCGGGTGGTCTACGAGCCCGTGAAGTCGGTCGAGTGGCGCAACTGGGACTTCCTGTCGCCCTGGGAAGGCGCCGAGCCGGGCTACGCGCCCATCCCGGGCGACGAGAAGGCCCTTCCCGCCGCCAAGGAGCCGTCCAAGTGACCGGCGCCAACGCTCCGGCGGAAGCCGACGACTTCTTTGCCCCTGAAGTCCAGGGTGAGACCAAGGTCCGCAAGTTCAACATCAACTTCGGCCCGCAGCACCCGGCCGCCCACGGCGTGCTGCGCATGGTGCTGGAGCTCGACGGCGAGGTGGTCGAGCGCGTCGACCCGCACATCGGCCTGCTGCACCGCGGCACCGAGAAGCTGATCGAGGCCCGGCCCTACGCCCAGACGATCCCCTACTTCGACCGCCTCGACTACGTGGCGCCGATGAACCAGGAGCACGCCTATTGCCTGGCCATCGAGAAGCTGATGGACATCGAGGTCCCGCTCCGGGCCCAGCTGATCCGGGTGCTCTATTCCGAGATCGGCCGCATCCTGAACCACCTGCTCAACGTCACCACCCAGGCGATGGACGTGGGTGCGCTCACCCCGCCGCTGTGGGGCTTCGAAGAGCGCGAGAAGCTGATGGT
>JBJMQX010000122.1:0-6246 GCA_045802455.1 Phenylobacterium sp. | reverse complement strand
TTCATCTGCGCGCAGTTCTCCGCCGCCTTCGGCTGGTGGAACGAGCAAGGCACGACCGACCTTACCTTCGTCACCGCGCTGAAGCACATCGTGAAGGCCAACGTCCGGGCCATGCAGGAGATCCTGAAGGTCCGCGCCGACGCGATCTTCATCCAGAGCGAGTCGTCGGAGTACTTCCACGCGGAGAACCCGGCGGCGATCAAGCCGGCGGAGATCGAGAACTCGAAGCGGTTCCTGTCGCTGGACCTGAACTACGGCCATCGGGTCGACTCGGAGATGTACGAGTACCTGTTGGACAACGGGATGACCCGCGAGGAGTACCACTTCTTCCTCGGCAACTCGCTGCACCACCACTGCATCCTGGGCAACGACTACTACTGGACGAACGAGCACCGGGTGTCGGCGGACGGCGCGAGCCGCGCGTCTGGCGAAATCTTCGGCTACTCGGAAATCACCCGCCAGTACTACAACCGCTACCGGCTTCCGGTGATGCACACCGAAACCAACATCGCCGAGGGTCCGAACGGCGACGAGGCGGTGAACTGGCTCTGGAAGGAGTGGGCCAACGTCCTGCGCGTCCGCAACTCGGGCGTGCCGACGGTCGGCTTCACCTGGTATTCCCTGACCGACCAGATCGACTGGGACGTGGGCCTGCGCGAGGACAACGGCCGGGTCCACCCTGTGGGCCTGTATGACCTCAACCGCGAAATCCGGCCGGTGGGCCGTTCCTACAAGCAGTTGATCGCCGACTGGCGCTCGGTGCTGCCCACGCAGAGCATCTGCCTGGTGGTGCCGGTCGTGCCGCCGGCCGAGCACGACCAACCGGCCGCCGAGCGGCAGCGGGGGGATGCGCGTCGCCTGCGGGCTGCTGAACTGGCGGCCGGCGAGCCGGGCTGAGTCCGGTGGGCGATGGCCTGCAGATCGGCGGGGCGCCCCTCGTGACCTTGCGGGCGGATCGGCCATCGGAGTCGATCGGGTTCGTCGAGGCGCAGGTGCTGCCGGGCCGCGGGATGATGCTGCTGCAGGCGAAGCTGCGCCTACCCAGCGGGGAAGCGGTCGATGCGATTGTCGCGCCCGAACCGCAGCAGGCGGCCCGTAAGCTCGACGGGGGTCCGGACGATTTCGCCGGAAACGCCGCCTTCAGTTTCGGCGGCGCGGTCCTGGCGCCATACGCCAATCGCATCCGCGGCCGGCCGCTGGACGCGAGCCGCGAGATCGAGACTGAGGTGGCAGGCGACAAGGTGCGCCTCCCCCGGAACTGGGGCGGCAAGGCTGCAGGCGCCGAGCAGTACGCCATGCACGGCCTCATTCTGGATGCCGCGGTCACCTGGCGGCAGGACGCGCCCGAGCACGTCAGCGCCTGGCTGGACGCCGGGGACTTCGGCGGCCGTTGGCCCGGACGCACCCGGCTGGAATTCGAATGGCGGCTCGGCGGCGGAGCCTTGGCCCTTCGCGTCCGCGCCCAGAACGTCGGCGACAAGCCTGTGCCGATCGGGATCGGGTGGCATCCCTACTTCCGGCTGCCGAGCGGCCGGCGCGCGCAGGCGCGGCTGCGGCTGGCGGCGGCGAGCCGCGTCCTGGTCGACAACTACGACGAGGTGCTGCCCACGGGAGCGGTCGAGGCGGTCTCAGGCACGGCTTATGACTTCAGCGTGGACGGCGGTCGGCCGCTCGGCGAGCAATACCTCGACGATTGCTTCACGGACCTGCGTCGCCAGGATGGGCAATCCGTGTGCGAGGTCATCGATCCTGCGGCAGGTGTCGGCCTTCGCATCACCTCCAGTTCGCCGCGGGTGCGCGCGTTTCAGGTCTATGCCCCGCCGGAGCAGGCGTTCGTCGTCGTCGAGCCGCAGTTCAACCTGGCCGACCCCTTCGGTCCGGAATGGGCTGGGCGCGAGACGGGCATGGTCATGGTTCCCCCAGGCGGATCGGCGTCCTACGACGCGAAGGTGACAGCCTTCACCCTAGGGAACCCCTGAGTCCGCGCGCCGTTTGGGGCGGCCATGGGACAGGCGAGAACCCATTCCGACGCTCCGGCGAGCGCACAGGTGCTGGATTTTGACGCCGCCTTGCTGAGCGCGTGTCCGACAGGCTTGCGCGAAGACCTGATGGCGGAGGCGGCCCTGCTGGCCAACGCGCTCGCGCCCGAAGGACGGGCCGAGCACCTGAGAGCGATGGCGGCCGCCCTGCCCTTGGCCGCAGACGACGAGCCGGTGGACCGCGCCCGCGCGCGCAGGTTGGCGGCCGCCCTTCGGCGTCTCGCGCAAGACTTGGAAGGTTGAGCTACTCGGCCGCCGCCGCCGAGGCTTCCGCGTTGCGTGCCGGCTTGCCGCCTCGGGCCCTGCGCTTGCGGGCCCCGGGCCCATCGAGCAGCTTGCGCAGCCGAGCGGCCAACACCCGGGTCTCATAGGGCTTGTCGAGCAACGGAAACTCCCCGGCGCCCAGCACCGGCCCTTCGCCCACGAAGCCGGAGGTGAGCAGCACCCGCAGGTTGGGCCGCAGCTCGCGGGCGGTGCGCGCCAGGCTAACGCCGCTGACGCCGCCCGGCATGATTACGTCGGTGAACAGGAGATCGACCTCCGCGCCCGAGTGGATGACCTCCAGAGCCTCGGCGGCATTCGTCGCCGTGGTCACCTGGTAGCCCAGGCCGCTCAGCATGTCGTTGGTCAGCGCGAGCACGGTCGGATCATCCTCGACCAGCAGGATTCGCTCGCTGCCGCCCTGGAGCAGCGCCGGCTCGGAGGCCTGGACCTCGGCGCTCTCGGCCGGCGCGTCCGAAGCCGGCAAGCGCAGCGTGAAGCTGGTGCCCTGGCCCAGGTCGCTCCTGAGCTGGATGTCACCCTCCGACTGGCGCACGAAACCGTAGACCTGGCTGAGGCCCAGGCCGGAGCCCTTGCCCACCTCCTTGGTGGTGAAGAACGGTTCGAACACCCGCTCGCGCACCTCCGGCGACATGCCGATCCCGGTGTCGCTGACCTCCAGCGCCACGAAGGGTCCGTCGCGACGCGTCGCGATGGTCAGCCGCCCGCCTTCCGGCATAGCGTCGCGCGCGTTGACCGCCAGGTTCAGCAGGGCCGTTTCAAGCTGGGTGGAATCGACGTGGACGCAGAGCGAGTCCTCGGCCAGCACCAAGTCGAGGGTCACCGCCTCACCGACGGCCTGGCGCATCAACGGTGCGAAGCCCTCGATCAGACCGTTGACGTCGAGGCTGACTGGCGAGAGGTGCTGCCGGCGCGAGAAGGCGAGCAGTTGGCGGGTGAGGTCGCGGCCCCGCTCGGCCGCCTGGCGGACGGCGTCGATCCGGCGGGCTCGGCGCGCCTCGTCCTCGACCTTGCGGGCCATGATGTCGACGTTGCCAAGCACCACCGTCAGGAGGTTGTTGAAATCGTGGGCGACACCGCCGGTGAGTTGGCCGACGGCCTCCATCTTGCGGGCCTGAGCGAGCTGCTCCTCAAGGCTCTTGCGCTCCGTGGCGTCGAGGATGACTCCAAAGATCTCACGCGTCTGGCCGTCAGGGCTCGGGGCGGCGACGCCGAAGTCCTGCAGGACCTTGTACTGGCCATCGGCGCACTGCCAGCGGAACTCCACGGAATAATGGCCGGTGCGGGCGGCGTCTGAGACCTGGGCCACCACCATGTCGAGGTCGTCGGGGTGGATTCGGCTGGAGCCGAACTCCGGCTCGTCCACGAACCGGCTGGCCGGGAAACCGGTGATGTCCTTGACCGCGTCGGAGACGAACTGGGGGGCGAACGGCGGCTCTATGGACCGCGAGTGGATGACGATCGGCAGGTACTGCAGGATCGCTTCCTGCCTGGCCTCGGTGCGGCGAAGCTCCTTTTCGGCCAACGCCTTCTCGGCCTTCACGCGGGCATGCTCGTCCAGCAGCCACTGCTGATAGGCCGAACGCCGTTTGATCTCCTCGCTCTTCAGGTAGAGGTCGACCAGCACCGTCACCTTCGATTTCAGGATGAAGGGGTCGACCGGCTTGAAGACCACGTCCACGGCGCCGGCGGAGTAGGCCTGGAAGACGTGCGCCTCGTCGCGGAAGATGGCCGTCAGGAAGACGATGGGCGTCCCGGCTGTCCTCTTGCGCGAGCGGATCAGTGCGGCCGTTTCGTATCCATCCATGCCCGGCATGTGCAGATCGAGCAGGATCAGCGCGAACTCCTCGGTCAGCAGGCGTCGCAGCGCCTCCTCACCCGAGCGGGCGACCACCAGTTCATGGCCCAGTTCCTCGAGCGCCTGGACCGCGGCGAAGGCGTTGCGCTCATCGTCGTCGACGATGAGGATCCGCGCCTTGAGCGGCGTCGACGGGTCGGGCGGCGCCGGAGGCTCCGCCCGCCCGCTTCGTCGAACGCCCAGGGCGGGTGAGGCTCGCGACACGCCTAGCTCGCCTGCGGCATCAGGACGACGGTTTCGCTGGTCAGCCGCATGGCGTCGGCGCGCTGGATCGAGACCCTGAGCACCGAGATCAGGTGGTCGATGTCGACCGGCTTCGACACATAGTCCGAAGCTCCCGCCTGGATGCACTTCTGCCGGTCGCCCTTCATCGCCTTGGCCGTGACCGCCACGATGGGCAGGTCGGCCAGATGGCCCCGCGAACGGATCTCGCGGATGGTCTCGTAGCCATCCATGTCGGGCATCATGATGTCGACCAGGACGACGTCGACGTCCGGCTGGGCGTCGAGAACCTCCAGTCCGGCCCGGCCGCTCTCCGCATAGCTGAGCTCGATCCCGTACTCCTCCAAGGCCGAGGCCAGCGAGAAGATGTTACGGATATCGTCGTCAATGACGACGATCTTGCGGCCGGTGAGCACCGGGTCCTGGTGCTTGTTCTGGTTGAGCTTGGCCTTGGCTTTCTCGCTCATCCGCTCGACCCGCTCGTGCAGGGTTAGGCTCGCCTGCTCGACCAGTTGATCGGTCGTGCGGGCGATCCGCACAAGCCCCCCGAACACCGCCAGCCGCAGCCGCCGGTCGTCTTCGGGCTCGAGATCGTCCGGCGCATAGACCACCGCGGGTATGGAGCGGCCGTCGGCATGCTTGAGCGCCTCGACGATCTGGGCGGCCGGCACGGCGCCAGCCTCGATCAGCAGGCCCTCCGGACGTTCCGACGCTGGACGGGCGAGGACGTCCTCGAGGCTTTCGACCACCTCGACCTCGGTGAAGGCCTGGCGCAGGGCCTCGGCGGCTTCCCCTTCCGCGCCGACGAGGACGATCTTGCGCTCGGTCTTGTCGACGAAGCTCTTCACACCCTGAAGGGTCGAGACCACCACCTCACGCTCCACAGGCTTGTGGGTGAAGCCGAAGGCGCCCATCGAAAGGCCGAGGCCCTTCTGATCGTCGGCGGAGATCACGTGCACCGGGATGTGCCGGGTCTCCGGCGTCCGCTTCAGGAGGTCGAGCAGGGCCAGGCCGTCCATGTCCGGCAGGCCAATGTCGAGCATGATGGCGTCCGGGCTGAACCGGCGGGCGAGTGACGGCGCCGCGGCGCCCTCGCCCGTCACCACCCCCTTGAACCCGCTGTCATGCACGAGGCTCAGCAGGATCGAGGCGAAGCGCGGGTCGTCCTCGACGATCAGCACAACGGAATCCTGCGGCCCGACGTGATCGCGGTCGTCGGCCACCGCTTCCACCGGCTCGTCGGAGAAGGCCGACGGCATCAGCGTCGGCCGCGGCAGCGGTGAGGCTTGCGGGCCGCGGCTGGCCACCGGCTGCTGTGACGGGCTGAAGTTCAGCGGCAGGTAGAGGGTGAAGGTCGAGCCCTTGCCGGGGATCGACGTCACCCGCAGTTCGCCGCCCAGGAGGCGGGTGATCTCGCGGCTGATCGACAGCCCCAGGCCGGTGCCGCCGAACTTTCGGCTGATCGAGCCGTCGGCCTGCTGGAAGCTCTCGAAGATGATCCGCTGCTTGTCCTCGGGGATGCCGATGCCGGAGTCCTCGACGGAGAAGCAGACGTCGGCCGCCTGCTCGTGCAACCTCGCCGTACGCACGCACAGCCTGACCTCGCCCTGCTCGGTGAACTTCATCGCGTTGCCGAGCAGGTTGGTGAGCACCTGCGAGATGCGCATGGCGTCGCCGTACACGTGGTCGGGGAGGGTGGCGTCGAGGTCCCAGGTGAAGGTGAGCCCCTCCTTGTGCGCCAGCGGGCCGGCCCAGGTGATCGCGTCGGCAGCGACCTCCCGCAGGCCGATCACGGTCTCCTGCACGTCGAGCTTTCCGGCCTCCAGGCGCGAGACGTCGAGGATG
>JBJMQX010000121.1:0-33226 GCA_045802455.1 Phenylobacterium sp. | reverse complement strand
GCCGACGGCGACGGCCGCGGCGGCGCGGCGCTCTCCATGCGCGCGGTCACCGGCCTGCCGATCAAGTTCCTGGGCGTCTCGGAGAAGATCGACGGGCTGGAGGCGTTCGATGCATCCCGCGTCGCCGGGCGCATCCTGGGCCAGGGCGACATCGTGGCCTTGGTCGAGAAGGCCAGCCAGGAGTTCGACGCCGCCAAGGCCGAGGCGATGGCCAAGAAGCTGGCCAAGGGCCAGTTCGACCTGGACATGATGGCCGAGCAGCTCGCCCAGATGAAGAAGATGGGCGGCATGGAAGGCCTGATGGGGCTGCTGCCCGGCGTGCAGAAGATCAAGAAGCAGATCGCCGAAGCCAACATCTCCGACAAGATGGTCGACCGGCAGGCGGCGATCATCTCCTCGATGACCAAGCTGGAACGCAAGAAGCCCGACATCCTGGCCGCCTCGCGCAAGCGCCGCATCGCGGCCGGAGCCGGCGTAGACGTGGCCGAGGTCAACCGGCTCCTGAAACAGCACCGCCAGATGGCCGACGCCTTCAAGATGATGAGCAAGGGCGGCGGCCGCGGCTTCGCCCAGATGGCCCAGATGCTGACCGGCGGCGCCGGTGGCGGGGCCGGCGGCATGGATCGCCTGAAGACCCTCGGCGGCGGAAAGATGCCGATGCCGTCAGAGGCCGAGATCGAAGAGATGGCCGCCAAGCTGCAAAGCGAAGGCGGCTTCAAACTCCCTGGCCTGGGCGGCGGTCTGCCCCCCGGCTTCAACCCCTTCAAGAAATAGACAGAAAGACCAGGAACCGACCCAATGCTGAAGATTCGTCTCGCCCGTGGCGGCGCCAAGAAGCGCCCCTATTATTCGATCGTCGTCGCCGACAGCCATTCGCCGCGCGACGGCCGCTTCATCGAGAAGGTCGGCGCCTACGACCCATTGCTGGGCAAGGACAACCCGAACCGCGTGACCCTGAAGGTCGAGCGGATCCAGGAGTGGATCGCCAAGGGCGCGCAGCCCACCGACCGCGTCGCCCGTGAGCTTTCCAAGCAGGGCCTGGTGAAGTGGGAGCACGGCGACAACCCGAACAAGGGCCAGCCCGGCGAGAAGGCCAAGGCTCGCGTCGAGGAGCGCACCCAGCGCGAAGCCGACCGCGCCGCGGCTCTGGAGGAAGCCAGGAACGCGCCCGCGCCCGAGCCGGAAGCGGTCGAGGAGGCCCTCGCGGCCGAGGCCGCGCCGGCGGAGGAAGCTCCCGCTGAGGAAGCCGCTCCGGCTACCGAAGAAGCCGCACCGGCTGAAGCCGCCGCTGAAGAGGCTCCGGCCGCCGAAGCCGCCGCCGACGAAGCTCCGGCTGCCGAGACCGCGCCCGAGCAGATCGCCGCCGAAGCCGCCGAGACCCCGGCCGGCGAAACCGCCGCCGAAGCGCCGGCCGGCTCCGAGGAGGTCAACCCCGCCTCGGCCGCTGAATCCGCCACCGAGACGGGCGAGGGCTGAAATGCGCGCCTTCTCCCTTGCGGGGGAAGGTGGCAGCCGAAGGCTGACGGATGAGGGGTCTTTCAGAATTTTCCGCGCAGGCTGAACCGCGGTCGCGCGGATGACGCCGAGCAACCCCTCATCCGTCGACTACGTCGACACCTTCTCCCGCAAAGGGAGAAGGGCTGGATGACGAACGTGGGGGACACGCACATCCTGGTCGGCCGCGTCGCCGGCGCGTTCGGCGTGAAGGGCGAGGTGCGGATCGCGAGCTACACGGCCGAGCCGGCCGCGCTGATCGGATACCGGACCCTGTTGCGCGAGGACGGCTCGCCCGGGCTGACGCTGACCGGCGGGCGGGCGGCCAAGGGCGGCGTGGTCGCCCGCGCCAAGGAGGTCGAGACCCGCGAGCAGGCCGAGGCGCTGCGCGGCGTGCGGCTCTATATCCCTCGCGCGGTCCTGCCCGAGCCTGACGAGGACGAGTTCTACATCGCCGACCTGATCGGCCTGGAGGTCGTCAGCCTGGAAGGCGATCTCATTGGGCGGGTGAAGTCGGTGCGCGACTTCGGCGCCGGCGACCTCCTGGAAATCCAGCCGCCGGCCGGCGAAAGCTGGTGGCTGCCCTTCACGCGCGAGACCGTGCCGGAGGTGCAGATGGACGTCGGCCGCCTGGTGGCCGCGCGCCCTGACGAGACCGAGTAGCCGCGCGCGCCTACATCGCGCGGCCGCCGAACTTCCGGCGCGCCTCTTCCAGGCTGATCAGGCTGTTGGGGTCATGGCTGCCGATGTAGCTGGTCAGCGGATTGGGCCGCCCGATGGACGTGTCGATGCGGGTCAGCGGCGGGACCTTGCTTTCCGTGGACGCCTTGGCGATCGCATTGACCAGCTTGTCCTCGGAATGGAACCGGTATCCGGCCGCCACGAGATAGCTCCGGGACCAGGCCTTCAGGTTGTCGATATAGGTGACGCCGCGGCTGAAGTCGTCCGCCCGTTGCTTGAATTCGGGCGACGCCGGATCGATGGCCGCGGACTTCAGGTCCTTCTCGTCCTGGAACATCTGCAGGTACATCATCTTGTCGCCGGTCACGCCGCTGCACAGCGCCAGCGCCGAGATGCACGGCAG
This sequence comes from Phenylobacterium sp., assembly GCA_045802455.1. Classification (GTDB taxonomy): domain Bacteria; phylum Pseudomonadota; class Alphaproteobacteria; order Caulobacterales; family Caulobacteraceae; genus Phenylobacterium. Next base: position 30,648 of record JBJMQX010000121.1, on the reverse strand, counting down.
GGCGACTGCGGCGCGGCGGTACCAGGCGCCGAACGCCACGCCGCTGTGGGTCAGGCCATCGTCCGCGGCGCCGCCGGCCTTGCCCTTGGCGTAGCGGTCGGCGCAATCGTCGAAGAAGGCCTCCATCTTGCTCAGCTCCCAGAGCCGATGGACGACCTTGGCGATCACCTCGCAGCCCGAGATCACGAGCGAAACGATGGCCCCGGCGCCGGCCGCCAGCGCGCTGGTGGTGATGGAGGTCACGCCCTTCAGGGTGTCCCAGAGGCCCTTGCCGATGGCGAAGTTCATGGCGCGCTCGATGGACTGCACGATCACCGCCGGGTGGCCGTCATTGAGCGTCACGCCCTGGCCCAGGCTATAGGTCTGGTAGCGCTCGTAGCAGGCCGAAACGGTGTCCTTGACCCCCTTGGCCAGGTCGAAGGCGCCGCTGACGAAGGGCGCCGCGCTGGCGGCGACCTGCGACAGGATCAGGTTGATCACCTTGGTGACGTGCGGCCACCAGGTCTCGGCCTTGTCGATCCACGACTTGGTGGGATCGCTCTCGAACTTCGACTTGATGTGGGCCCAGACGCGCCTGGCGAAATCCTGGAGGGCGGCGAGCACCTGCTGCAGGAAGCCCTGCGGGACGGTGCGCGGCGGCGCCGGCGCCATCTCGAAGGCCTGAGAGCTGAGGAATGCGCCGGCGCCGACTCCCCCGCCCGTCAAGGCGGAGGCCGTCGATCCCATGGCGTCCTGCGCCGGGTTGAAGCCCACGGCGGCCCCGGCGACCTCGAAGCCGCTTTCGATCGCCACCTTGAACCAGCCGTGCTCGACCTTCATCCGCGAGAACAGGTAGAGCAGGCCCATCCGGCTGTGGGCCAGGTCGCGGGTGTAGAAGCTCTCCACCGGCGCCGCGTCCAGGCGCTTGTCGAGCTCGGTCAGCGCGCCGTTGGCGTTGCGCTTGGAGATCTTCCAGCCCGCGCCCTCCTTCGCCTTCCAGGCGGCGAGCGCGACGCGGATCTTGCTGAGGTCGGCCTCCGACCCGCTTATCTCGTACGCCTTCAGGGCGTCGTCGATCGCCTTCAGCTGCGCGCTGCGGATGCGCCCGAGCACGCTGGTGCGCGAAAGCCACCGTGAATGATCGATCAGATCCTTGCGCATCGGACCGCCCCCAAGAAGCTCTGGCGAAAGTTCCCCCGAGCCGTTGCCGCCGCAGCGGAGACGTCTCGCAGCCGAGCTTCGCCGAGCCTTGCGCCAGCGGCAATCGGTTTTTCCGGCCGCCGCCTACTCGGCCTTCGGCTTGCGCTGACGGATCAGACCTTCCTGCGCGACGGAGGCCACCAGCGTCCCGTCCTCCGAATAGATCGAGCCGCGGATGAAGCCGCGCCCGCCGGACGCCGAAGGGCTGTCCTGGGCATAGAGGTGCCATTGGTTGAAGTCGGTCGGCTTGTGGAACCACATGGCGTGGTCGAGGCTCGCCGACTGGAAGCCCGGCGTCTGCCAGTGCACCCGGTGAGGGCGCATGGCGGTCGAGAGCAGGTTCATGTCCGAGGCGTAGGCCATGATCACCTGGTGCATGTGGGCGTCGTCGCCGATCGGCGTGCGGCAACGGATCCAGCTTTGGCTGACCGGCTCCTTCGGCCCTTCGAGGAAGTAGCTGCGGGCGTCGGCGGAGCGCAGCTCGATCGGCCGCTCGCGGCTCATCCAGCGCTTGGCCTCCTCGGGCGCGTCCTTGAGGAACTCCTTCGCGAGCTCGTGCTCGTCCTTGAGCTCGCTCCAGTGCGGGCCAGCCGGCATCTGCGCCTGGTGCTCGTAGCCTTCCTCGGCGTCCTGGAAACTGGCGGCCAGGTTGAAGATCTGCTTGCCGTGCTGGACGGCGATCACCCGCCGCGTGGTGAAGCTGCCGCCGTCGCGGCTGCGGTCGACCTCGAAGACGATCGGCACCGTCGGGTCGCCGGGCCGGATGAAGTAGCAGTGCAGCGAGTGGCAGATGCGCTCGGGGACCGTCTCGTAGGCGGCCAGCAGCGACTGGGCGATCACCTGGCCGCCGAAGATCCGCCCTGGCGAAGCGTCCGGCGTCGTGCCGCGGAACAGGTTCTCCTCGATCCGCTCCAGCTGCAGCGTCTCGGTGAGGGTCTCGGTGTTGGCTTCGGCGTCGCTCATGGCCGCGCCGCATACGCGCAGCTAGTAGTAGTCGGCAAGGGTGAGCTTCCGCTTTCCGCCGTCGGCGGTGGTGAGCGTGACCGTCCGGCCGGGTGGGCCGTAGACCCAGAGCGAGGCCTCCGTGGCCGCGTAGTCGGCCGGGATCGGCGCGTCGTCGAGCGCGGTGACGACCTCGCCCTTTTTCCAGCCTGCGCGGTCGGCCGGGCTGCCCCGGGCGACGTAATCCACGAGCAGACCGCCGGGCTCCCGGACAAGCATGAGGCCGACGCGGTTCTTGCGGAACAGCCGCGCGGTGGCGTCGCGATAGGGGGTCATCCAGATGCGGTCGCCGGCAAAATCTATGATGAGGTGGAACCGGCTGAGGATCTGCAAGCCGACGTTGGCCGGCGCGCGCGAGCTCAGGCCCGGCGTCGCCACAGCGGTCACGCCATCGAAGCTGACGCCGGCCACGCTGACCTTGTCCAGGGCGGCGATGGTGTGCTCGCGGGCGCCGTCGGCCCCGACGCCGAGGTCGGTCGAGAGCCTGCGGCCGGCGAACAGCCGGTTGGCCTCGACGAACCCCTGGTCCAGCAACAGGCCGCCGGCGTTGCCTAGGTCGAGGATGGCCGGGGTCGCGACGCCGCCGACCACGATCGGGATGCTGCGCAGGTCGCCGGAGCGGAGGAGCGGCACGGGCTCTTCCTTCGGCGGGACGAGCGCCGACCGGGGCAGCAGCTCGACCCGCCGCCCCTCGAAGTCGAGGTCGACGACCGCCTGGTCGAAGACGTCGCGGCCAAGCAGCACCTGCACCGGTCGCCCCGTGACCCGCGCCACGGCCGAGAGGTCCATGACCGCCACCCGGCGGCCGGGCATCGCCAGGTCGCCGACCTTGAGGTCCGCCTGCGCCAGCCGCACGTCGGCCACCTTGCCGGCGACGCCATGGGCGGCGATCGGCGCGCCCAGCGCGAGGCCCAGCGTTTTGGCGAACGCCGCGTCAACCACCGTCGCGCCGGCGCCGGAGTCGAGCCACGCCTCGGCCGGCCGGCCGTTGATGGTGATCGGGAAGACGATCTGCCGGTCCAGCACGAACTGGAAGGCGATCGCACGCGCGGGCGGCTCGGCGCTGGCGGGACGGGCGGGCGCGAGGACGGCGAGGATCAGGAGGGCAAGAGCGGCGCAGCGCATCCCAGGCACACTACAGCCCGGCCTTGACCTGCGCAGCGCCCAAGCGGCCTAAGGGCGGCCATGTCGTTCGACTGCACCGTGCTGACCATGTTCCCCGAGGCCTTCCCCGGCCCGCTGGGCGTCTCGCTGATCGGGACGGCCTGGCGCGAGCTGGGGCTATGGACCTTGGAAACGGTGGACATTCGCGCCTTTTCCACAGATAAGCGCGGCTTCCTCGACGACACCCCTGCGGGTGGCGGCCCGGGACAGGTGATGCGGGCGGACGTGATCGCCTCCGCGCTGGACAGCGTGGAGCTTCGCGGGCGTCCGCTTTTGTACATGAGCGCCCGGGGTCGGCCCCTGACCCAGGCGCGCGTTCGTGAGTGGGCGTCCGGCCCTGGACTGATCGTCCTCGCCGGCCGCTTCGAGGGGGTGGACCAGCGGGTGCTCGACGCCCGCGGGTTCGAGGAGGTCGCCGTCGGCGATGCGGTCCTGGCCGGTGGCGAGGCCGCCGCGCTGGTGACGATCGAGGCGTGCGTGCGGCTGGTCCCGGGCGTCCTGGGGCAGGCTGCGAGCTTGAGTGAAGAAAGCTTCGAGGATGGCCTCCTCGAGCATCCGCAGTTCACCAGACCGCGGACGTTCGAGGGTCTCGGCATTCCCGAAGTGCTGCTTTCCGGCCACCACGCGGAGGTTTCCAAGTGGCGGGCGGCGGAGCGGGAGAAGACCACGCGGGAGCGGCGTCCGGACTTGTGGAACGCCAGGACCGCCAATCAACAGGCAAAGGGCGATTTCAAGCCCAGTAAGGATGAAGACCGATGAACGTGATCGAGACCCTCGAGAAGGAAGAGGCCCAGCGCCTCCTCGCCAAACGCAAGATCCCCGAGTTCCAGCCCGGCGACACCGTCCGCGTGAACGTCCGCATCAAGGAGGGCGAGCGCGAGCGCGTCCAGGCCTATGAAGGCGTCTGCATCGCGCGCGGCGGCCACGGGATCAACGAGAGCTTCACCGTCCGCAAGATCAGCTTCGGCGAGGGCGTCGAACGGCTGTTCCCGGTGATGAGCCCGATGATCGAGTCGATCGAGGTGAAGCGCCGCGGCGCCGTGCGCCGCGCCAAGCTCTATTACCTGCGCGACCGGCGCGGGAAGTCGGCCCGTATCGCCGAGCGCACCATGGTGGGCGCCGCCCGTGAGGAGCCGACCGAAACGCCGGAAGTCGCGGCCAAGGACTAGGCCCCCTCGCCGACCTGACACGAGTTCCGAAGCGGCGGCCGCAGCGATGCGGCCGCCGTTTCCGTGCATGGCCCTTGCGGTGGCGCTGATCGTGCTTAGATAACTCCAATCATTGGAGTCACTGAGGCATGCGTTCGAAGAGCTTTGCCGGCATGGCGTGTTCGGTGGCCGGCGCGCTGGAGCAGATCGGCGACCGCTGGGCCTTCCTGATCTTGCGCGACCTGTCGTTCGCGCCCGCCCGTTTCGACGACCTGCGCGAGACGACGGGCATGCCGAACACCACGCTTTCCGACCGGCTGCGGCGCCTCGAAGCGTCGGGCCTGCTCGAAAAGCGCCCCTACCAGGAGCATCCGCCCCGCGCGCAATACGCCCTGACCGCCAAGGGCCGCGACCTCCTGATCGTGCTGGTGGCGTTGGCCGAATGGGGCGACCGCTGGGACGCCTCCGGCTTCGGCGCGCCGCCGATCCTCAGGGTCGATCGCGAGACCGGCCGCCCGGTGCGGCTGGCGCTGGTCGACGCTGAGACGGGAGAGATCGTCCCCACCACCCGCATGGCCGCGCTTCCCGGTCCCGCCGCCGACGAGCCCACCCGCCGCCGGCTCACCCCAGCCCCAGCAGGAGACGCATGATGGCCCCGGTGGAGTTCTTCTTCGATTTCCGAAGTCCCTACAGCTACCTCGCGTTCAGCCAGTTGGGCGACATCGGGCTCGCGATCCGGCCGATGGACGTGCTGGAGGTGATGAAGGAGGTCGGCAACACGCCCACCACCATCGTCTGCGCCGCCAAAGGCCGCTACGCCGGCGCCGACCTGCAGCGTTGGACCGCCCTCTACCGCCTTCCCTTCCAGCGCCACCCGGAGATGCGGAGCGTGGATGGCCGACGGCTGTTGCGCGCGGTGCTCGCGGCCGGCGACCAGGCGCGTGCGGCCGTCGCGGCCCTCTTCCCGGCGATGTGGGGCGACCCGCAGCCGCTGGCCACGCCCGAGGACGTCGCCGCGCTCCTCGCGAAGGCCGGCGTCACGGTCGACGCCGCTACGCTGGACGATCCGTCCCTCGATGCCAGGTTGAGTGAGGCCAGCCACGCCGCCGCCGAGCGCGGCGTTTTCGGCGCGCCCACGTTCATCACGGGCGGCGAGATGTTCTTCGGCAACGACCGGCTGGATTTCCTGCGCCGGCATCTGGAGCAGGCCGCATGAGCGCGCCCGTGAAGCCTCTGGCCATTGTCACCGGCGTCGGCCCCGGGACCGGCGCCGCCATGACCCGCCGGTTCGCGGCCGGCGGCTATCGCGTGGCCATGCTGGCGCGGACCGCCGAGCGGCTGCAAGCGCTCGAGGCCGAATTGCCCGACGCCGTGGCGGTCGCCTGCGACGTCGCCGATCCGGCAGCCCTGAACGCCGCCCTCGATGATCTGGTCGCTCGCTTCGGTAATCCCAAGGTCGTGGTCCACAACGCGGTCGGCGGCGCCTTCGGGACGTTCCGCGATATCGACCCCGCGGTGCTGGAGGCCAACTTCCAGATCAACGTCATGGCCCTCTATCACCTGGCGCGGCGGCTCACGCCCGCGATGGTCGAGGCCGGCGAGGGCGCGCTGATCGTCACCGGCAACACCTCGTCGCTGCGGGGCAGGGCCAACTTCGCAGGCTTCGCGCCGACCAAGGCCGCCCAGCGGATCCTGGCGGAATCGCTCGCCCGCGACCTTGGCCCGAAGGGCGTGCACGTGGCCTACATCATGATCGACGCGGTGATCGATGTGCCCTGGGCGCGCGAGCGCTACCAGGACGCGCCCGACGACTTCTTCATCAAGCCGGCCGCCATCGCCGACGAGGCCTGGCACGTGGCCCATCAGGACCGCTCGGCCTGGTCGTTCCTGGTCGAGGTACGGCCCTATCGCGAGACCTGGTGAAGGCTCAGGCGCCCTGCGGAAACTGCGGCAGGCCGTCGTCGATGCGCACCCAGGCCAGCTTCTCGCTGACCCAAATGTGCGAGCCGGGTGCGAGCGCGGCCGGGTCGTCCGAGGTGGTCAGCGAAACCGCGAAGTAGGGGCCGTCCTGCACGTCGGCGAACATCGGCACGCCGCAGCGAGCGCAGGAGAGGCGATGCAGGCGCGGTGACGAAGCCCATCGGGTGGTCTCGCCCGTCCACTCGACGTCAGCGTCGTTGAAGAGAGCGCGCGCGAAATAAGGTCCGCCGGTCGCCCGCTGGCAGTTGCGGCAATGGCAAAGGCGCACGTTGATCGGCTCGGCCGTCGCGCGCCAGCGCACTTGGCCGCAGAGGCAGCCGCCTGCGTAGGGCGGGCTCACGCGCAGTCGCGGCTTTCGCGCACGTAATCGGTGATGCCTTCGACCAGGTGGTCGAACATCGCGCGCATCCGCCGGCTGCCACGCAGGTTCTCGTGCATGACGATCCAGACGCCCAGCCGGAACACCACGACATTGGGCATCACCCGCACAAGCCCGCGACGCCTGGCGATCAGGGGCTGGGTGACCCCGATCCCGAAGCCGGCGGAGACCGCGGCGAGCTGGGTCAGGTCGCTGTCGGTGCGGAAGGTGAAGGTCTCGCGGCTGACGCTCATGTTCAGGCCCGGCAGCTCGCGGATGTTGTAGGCCTCGCTGTCGAAGCCCACCATCGGGTGCCCATCGAGGTCCTCGAAGTCCATCGGCGCGCCGTGCCGTTCGAGGTAGCTGGGCGCGGCGTAGAAGGCGAGGTCCAGCTCGCCGACCTTCTTTGCGACAAGTGCGCTCTGGGTCGGAGCCGCCATGCGCACCGCGATGTCGGCCTCGCGCCGCGACAGGTCGTCGACCACGTTGGAGACCCGGAGCTCGATCACCGTGCCCGGGTGCTGCTCCCGGAAATCGGTGAGGATCGGCGGCAGCACCTCGGCGCCGACGATCTCGCTCGCCGTGATGCGGATCGAGCCCAGCAGGCTGTCGGCTGCGCCGGAGGCATCGCGCACCGCCGCGCTGGCTGCGGCGGCCATGTCGTGCAGGTGAGGCTTGAGCTCCAGCGCCAGGTCGGTGGGCTGCAGTCCGCGCGGGCTGCGCAGGAAGAGGGGCGAACCCAGCCGCTGTTCCAGCGTCTCGATGTGGCGGCCCAGGGTCGGCTGTGTCAGGCCGCGCAGGCGCGCCGCGGCCGACAAAGTGCCGGCCTCCAGCACCGCGTGCAGGCTTTGGAAGAGGTCCCAGTCGTTCGGTCCAGGCATGCGCCAATGAATAGCTGATCTAGGAGATTCGGCAATTCTGTTTGGGCCAGCTTGGCCGCATCTGTGGCGCGACAGATCAGGAGACTTCAGATGACGGGCAAGCGGGCGCTGGTGGTCGGAGCGACGGGCGGGATCGGCGGGGCCATCGCCGCGCGGCTGCTCCAGGGTGGCTGGCGGGTGCGGGCGCTGAACCGCAATCCCGAGGCGGCGCAGGCCTCACACGGCCGCGAGGGGCTGGACTGGGTGCGTGGCGACGCCATGGTGGAGGCTGACGTGGTCGCCGCGGCCGAGGGCTGCGGCCTGGTAGTGCACGGCGCCAATCCGCCGGCCTACCGCAACTGGGCTGGGCTGCAGATGCCGATGCTGGCGTCCAGCATCGCCGCGGCGAAGGCCGCCGGCGCGCGGCTGGTGTTCCCCGGCACGGTCTACAACTATGGTCCGGACGCCTTCCCGACGCTCACCGAAGCCTCGCCGCAGCATCCGGTGACCCGCAAGGGCGCGATCCGCGTGCAGATGGAGCAGGCGCTGGCCAAGGCGGCCCAGGACGGGCTGAAGGTGCTGATCGTGCGCTGCGGCGACTTCTTCGGGCCGCAACCCGGCAACAACTGGCTGAGCCAGGGCCTGGTGCAGTCCGGCAAGCCGATCGCCTCGGTCCGCTACCCCGGTCCGCTGAATGTCGCGCACAGCTGGGCCTACCTGCCGGACGTGGCAGAGACGGTGGCCAGGCTCCTCGACCTGCCGGATCTCGGCGGCTTCGAGGTCTTCCACATGCGCGGCCACACCCAGACGGGTGCGGAGCTGGTCGCCGGGCTGGAAGCCGCTGCGGGCCGCAAGCTGAAGGTCGCCGCCATGCCGTGGTTCGCGGTGCGCGCGGTCGCCCCCTTCAACGAGATGCTCCGCGAGATGCTGGAGATGCGCTACCTCTGGGACGAGCCGGTGCTGCTGGACAACGCCCGGCTGGTGACCCGTCTCGGCGCCGAGCCGCACACGGCGCTGGCCGAGGCCCTGCGCGCGGCGCTGGCCGGCATGGGCGCGCTGCCGCAGCGCGAGACCCAGCTCGCCGCCTGAGCTGAGCAAGAAAATTGCGCTGCATCCCGGCAAAATGCGGCGCCGCAGCACTAGACGTGCGCGGGAACGGTGACCTACATGCCGGCCATGCCCGGCCAACGCACATCAGGCAAGACGCTCTACGACAAGATCTGGGACGCGCATGTCGTCGCCGAGCAGGACGGCGAGTCGATACTCTATATCGACCTGCACCTGATCCACGAGGTGACCACGCCGCAGGCGTTCGCGGGCTTGCGCGCCAACCGCCGCGGCGTGCGCCGGCCGGACCGCACCCTGGCGGTCGCCGACCACAACGTGCCGACGGAGGGCCAGGCGCTGGGCGTCGCCGCCGTCGCCGACGACGAGGCCCGCCTGCAGCTCCAGACCCTGGAGCGCAACGTCGCCGACTACGGCATCGAATTCTTCCCGATGGGCGACATCCGGAACGGCATCGTCCACGTGGTCGGGCCCGAACAGGGCCGCACCCAGCCCGGCATGACCATTGTCTGCGGCGACAGCCACACCTCGACCCACGGGGCGTTCGGCGCGCTGGCGCACGGCATCGGCACGTCGGAGGTCGAGCACGTGCTGGCCACCCAGACCCTGCGCCAGACCAAGGCCAGGAACTTCCGCGTCAACATCGAGGGCGAGCCCGCGCCAGGCGTCGGGGCCAAGGACTTCGCCCTGGCGGTGATCGGCGCGATCGGCACGGCGGGCGGCACCGGTTACGTCATCGAGTACGCCGGCGCGGCGGTGCGGGCGCTCTCGATGGAGGGCCGCATGACGCTCTGCAACCTGACCATCGAAGCCGGGGCGCGGGCCGGCCTGGTGGCGCCGGACGAGACCACCTTCGACTACCTGCGCGGCCGGCCAGCGGCCCCGAAGGGGGGCGCCTGGGAGATGGCGCTGAGCTACTGGAAGAGTTTCCACTCGGATCCCGAAGCCATCTGGGACCGGGAGATCACGCTGGACGCCGCCAACATCGCGCCGCTGGTCACCTGGGGCACCAGCCCCGAGGACGTGATCGCCGTGACCGACGTGGTGCCGGCGCCGGAGAGCTTCGCCACGCCGGACAAGCGCGCCTCGGCCGAGCGGTCGCTGGAGTACATGGGCCTGGAGGCCGGCCAGCCGATCACCCAGGCCAAAGTGGATGTGGTGTTCATCGGCTCCTGCACCAACAGCCGCATCGAGGACCTGCGGACGGCGGCGAAGATCGTCGAGGGGCAGACCGTGGCGCCGCATGTACGCGCCCTCGTGGTGCCGGGCTCCGGCCTGGTGCGCGAGCAGGCCGAGTCCGAGGGCCTGGACGCCATTTTCCTGGCTGCCGGCTTCGAGTGGCGCGAGCCGGGCTGCTCCATGTGCCTGGCCATGAACCCCGACAAGGTCCCGCCCGGCCAGCGCTGCGCGTCCACCTCCAACCGCAACTTCGAGGGCCGCCAGGGCCGCGCCGGCCGCACCCACCTGATGAGCCCCGCCATGGCCGCCGCCGCGGCCATCGCCGGCCACATCGCCGACGTCCGCGAGTTCCTGTGAGCGGCGCGCTGATCCAGGGCCTGGACCACGTCGCGGTGGCGGTCAGCGACTTTGACGGGTCGGTGGATTCCTATCGCCGCCTGCTGGGCCGGGAGCCTGAGCTGGAGCCGCGCGACGGCGCGGACCGGGCTTGGTTCCACCTGGCCAACATGGCCCTGGAGGTGATCGCGCCCAGCGGCGAAGGCCCGGCCGGCGACCGTCTTCGCGCGCGGCTGGAAGAGGCCGGCGAGGGGATCTGGATCGCCGCCTTCCAAGTGGATGACGTCGCGGCCGCCGCGCGCCTGCTCAGCCGCCGGGGCGTCGAGGTCGAGCCCTACCGCGACGTCGCCCGGGTCAAGGCCGCTGGCCTGGACTTCGTGCTGACGCCGGGCCGGATCGGCGCCCCGCCGTCGCCGCCCACCGGCGAAGAGGCCGCCGCCGTGCCGGCGCTCGACCACATCGTCGTCCACACGCCCAACCCGGACCGCGCGCTCGGCCTCTATGGCGCGAAGTTCGGCCTGGACCTGCGGCTCGACCGCGCCAACGCGCAGTGGGGCGCGCGCCAGCTCTTCTTCCGCTGCGGCGCGGCGGTGTTCGAGGTGGGCGCCAGCCTGAAGGCGCCCGTGACCCCTGAGAGCCTGGCCGGCCCTGACCGCTTCGGCGGGCTCGCCTGGCGGGTGACCGACCCGGACGCCGCGCAGGCCCGTATCGCCGCCGCCGGCTTCGACGTCTCCGAGGTCCGCTCCGGCCGCAAGCCGCGCACCAAGGTCTTCACCGTGCGTGATGCGCCGGGCGGGACGCCCACGCTGATGATCCAGCAATCCGCGCAGCTGGAGGCCGCCTGATGCAGCCGTTCACCCGCCTGGACGCCAAGGTCGCGCCGCTGCCGCTGGCCAACATCGACACCGACCAGATCATCCCCAAGCAGTTCCTGAAGACGGTTGAGCGCGAGGGCCTGGCGAAGGGGCTGTTCTACGACCTGCGGTTCGACGGTGAGGGGCGCGAGCGGGCAGACTTCGTTCTGAACCGGCCGGAGTACATGGGCGCGGGCGTGCTGGTGGCCGGCGACAACTTCGGCTGCGGATCGAGCCGCGAGCACGCGCCCTGGGCGCTGATGGACTTCGGGATCCGCTGCGTGGTCTCGTCCAGCTTCGCGGACATCTTCTACAACAACTGCTTCCAGAACGGCCTCTTGCCGGTGGTGCTGCCGGCCGAGCAGGTTCAGGCGCTGATAGAGGAAGCCAAGGGCGGCAACCACCTCGTCACAGTGGATCTCGAGGCGCAAACCCTGGTCTCGCCGTCCGGCCAGACGTTCCTGTTCGAGATCGACCCGGTGCGCAAGGAGAAGATGCTGAAGGGCCTGGACGCCATCGGCGAGACCCTGCAGGCGGCCACAGCGATCGACACCTTCGAGATGAAGCGGGCGCTGGCGCAGCCCTGGCTGGAGGACGCCTGAGACATGCCCATGAGCCTGATCATCGCCGGGACGGTGCGGGTGCCGCCGGACAATCTGGAACGCTTCAAGCCGCACATGCAGGCGATGCTGGATGCGAGCCGGGCGGAAGCGGGCTGCCTTGCCTATGCCTACGCCGAGGACGTGGTCGAGCCCGGGCTGATCCACGTCTTCGAGACCTGGCGCGACCAGGCCGCCATCGACGCGCATTTCCAGAGCCCGCACATGGCCGAATGGCGCGCGGCGTGGCCGGCGTTCGGGGTCACCGACCGCCGGCTCGCGCTCTACGAAGTCGCCGCCGAACGCCCGCTCTAGGAGCGCACGGCGGCGCTGGCCCTCAGTGCGGCTTCAGGGGCGATGGGCCGGAGCCGGGCTCCAGCGTCGTGTGCTTCTTCTTGGGCTTGCTCTCGGTCGTGGCCTTGGCGTCCACGCTCGCGTCGTCGCCGCTGCTCGTCGACGTGGTGGCCGATGCATCCGTACCGGCTGATGTGCTCGGCGCGATCGCCGAGTTCGGGCTGGCGCGGTCCTTGGCGACATCGGCCGCGTGCTCGGCGCCCTGGCTGGACTCGCGGGCCGAAGTCGCAGCGTCGGGCAAGGTCGGCGTGGCCGCCGGCGCAGGCTTGGCCGCTGGGGCGGCGGCCTGGGGCTGCGCCTGCTGCGCGTAGCCGGCGGTGCAGAGCGCAAGGCCGCTCACGAGCGCGACAAGCGTGATGGGGGTCGTTCGCATGGGTGATCCTCTCCCGTCCGGTTTCCGGACGCCTGGTGATCCCCGCCGACTGGCTGCGCAGTTTCCCACACAAAGTGGCGAGAAGTCGACACTCCCAAGGCTTCCCCCGGGCGGCGTCATCCCCTAGGAGGTCGCCGCACCCTCCAGCCCGGAACCGCCATGACCGACCTTCTGCTCCTGCCCGGCGACGGCATCGGCCCCGAGGTGACGGCGCAGGTGCGCCGGGTGGCGCAGCGCCTCGCCAATGACCTGGTCATCGACGAGCGCCCGTTCGGCGGATCGAGCTACGATCTCAACGGCAGCCCCCTGCCGGACGACACACTGGCGGCGGCGAAGGCGTCACGGGCTGTGCTGATGGGCGCCGTCGGTGGTCCGAAGTGGGCGGGCGTCCCGCGCGACAGGCGGCCGGAGGCGGGCCTGCTCGGCCTGCGCGCCGGGATGGGCGTGTTCGCCAACCTGCGCCCGGCGCTCTGCTTCCAGCCGCTGGCCGACGCCTCGTCGCTGAAGCGCGAGGTGGTCGAGGGGCTGGATTTCATGATCGTGCGCGAGCTCACCGGCGGCGTCTATTTCGGGCAGCCGCGGGGGATCGAGGACCTGCCGGGCGGCGGCCGCCGCGGCGTCGACACCCAGGTCTACACCACCGCCGAGATCGAGCGGGTGGCGCGGGTTGCCTTCGAACTGGCCCGCGGACGGCGCAACAAGGTTTCCAGCGCCGAGAAGTCCAACGTCATGGAAACCGGCCTGCTGTGGCGCGAGGTCGTCACTGACCTGCACCAGCGCGAATACGCCGACGTCGAGCTGGAGCACATCCTGGCGGACAACGCGGCCATGCAGCTGGTGAAGAACCCGCGGCAGTTCGACGTCATGGTCACCGACAATCTCTTCGGCGACATCCTGTCGGACGCGGCCGCCCAGCTCACCGGCTCGCTCGGCATGCTGCCGTCCGCCGCGCTCGGCGCGCCTGGGACCCCCGGCCTCTACGAGCCGATCCATGGCTCGGCCCCGGATATCGCGGGCAAGGGCATCGCCAATCCACTGGCCGCCATCCTGTCGTTCGAGATGGCGCTGCGCTGGTCGCTGGACCGCGCCGACCTAGCCGACGCGCTATTCGCCGCCGTCGGACGAGCCCTGGAAAAAGGCGCGCGGACGCCGGACCTCGGGGGCCGGCTGACCACCATGCAGATGGGCGACGCGGTCCTCGCCGAGCTCTAGAGTTTCAGCCGCCAGGTCTCGCTGACCTCCAGCTTGCCGAACTCGTCGTGCTCCCAGGTCTCGACGATCTCGAATCCGGTGGCGGCGTAGATCTTGCGCGCCGCGGTCAGCACCGCGTGGGTCCAGAGCACGATCTCGCGATAGCCGGCCTCGCGGGCGAAGGCGATGCATTCCTCGACCAGACGGCGCCCCAGACCAGTGCCGCGTGCGCTGGGCTCCAGCAGCAGGAGGCGCAGGCGGGCGACCTCGTCCGATTCCTTGACCAGGAACACGCAGCCCACCCGCTCGCCGGCGCGGTCCGCGATCCAGCAGCGCTCCCTGGCGGGATCGATGTGCTCCAGGAAATCGGCGCAGATGCGCGCGGTCACCGCCTCGATACCTGAGCCCCAGCTGTACTCACGGCCATAGAGCACACCATGCCGCTCGGTGACCCAGCCCATGTCGCCGGGGCCGTGGGCGCGGAGTGTGATCGGCGGCGGCGCACTCGACTTCGAGCCGAGCAGGGACTGCGCGGTCTCGATCGCATCCACCAGCCGGCGGCGCTCGTCGAGGGTCAGGCCCTCGATCAAGTCCTCGACCAGAGCCGCCGAGCGCAGGTTGAACCGGGCGAACATCCGCACGCCGTCGGCGGTGAGGGAAAGCTCGATGCTGCGGCCGTCGCTGGCGGAGCGGCGGCGCGCGACCATCCCGTCCCGCTCCAGCTTTCCGATGATGCGCGACAGGTAGCCGGGATCGATGCGGGTGATCTCGCTGACCGCTTTTGGTGTGATCGGCTGGGCGGTCGCAACCTCATACAGAACCCGCCCCTCGGCGACGCTGTAGGGGCTGCCCAGGTAGCGCCGGTCCAGCACCCCGATCGCCGAGGTGTAGAAGCGGTTGAACCGGCGCACCGCGGTGACCGGGTGAGTGGCGCTTCCTGCGTGAACGTCGGACATGGCGCGCCTCCTCGGGTGAGGAGAAGTGAATTAGTTGACGGAGTCAACTAAGTTGCGGGTTAGCACGGCGCGCGTGGCGGCGATCGCGCGAGCGACATCGGCGTCCGACGTGCGCCAGTTGCAGACGCTGATCCGCATGCAGCGGCGGCCTCGCCAGGTGACGCCCCCGAAGAAGGCCTCGCCGGTGGCGTTGATCGCGGCGATCACATCGTCCGTGCGGCGGTCATGGTCGGCCTCGGCGGCGTCCAGCTTTGGCGACAGGAAGCGCACCAGGCCCTGGTTGAGATTCGAGGCCGCGACCAGCTCGGCGCCGGGCAGCGCGCCGATCCCCTCGGCGATGGCGCGGGCATGGCGGCAGGTGCGGTCCACCAGGTCGGCCAATCCATCGCGGCCCAGCTCGCGGAGAGCGGCGTAGACCGCGAAGCCGCGCGCCCGCCGGGAGAAGTCCGGCGTCCAGTCGATGGCGTCGCGCGCCTCCCCGGCCGGCAGATAGCTCACCGAAACCGTCATGGCGGCGCGGTGCGCCTCGGCGTCGCGCACGAACGCCATGCCGGAGTCATAGGGCACGTTCAGGTACTTGTGCCCGTCGGTGGTCCAGCTGTCGCAGAGCTCCAGACCGCGAACCAGCTCGCGGTGGCGCGGACTGGCCTTGGCCCACAGGCCGAACGCGCCGTCCACATGCACCCAGGCGCCGGCGGCGTGCGCGATCGGCGCCAGGTCGGCGAAGGGGTCGAAGCCGCCGAGGTTCAGCTCGCCCGCCTGCAGCACGACGATGGTCGGCGCGTCGCTCTCGGACAGCGCCGCGCGCAGCACGTCCGGCTGCACTCGGCTTTCGCCGTCCACCGGCAGGGCCACGATGGCGTCGAGCCCGATGCCGAGATAGCGGACTGCGCGATCCACGGTAGTGTGGCGATCCCGGTTGGCCAGCACCCGGATCGGCGGCGCCCCAGCGAGGCCCTTGTGCTCGACATCCCAGCCGCGGTCGCGCAGCAGGGCGTGGCGGGCGGCGGCCAGGCAGGTCATGTGGGCAATCTGGGTCCCGGTCGTGAAGCCCACGCCGGTTTCCGGCGGCAGGTCGAAGATCTCGCGCAGCCAGCCGGCTGCGACCTCCTCCACCACCGAGAGCGCCGGCGCGCAGGCCTGCACGCCTGAGTTCTGGTCCCAGGCCGTGGTCAGCCAGTCGGCCGCCATGGCCGCCGGCCCGCCGCCGCCGATCACCCAGCCGAAGAAGCGGCCGCTCTGCGAGCCGAGGATGCCGCCGGCGGCGTCCGCCACCAGGTCGTCGACCACCTGCAGCGCGGGCGTACCGGCCTGCGGCAGCGGGCGCGCCAGCCGCTCGCGCATCTCGGCCAGCGTCGCGGTGGTGGCGACGGGACGTCTCTCCAGGCCGCCGAGCCAGGCAAAGGCGTGCTCCGCGGCTCGCTCCAGGACGGCGCGGTCGGACGTGGGGTCGGGCATGGCGGCCTCCTTGGGCTGCGCACAAACCGGCGCTCCACGGCCAAGTCAACCGCGCGGCCGGCGGGAATCGGCCACCGCACGGATTGCCAAGCCGAACGCATCATGGTCCTCAGGCTCGGGAACGAGGGAGATGCCGATGGCCCGCTGGCTGGTGAAGTCGGAGCCCGAGAAATACAGCTTCGAGCAGCTCCAGAAGGACGGCCGCACGGTCTGGGACGGGGTGCGCAACAACACCGCCGCCCTGCACCTGCGGGCCATGAAGGCGGGCGACGAGGTCTTCTACTACCACTCGAACGAGGGGCTGGCGGTGGTGGGCGTCGCCAAGGTGGTGAAAGAGCACTTCATCGACCCGACAGACCCGGCCGGCCGCTACGTCGCGGTCGAGCTCGCACCCGTCCGGCCGCTGAAGCAGCCCGTCACCCTGGCCCAGATGAAGGCCAACCCGGCGCTTGCCGAGATGGCCATGCTGCGGCTGTTCCGGATCTCCGTCTCGCCGGTCACCGATCAGGAGTGGGCGGAGATCCTCAGGATGGCGGGCGAATAGGCGCTACTTCGCCGGGGTCGGGTTGGGGCCCGTCCAGGTCCAGCCGGCGATCTTCCAGCCGGACTTCGTCCGCTTCAGCGCAAAGGTCATCTGCGACGCCTCGTGCATGGCGACGCCATTCTGCTTGTAGCTGTAGGTCGCCGCGGCGATGACGTAGGCGTTGGCGCCGGAGACCACCTCGCGCTTCACCGCGCCCAGCGTCACCGCGTTTTCGGACTGTCCGTGCGCCTGGGCGTCCTTCGTCAGGTCCGCCGCCCACGACGCGAATCCGGTGGGCCCGGTCCAGATGTGCGGCGGGACCTCGTCGATGATCGAGACGGACGGCAGGAACTGGGCCGCCGCGCCCGCGGAATCGCCCTTGTTGAAGCTGTCGACGAACTGGCGGATCGGCGCCTCCACGGCGGCGTTGGCGGCATAGGCGGCGGTGCTCGCGCAGGACAGGGCCAAGCAAGCCAGCCCGAGAACAATCGGTTTCATGAATTTCTCCCCCGCGCCGATAGTGGCGACCTCGACTGGATAACACCGGTCGTTCGAGGCGGCCATCTGCTGTTCGGGCGTGGTTAGCGGTCCAGCACCATCTGGGTCTGGGTGACCAGCGCCATCAGCTTGTCCTCGTCGTTGGTGATCCGCGTCTGCCAGACGCTGGAGCGGCGGCCCAGGTGCAGCGGGGTCGACGTTCCGGTGATCGTCGACCCGACGGGCGCCCCACGGAAGAAGTTGGTTTTGCTCTCCAGCGTGGTGGTCCACTGGCCCTCGCCGAGGTTCGTGACCGCCCCGACCGCGCCCAGGGTGTCGGCAAAGGCCATGTAGGCCCCGCCGTGCAGGATGCCGCCCGAGGTGCAGAGGTCGTCGCGGACCGTCAGCCGTCCCACGATCCGGTCCTTGCTCCGCTCGACGATCGCGACGCCCATCAGGTTGGAGAATGGCGTGCCGGACGAGGTGGCGGCTTCGGACATGGCGGGCTCCGGTGGGCTCGGCTGAGCTTAGGTGAACCTGCGCCGCGATGCGATCACCTGGCGGGGAGTTGCGCCTGCGCCGCGCCACCCCATCTCAACTGATCTGTAAGGCGGATGAGGTTCCCTCGCCTTGCCTCGGGGCGGCCCAAGGGGTAACGGGACGCTCCCAATTCAGGAGAATAGCGATGGGTTACCGGGTGGCCGTTGTCGGCGCCACGGGCAACGTGGGCCGCGAGATGCTGAATATCCTCGAGGAAGTGAACTTCCCCGTGGAGAAGATTCACGCGATCGCGTCCCGCAAATCCATCGGCGTGGAAGTCTCGTTCGGCAACGAGATCGTCAAGTGCGAGGACATCGAGCAGTTCGACTTCTCGCGGGTCGACCTGGTCCTGATGAGCGTCTCCGGCGCCTTCTCGAAGGAGTGGGCGGCGCGCATCGGCGCGGCCGGGCCGATGGTCATCGACAACTCCTCGGCCTGGCGCATGGACCCCGACGTGCCGCTGGTCGTGCCGGAGGTGAACCCCGACGACGTCGAGTGGGCCGACCGCAAGAACATCATCGCCAACCCGAACTGCTCGACCGCCCAGCTGGTGGTGGCCCTGAAGCCGCTGCATGACCGCGCGCGGATCAAGCGGGTGGTGGTCTCGACCTACCAGTCGGTCTCCGGGGCCGGCAAGGAAGGCATGGACGAACTGTTCGACCAAACGAAGAACGTCTTCGTGCTGGGCGCGACGCCGCCCAAGACCTTCCCCAAGCAGATCGCGTTCAACGTCATCCCCTTCATCGGCGCCTTCAAGGACGACGGCTACACCGACGAAGAGACCAAGATGTGGAACGAGACCCACAAGATGCTCGATCCGGAGATCAAGCTGACGGTGACCTGCGTGCGGGTGCCGGTAATGGTCGGCCACTCCGAGGCGGTGAACATCGAGTTCCACGAGCACCTCGACGAGGACGAGGCGCGCGACATCCTGCGCGAAAGCCCCGGGATCAACGTGATCGATCAGCGCCACGATAAGGGCTACATGACGCCGAAGGAGGCCCAGGGCGAGTTCCCGGTCTTCGTCAGCCGCATCCGCAACGACCCGACGATCGAGAACGGGCTGAACCTGTGGGTGGTGGCCGACAACCTTCGGAAAGGCGCCGCGCTCAACGCCGTGCAGATCGCCGAGCTGCTTCACGAGCGCGGCCTGATCCGCCAGAAGGCGCTCGCCTGACGCCATGACCAGCTCCGCGGCGCAAGGCGGGGATTCCCGTCTCGCGCTCGGGGCGGGCATCGGCTGCTATCTCATCTGGGGCATCGTCCCCCTGGTGTTCCAGGCGATGGGACGCCTGGGCGTCTCGTCGTGGGAGATCCTGGCGGCGCGGACGGTCTGGGCGGTCCCCGTGGCGCTGCTGTTCGTGTTCCTCGCCAGGCAGGGTGCGGAGGCCCGGGCGGTCTTGCGCAACGGCCGGACCATGGCCTGGCTGACGCTCTCAGCCCTGCTCGTCGCCGGCAACTGGTCGGTCTATATCTGGGCGGTGAACTCCGGCCGCGTCCTGGAGGCGAGCCTCGGGTACTACATCATCCCGCTGATCGCGATGGGCGCGGGCGCGCTCTTGTTCCACGAGCGCATCGACCGGCTGGGCGCGACCTCGATCGCGCTCGCCGCGCTGGGCGTCGGTTTGCAGGCGGTGGCCACCGGTGGCCTGCCGTTCGTCTCGCTGGCGCTGGCGCTGAGCTTCGGCGGCTATGGCATCGTGCGGAAGCGCGTGGCGGCTTCGGCGCAGACCGGCTTCCTCGTCGAGTGCCTGCTGCTGGCCGGTCCTGGACTTGCCTACTGGCTATGGTTGCACGCGCACGGCGCTGGGCACTTCCTGGCCGGTCCGCCCGCGACGTCGTGGCTGATCGCCTGCGGCCCGATCACCGCCGTGCCGCTCGTGCTCTTCGCCTGGGCGGCTCGTCGCATCCCGCTGTCGGCGCTGGGCTTCCTGCAGTTCATCAGCCCCAGCATCAGCTTCGTCATCGGGGTCACGCAGGGTGAACCGTTCACGCCGCTTCGGGCCACCGCCTTCGTGTTCATCTGGGGCGGCGCCGCCGTTTTCGCCTACGGGGCCTGGCGGCGCGCCCGCTCCGTGCGGATGGCGCTGGCGGTGGAGGCCGCGCCCGCCGAATGACCAAAGCTTAACTGGGGAGCGCCGCGCGCACGGCCTAGCTTCTGGGAAGCTGGAGGCACGCATGGTTCTGACCCTGGCCGCGACGATCGTCGCCGGCGTGTTGACCGCCACCGGACCCGCCGACGCGGTCGCGCCGGACCCGGCGCAGGCCCCGCAGGTGTTCGCCCGCAGGACCGAGCAGATCACCGCCCGCGCCCACCTGATCTACAAGCCCGACCCGACCACGCCGCCCTTCGAGGGCAATGTCGTGGTCATCGAGCAGACCCAGGGGCTGGTGGTCGTGGACGCCGGCGGCTCGCCGCCCTCGGGCGAGGCGGTGGTCGGCGAGATCCGCAAGATCTCCCCCAAGCCGGTCAGGTTCTTGATCTACACCCACTACCACGGCGACCATAACCTGGGCGCCGGCGCCTTTCGGGCCGCCTGGCCGCGCTGCGTCATCGTATCGACCGCCAGGACGCGCGAGAACATGTCCGGCGCGCCGATGGCCTATGTGCAGGGCTACGCCAAGTCCTATAGCGACATGGCTGACTATGCCGCGGTCCGCGCCGCCGACCCGACGCTGCCGCAGGGCGCGCGCGAAGGCTGGGCGCGGACGGCGAGGGCCGGGCCCGGCATGGTCGCGGGCTACTCGGGGATGCGCGTCTATCCGGCGGACAAGACCTTCACCCAGCGCTTCTCGATCCCCGACGGCGCGGCGCCGGTCGAGGTGGTGTTCCTGGGCCGCGGCAATACGGATGGCGACGCCGTGGTCTGGGCGCCCAGGCAGCGGGTGCTGGCGTCCGGCGACCTGGTGGTGGCTCCGATCCCCTACGCCGCACATACCTATCCCGCCGAGTGGGTCACCACTCTGAAGAAGCTTGAGGCGTTTCCCTTCGCCTATCTGGTCCCCGGGCACGGTGTGGTGATGCACGACCGCGCCTATGTGGAGCAGGTTATCGCCGCGCTGCAGATGGTGCGCGCCCAGGTGGCCCCGCTCGCCACGGCCGACGTTCCGCTGGCCGAAGTCCGCAAGCGCGTGGACCTGAGCGCCGTCACCCAGCGCTTCACCGGCGACGACCCTTGGCTCAAGTCGCTGATCGGCGCCGTCTTCACGAACGACCTGATCTCCAACGCCTACAAGGAAGCCCGCGGCGAGGCGGTGATCCAGGGCAAGGGCTGACGTCGGGAATAAAGCCCGCGCCGTCCGCGTCTCCTCCGGCAAGAGCCATCAAGCCGGAGACAACGATGCAAGATCCCATGGACCGCCGCGGCCTTCTGAAGTGCATGGGCGGATGGGCCGGAACGGGCCTCGTCTGGTCCTTCGCGGGCGGCGTGGCGAGTGCGGTGACCCTGGACGCCGCCCAGGCCGCGCCAAGGTCGGCTGTGAAGCCGTTCAGCTTCCTGCAGGTCTCCGACAGCCACATCGGCTTCGCCAAGGACCCGAACCCCGACGCGCGGGCGACCTTCCGCGAGGCGGTAGCCAAGATCGCGGCCATGCCGCAGCAGCCCGATTTCATCCTGCACACCGGCGACATCAGCCAGCTCTCGAGGGACCAGGAGTTCGACGACGCCGACCAGATCCTGAGGGAGGCGGGCCTCACCGTCTTCCATGTGCCCGGCGAGCACGACATGCTGGATGAGGGCAACGGCAAGGCCTACCTCGACCGCTACGGAAAGGGCCCCCAAGGGACCGTCCTCGGCGACGGCTGGTACGCCTTCGACCACAACGGCGTGCATTTCATAGGCCTGATCAACGTCAAGGAGCTGAAGGCCGGCGGCATGGGGCACTTCGGCCCCGACCAGCTCGAATGGCTCGCGATGGACCTGGCCGGGAGGCGCGCGTCCACGCCGATCGTGGTGTTCACCCACGTGCCGATGTGGACGGTCTACCAGGACTGGGGCTGGGGCACAGACGATGCCGCCCAGGCGCTGGCGCTGCTCTCGCGGTTCGGCTCGGTGACCGTGCTCAACGGCCACATCCACCAGGTGCTGCAGAAGACCGAGGGCCACGTGGCCTTCCACACTGCGCGCTCCACCGCCTTCCCGCAGCCGCCGCCCGGCCAGGGCCCCTCGCCGGGTCCGATGAAGATCCCGGCCGGCGCGCTGCGCGGCGCGCTGGGCGTCCGAACCATCAACGTCGTGCCCGGCCGCGAGACCCTGGCCGTGGTCGACGCGGCCCTCGCCTGAACCTTCATCCCTCTTCGAAAGCTCCCGACATGTTCCGTATTCCGATCCGCTGCATCCCCCCTGCAGCGGTGGCCGCACTCGCGGCCGTGACGCTCGGCGCCGCCGCACCGGCGCCGGGCGTCGCCCCTCCCCTGACCGTCGCGATCGACAACTTCACCTTCGGCCCGCAGGCGCTGAGCGTGCCGGTCGGCGCCACGGTCACGTGGGTCAACCGCGACGACATCCCCCACACCGTGGTCGCGGTCGACAAGGCTTTCCGCTCGAAGGTGCTGGACACCGACGAGAAGTTCTCCTTCACCTTCACCAAGGCGGGGACCTACGACTACTTCTGCTCCATCCACCCGCACATGACCGGCAAGGTCGTGGTGAAGTAAGGGGCCGGCGCCCAGCATGAGCGGACGCATCCTCCCGTTCGGACCGAGCCTCGCCGCGGCGGGCGAGCCCCTGCCGCCGCCTGGCCGCAGCCGCCGCGGCGAGGCCGACGCCGCGCCGCTCAGCGCCGAGCAGCAGGCGCAGTTCCGCCGGCTGGTGCTGCCGCACATGGATGGCGCCTACAGCTTCGCGCGCTTCCTGTGCCGCGACGCGAGCCTTGCCGAGGACCTGACGCAGGACGCCTTCCTGCGCGCCTTTCGGGGCTTCGCGGGATTCCGCGGCGGGGAACCCAAGGCCTGGCTGTTCGCCATCGTGCGCTCGAGCTGGCTTACCTGGGCCAGGAGCCGCGGCGCAGGCCTGCACGCGGTGGGCGATGAGATCGACGACACGCCGGCGGAAGACGACACTCCCGAGGAGGCGCTGCTGCGCCGCGGGGAGGTGGAGAGCGTGCGCTCGGCCATCGAGGCCCTGCCCGAGCCGTTCCGCGAGACCCTCGTGCTGCGCGAGCTGGAGGAGCTCAGCTACAAGGAGATCGCCGAGGTGACCGCCGCGCCGATCGGCACCGTCATGTCGAGGCTGGCGCGGGCCCGGGCCATGCTGCTGGCGGCCCTGGGCGCCGAGGAGACGCTGCCATGAGCGCCTGTCCCGACAAGGAGATGCTGCTGCACGGCCTGCTCGACGCCGAGCTCGACGCCGCCAACGCACAGGCCGCCGAGGCGCACCTCAAGAGCTGCCCGGGCTGCGCCGAAGCCTACCGCGACCTGCAGGCGCTCCGGACGCGCATCGCAGACCCGCAGGTCGCCTACCACGCCCCGGACGCGCTGCGGGCGCGGATCGAAGCCATGGCGGCGGCGGAGCCCGCCCGGCCGCGGCGCCTGCGGGCCGCCGCGCCCTGGGCGCTCTCCGGAACCTTCGCAGCGCTCGCCGCGACCTTCGCGGTCATGGCGGTGCAGCCGACCATGACCCTGGCGCTGGAGGACGAGCTCGTGGCAAGCCACGTGCGCTCGACGCTGGCCTCGCACCTGGTCGACGTGGAGACCTCGGACCGCCACACCGTGAAGCCGTGGTTCAACGGTAAGGTCGACTTCGCCCCGCCGGTCGTCGACCTGGCGAGCGAGGGCTTCCCCCTGGCCGGAGGACGGCTGGACTATCTCGACAACCGGGTCGTGGCCGCGCTGGTATACAGGCGCAACAAGCACGTCGTGAACCTGTTCGTCTGGCCTGCCGAACCGGGACGGAAGCTGCCGGCGCGGGCCGAGCCGCATGCCGGCTACGCTGTCGTGCACTGGACCGATCGCGGCCTGCAGTTCTGGGCGGTCTCCGATATCGATCCCCGGGACCTCGAAGCCTTTCATCAAGCCTTCGCAAAGGCGACGCACAGCTAGCGCTTCTCGCGCCCGCTCGCCGCGGCGCGCCAGGTCGGCTACGGTCAGGGCCTGGAGAGCCGGGGGGCCGACGCATGCGCCAGTTTCGCACCATCGTGATCGCGGGCCTGCTGGCCGCGGCCGGGATCGCGGCCGCCGCGCCGTCCGGACCGCCACGCAAGGTCGGATCCGCGACCAAGGCCCTGCCGCACCGGCTGACGGGCGGAGGCGCCGACCTGCCGAACGGCTGGCGGATCACGCCGGCGGGCCAGCCGGTCGCCGAACTCGGCGACCTGGTGCTGAAGATGGTCCCCTCGCCGGACGGGCGGGTGATCGTCGCCGGCCACGGCGGCTACCTGCCCCACGGGCTCACGGTGCTCGACGCCAAGACCCGCAAGGTCGTACAGGAGGTCCCGCTGAAGACCGCTTGGCTGGGCCTCTCCTGGTCGGGCGACGGCCACACCCTCTACGTCTCCGGCGGCAACGCCAACGGCGAGAAGAAGATCGAGGCCTCGGCCGGTCCGATCTATGCGCTGGCCTACAAGGATGGCCGGTTCGAGCCGAAGCCGGTCGCGGCCTTCCTCGATCCCACCCTGCCGATGGAGCAGATCTGGTGGGCCGGCGTGCTGGCCGACCCGAAGCGCGGCGTGGTGTGGGCCGCCAACCGCGGCACCTCGATGACGGCCACCGACGTGGTGCAATTCGACGCCAGGACGGGCGCGGTCAAGGGCCGGGTGCGGGTCGGCGTCAGCCCGTATGAGCTGGCGCTGACCAGGGAGGGCCGCCGGCTGTTGGTCTCCAACTGGGGCGACAAGAGCGTCAGCGTCGTCGACGCAGGCTCGGTGAAGGTGATCAAGACCATTCCGGTGGGCTTCAATCCCAACGACATGGTGATCTCGGCCGACGGGCGGCTGTTCGTCGCCTGCTCCAACGAAAACACCGTCTACGTGATCGACACCAAGACCCTGGAGGTGCTGGAGACCGTCTCCACCGCCCTTTATCCGAACGCGCCCGAGGGCTCGACGCCGAACTCGCTGGTCATCGACGCCAAGCGCAAGCTGCTGTTCGTCGCCAACGCCGACAACAACGACGTCGCCGTCATCGACATCGGCGAGCGCGCGCACGCGAACGTCGAAGGCTTCATCCCGGCGGGCTGGTACCCCTCGGCCCTGGCCTTGGGCGAGTCCGGCAACGCGCTCTACATCGGCTCGTCCAAGGGCGAGGGCGGGATGCCGACCCTACGAGGGCCGCACAGCCCGCTGGTTGGCAAGGGCGAGCGGTCCGATTCGATCAAGACCCTGCAGAAGTCCTCGATCGAGCGCCTGGGCCTGGCCGCCCTGAAGCCGAAGCTCGCCGCATGGACCCGTCAGGTGCTGGCCAACACGCCCTACAACGATGGCCTGCTGACCGCCGCCCGCGCGCCCGCCGGTCCTTCGATCATCCCGGCCAAGGTCGGCGTCGGCTCGCCGATCAGGCACGTGATCTACATCATCAAGGAGAACCGGACCTACGATCAGGTCTATGGCGACTTGGCCCACACCAACGGGCGGCCGGACTTCGCGATCTTCGGGCGCCAGATCACCCCCAACCAGCACGCCCTGGCCGAGCAGTTCGCGGCCTTCGACAACTGCTACGCAGACGGCGACGTCAGCCAGGACGGTCATTCCTGGGCCGACGCCGCCTACGCCACCGACCAGAACGAGAAGTCCTGGCCCGCCAACTATGGCGGCCACAGCCAGGCCGAGAACCGCTCGCTCGCCTATATGCCCTCGTCCGGCTATCTGTGGGACGCCGCCAAGCGGGCCGGGCTCACCTACCGCTCCTACGGCGAGTACGCGACGCGCACCTCAACCGCCGAGCCGATGACCAGCGTCCCCGGCGCCAACGGCCTGATCGGCCACGTCTCGCCCGAGTACCTGGGACGACGCACGCGCGACAGCGACAACGCCGCCGTGTTCCTGAAGGAGTTCGCCGCCTACGAGGCCGCGTTCGACTCGAAAGACCCGGACAAGCGCCTGCCGAACTTCATCATCATGGCCTTGCCGGAGAACCACACCCGCGGCACGGACCCGGGCGCGAACACGCCGCGCGCGATGGTCGCCAACAACGACCTGGCCCTGGGTCAGATCATCGATCGCGTCACCCATTCGAAGTACTGGCCGCAGACGGCGATCTTCATCATGGAGGACGACGCCCAGGACGGCCCCGACCACGTGGACGCGCGGCGCACCGCCTGCCTGGTGGTCAGCCCCTACATCAAGCGGGGCATCGTGGATTCGACCCTCTACACCACCAGCTCGATGGTGCGTTCGATCGGCCTGCTGCTCGGCATGAAGCCGCTCAGCCAGTACGACGCGGCCGCGACGCCGTTCTACGCGGCCTTCGGGACCACCGCCGACCTGCGGCCGTTCAACGCCCTGCCACCTCAGTGGGACGTCAACGAGGTGAACAAGCCCGACGCCTACGCGGCCAAGGAGAGCGCCCGGATGGACTTCTCCGACGTTGACCGCGCGCCCGTGCGGCGGCTGAACGAGATCATCTGGAAGAGCGTCATGGGCGCGAACTCCGCCATGCCGCCGCCGGTGCACCGCTACCGCGCGCTGGTGCACGCGGCCGATTAGAGGGCCGCGTACGCCGCCTCGATCAGCCGGCGTGGGCGGCGGTCGCCCAGTAGGTCGTTGGACTGGCGGTTCATCACGTAGGCGCCGCCCAGTTTGCGGTCGGGGTCGGCGAAGGCGCAGGAGCCGCCCCAGCCGGCGTGGCCGAAGGCCGTATCCGAAGGGCCCCAGGGATGCTCGGCCTCGTTGCGCATGAAGCCGGCGCCCCAGCTCATCACGAACGGCAGCACGAGGTCCTGGCCGCGGATGCGCTCGCGGCTGGCCTCGGCGATCAGCGAAGGCGAGAGGATGTCCTCGCCGTCGAGCCAGCCGTCGTCGGCGAGCGCGCCCATCAGCCGGGCAAGGGCGAGCGCCGTCGCATGGCCGGTGGCGGACGGCAGCTCGAAGCGCCGCAAGGCGTCGGCGCCGCGGCCGCCCGGTTGCGCCCAGGGCGTCAGGAAGGCCGCCTGGGTGGCCAGGTTCGTATGCCCGAAGTTCGGCAGCGCGTTCGGCCGTTGCATCTCGGCCAGCCGGTAGGCCTGCTCGTCCGGCAGGCCGATCCAGAGGTCGAGGCCGAGGGGCTCGGCGATGTCCTGCCGGAGCGCCTGGCCCATGGTGCGGCCCTCGACGCGGCGGAACACCTCTCCGGCCAGGTAGCCGAAGGTGATCGGGTGGTAGCCGCTCGCCGTTCCCGGGGGCCACAGCGGCGCCATGGCGGCCAGCCGGGCGCAGATCAAATCCCAGTCGAACCAGTCGGCGGGGTCCATCCGCTCGGGCAGTCCCGAGAGGCCGGCCTGGTGCGACAGTAACTGTTCGATGGTGATCGAAGCCTTCCCGGCGGCGGCGAACTCCGGCCATGCCGAGGCGACGGTCTGGGCGTAGTCAAGCTTCCCCTGATCCCCCAGTCGGGCGACCAGCAGGGCGGCGATGGCCTTGGTGGTGGAGAACACCGGTGTCAGGGTCGTGTCGTCGAAGGAGCGCGTGCGCCTGCGGTCTGCATGTCCGGCCCAGAGGTCGACCACCACCTCGCCCGCCCGCACCAGGGTGAAGCGCGCGCCGAGCTCCTCGCCCGCCTCGAAGTTGGCGGCGAAGGCGTCCTTCACGGCTGCGAAGCGAGCGGGCGCATGGCCGCCGATCTCGACCATCAGCCGGTCGCCTTCTGACGGAAGCCGTCGCTGCCGTCGTCCTCGGCCGCTTCCAAGCGGACCGCGCGCACGACAGCGCCGGCAGGACCCTCGCGGCAGGCGTCGAAAAGGCGCTGGATGCCCGCTTCGTCACCGATGGCGAGAATCTCGACCGAGCGGTCCGGGCGGTTGCGCACCCAGCCGGACAGACCGAACTCTCGCGCCCTCTCGACGGTCCACCAGCGGTAGCCGACGCCCTGCACGCGGCCTTCGACCATCAACTTGGCGGCGGTGTGCGGCATGCGGACTCCGGTTGGAGAGGCGCTCTATACGCAAGGCCGCGGCCCGGCGCACCACCGGGCTGGCGGAGACCATAGGGCATGGCTAGGCTCCGCGCGCGGCCCACGCCGCGAGGGGGATCCGTCTGTGAGCCGAACCGCGAGAAGTGACCGAACTGCCGGCGTGGCCACTACAGTCGCCTTCTGCTTCGCCGCCGCGATGTGCGAGGGCATGGACATACAGACCGCTGGGGTGGCCGCGGCCGGCATCAGGCTCGCCTTCCATCCGACGCCGGGGCAGCTCGGCCTGTTCTTCGCCGCCGCCAACCTGGGGCTGATCGTGGGCGCGGTGTTCGGCGGCCGGCTCGCTGACCGGATCGGCCGAAAGCCGGTGCTCACCGCCTCCGTGGCGCTCTTCGGCCTCTGCTCGATCCTGACCAGCCTGGCGGGGGACATGAACCTGCTCACGGCGGCGCGGCTACTGACCGGCCTCGGGCTCGGCGGGGCCATGCCGAACCTGATCGCCCTCGTCGCCGACGCCACCGGCGAGCGGTCGCGCAATGCGGTGATCGCCACCACCTACATCGGCATGCCTGTGGGCGGCACGATCGCCAGCCTGATCGTGCTCGCGATCAGCCCTGCGGCCTGGCGCTCACTGTTCTTAGTCGGTGGCGTGGCGCCCCTGGTGATCACCCCGCTCTTGATCCTCTTCCTACGCGAGCCGGCGCATCACGACGGTTCGGCCACCCGCGAGCCCGGGCCCGTCGCCGAGCTCTTCACCCAGGGCCGGCTGGCGCGGACGCTGGTGATCTGGGCCGGCTTTTTCGCGGCCGCGCTGGTGCTGCACCTCATGCTCAATTGGCTGCCGCTTCTGCTTCAGGGGCGCGGACTCTCAAAAGGTGACGCGGCGATCGCGCAGGTGGCGTTCAACATCATGGGCGCCGGCGGCGCGCTGATCGCCGGTCTGTCGCTGGACACCCGGTTCCGGCTAGCCGGTGTCGGTCTCAGCATCGCGGCCATGCCGCTGGCCCTGCTGCTGGTGGCGCAGGCTCCGCCGCAGGTGGCGGGAATGGCCTTGGCCGCGGGCCTGCTGGGGGCGGGCGTCATCGCGATGAATGTCATCCTCTACGGGGTGGCCGGCGACTGCTACCCGCCACGTGTGCGCGGCACGGGCATGGGCGCGGCGGTGGGCGCCACGCGCCTGGGCGCGCTCTCCGGCCCGACGCTGGCGGCCGTCCTGCTGACCGCCGGCCGCTCGTCCACCGAGGTGCTGGTCAGCCTGATGCCGGTGGTGCTGGCGGCGGGGCTCTGCGTCGCCTGGCTGAATTGGCCAAGGCCTAGCGCGCGGGTCGCGGCGGCCGCCTAGAGCCGCTCGACGCGTACCGGCGCCGTCGGTCGCACCAGCCGCTCGCCCAGGGCGACGATGGGCAGGGCCGGCGCATGCCAGTCCTGAGCGGCGATCACGGCCTCGCAGCCCGCCCGCGCCGCACGCTCGGCGGCGGCCAGCGGGGTCAGCCCCTCCACGAGACCGGCGCCGAAGCTCGCGGTCACGAGGTCCCCGGTGCCGTTGGGCGCGTCGGCGAAGCGCGGGTGGGCGAAGAGCGTCGCCTCCGTCTCGGTGACGTGGATCAGTCCGATCTCGCCCTCGCCGGCCGGCGCGGAGGTGACCAGCGCCGGCTTACCGAGCGCCCTCGCCGCAGCGACCACTGCCTGCGCATCAGGACCGATCTCTCCGCCGGCGAGGTAGCCGAGCTCCCAGAGGTTGGGCGTGATCCAGTCGGCGAGCGGGACCAGCTGGCCGGCCACGGCCTCGGCGACCTCCGGCTTCACGTAGAGGCCCTTCGGCTCGTCGCCGAGGATCGGGTCGACGACGATCACCGGGCGGCGTTCGCTGGCGGCGACGATACGCGAGAGCACGCCGGCGGCGACGTCCACCTGCTCGGCCAGCGAAAAATGGCCGGTGATCACCAGGTCGACCAGGCCGAACACGGCGTCTGCCTCGATGTCGGCGAGGATGCGCGCGAACAGCTCCGGCGAGGTCACCTGCCCCTGCGCGCCCTTGGCGGGGCTGCGGCCCAGCATGACCGTCGGGACCAGCACCGGGTCGATCCGGTGTGCGGCCAGCACGTACTGCTGGGCCGCGCCGCCGATCCGGCCGGCCGCCACGAACGAGGAAAGGATCAGTGCGAGCGGCATGGCTACAGCCTAGCTCAAGCGCCCCAATCCTTCCCAGTCTGTGAACGGATGCGGTTAACCCGGCCTAGTACCGGTAGTGGTCGGGCTTGAACGGGCCCTGCTGCGGGACGCCGATGTAGTCCGCCTGGTCCTTGGAGAGCGTGGTCAGCTTCGCGCCGAGCTTGCCGAGGTGCAGCATGGCCACCTTCTCATCGAGGTGCTTGGGCAGGGTGTAGACCTTGGTCTCGTACTTCTTGCCGTGCTGCCAGAGCTCGATCTGGGCCAGCGTCTGGTTGGTGAAGCTGGCGCTCATCACGAAGCTGGGGTGGCCCGTGGCGTTGCCGAGGTTCACCAGCCGGCCTTCCGACAGGACGATGATCTTCTTGCCGTCCGGGAATTCCACGTGGTGGACCTGGTCCTTGATCTTGTCCCACTTGAAGTTGCGCAGGCCGGCGATCTGGATCTCGGAATCGAAGTGGCCGATGTTGGCGACGATGGCGTTGTTCTTCATCGCCCGCATATGGTCGACGGTGAGCACGTCCTTGTTGCCGGTGGCGGTGACGAAGATGTCGGCCTTGCCCGCCACGTCGTCCATGGTCTGGACCTCGTAGCCTTCCATGGCCGCCTGCAGGGCGCAGATCGGATCGATCTCGGTGACGATCACCCGCGCGCCGCCCTGGCGCAGGGAAGCGGCCGAGCCCTTGCCCACATCGCCGTAGCCCAGCACCACCGCGACCTTGCCCGAGAGCATCACGTCCGTGCCGCGCCGGATGGCGTCGACCAGGCTTTCGCGGCAGCCGTAGAGGTTGTCGAACTTCGACTTGGTGACGCTGTCGTTGACGTTGATCGCCGGGAACGG
>JBJMQX010000120.1:0-13232 GCA_045802455.1 Phenylobacterium sp. | reverse complement strand
GGGTCACGCCCTGGGCCTTGATGTCGGCGGCGGTGACCGAGGTCACCGGGGCCACGCTGGTCAGGTTCGGGGTCGGGATCCGGGTGCCGGTGACGACGATTTCGGAGACTTCCGCAGAAGCCGGCGCGGCGGCCGGCGCCGCGGCGGCGGACGCCTGGGTGGCGGTGAGGCCCGCAAAGGCTGCGCCGCAGATCATCGAGGAAGCCAGCAGGCGTTCCCGAGTGCTTTGAATTTTCAAGGTCAACTCCTCCAGCGGTCCGCCTGACGGGGGACGCGCTCCCCAAAAAAGGTTCGCGACCCGGAGCCACGAATGGCTTCGGTTACGCCGGAGTTAGCTTTGACTGCACTTTTGGGTCAACGCAGTTGCACAGTTGTCCACACGCTTCCCGAAATATGTCGCATAATGGTCACATAAAACTCCAGGAAGTGACCGGCTCCCATCAAATGAGAACAGCATTCGCGGAAGTGGTTGTTTCGATGAGAGCGAACGCTGTTTCGTAAGCTCTCTGAGTATCCCGGAATGGCGGTTACGCACGTAACGACGACTTGCGGATGCTTGTAGCGGCGAAGCGTCGCCGGGATGAGGACTTCACTCGGGCGAGGGGTCGTAGGCCCAGTAGAGCCCAGGCTCGCGCAGGCGCGGGCTCCGTCGCGAGCGGGGCGAAGCAGTCCGGTGCAGGGGTGCGCCGGGCTCAGAGCGGGGCGCAGGCCTCGGCGAGCCAACCCGCGACGTCGGTTGGGACCTTCGGGCCGATCGTGGCCAGGACGCGGGCGTGGTAGGCGTCGAGCTGGACCCGCTCTTCCGGCGTCAGCATCTCGGCCACCACCAGCCGGCGATCGATCGGGGCGAGCGTCAGGGTCTCGAAGGCCAGCATCGGCCGCTCGCCGCCGTCCGGTACGGCCGGCTCGGTGACGAACTGCAGGTTCTCGATACGGATGCCGTAGCCGCCTTCCTTGTAGTAGCCGGGCTCGTTGGAGACGATCATCCCGGGCCGCAGAGCCGTCATGTTCGGCTGCTTGGCGATCCGCTGGGGGCCTTCGTGAACCCCCAGGTAGGACCCGACGCCGTGGCCGGTGCCGTGGTCGTAGTCGAGGCCGCGGCTCCACAGCGGCACCCGGGCCAGCGCGTCCAGCGCCGAGCCGGTGGTCCCGGCCGGGAATCTCACCCGCGCCAGCGCCAGGTGGCCCTGCAGCACCAGGGTGAAGCGCTCGCGCATCTCCGGGCTCGGCTCGCCGATGGCGACGGTGCGGGTCACGTCGGTGGTGCCGTCCAGGTACTGGGCGCCGGAATCCACCAGCAGCAGCGAGCCGCGCTCAGCCCGCTTGTTCAGCCGCGCGGTCGGCCGGTAGTGCACGATGGCGCCGTTCGACGCGGCGCCCGCGATGGTGTCGAAGGAGAGGTCCTTCAGCGCGCCGGTGGCCTCGCGGAAGCTCTCCAGTTTGGCGACCGCCTCGATCTCGTCGGGCGGATTGGCCTGCCCCTCGGTCGCGATCCAGTGCAGGAAGCGGGTGAGCGCGGCGCCGTCGCGGACGTGGGCGCGCTTGGTCCCCTCGATCTCGACGGGGTTCTTGCAGGCGCGGGGCAGCACGCAGGGGTCCTCGCCGCGCTGCACCACAGCCCCGGCGCCGCCCAGGGCCTCGAAGTACCAGGACGAGCTCTGGGCGGGGTCGACCAGCACCGACTTGCCGGAGAGCTCGCCCAGGGCCTGCGGCAGGTCCTGCGGGGTTTCCAGCCGGACCTCGTTGCCGAGCCAGGCCGGCAGGTCCGGCGTCACTTTCTGCGGGTCGAGGAACAGCCGCGCCGAGCCGTCTGCGCCCAGGATCGCCTGGCCGATCGGCAGGGGCGAGCGGATCACGTCGCCGCCGCGAATGTTGAACAGCCAGGCGATCGAGGCCGGCGAGGTGATCACCGCGGCGTCGGCGCCGCGCGCCGCCAAGGCCTCGCCCAGGCGGTGGCGCTTCGAGCCGGAGTCCTCGCCGGCGTATTCCAGCGGATGGGGCACGACGGGCGCCACGGGCTGCGGCGGGCGCGCCTGGCCCCAGGCGGCGTCCAGCGGGTTGGGGCTGACCGGGCGCAGCTGGGCGCCGGCCTTGGCGACCGCGGCCTTCAGCCGCTCCAGCGCGTCGGGGCTGTGCAGCCGCGGGTCGTAGCCGATCACCCCGCCCTTCGGAGCGGCGGCCTCCAGATAGGCGGGCACGCCGCCCTCCACCAGGTCGCGGATCTCGAAGACGCCCTGGTCGACCTGGTCGCGGACCTGCAGGGTGTAGCGGCCGTCGACGAAGATCGCGGCCTTGTCCTTCAGGATCACCGCGGCGCCGGCCGAGCCGGTGAAGCCCGTGGCCCACGCCAGCCGGTCGTTGGCGGCGGGCAGGTACTCGTTCTGGTGCTCGTCCTCGTGCGGGGTCACGAAGCCGTCCAGGCCCTGGTCGGCCATCGCCTTGCGGATCAGCGGCACGTGCTTGGGCCCGAAGGAGCGGTCGGTGCTTTCGTCGAAGGTCTGGCGCATGGGCCGGCATGTAATCGGTCCAGGCCGCCCGGGCCAAGGCCTTGCCCCATATCGCCGTTCGGGCTATCGGCCGGTCCATGGCCTTCCGCGCAAGCCAATGCCCGTCGAATTCGTACGGTCCCATCCGGGGTCCGGATTCGCGCGCGCCTGGCTGAGCGCTGACGAAGACCGCGACCCCGCCGCACCGGCAGGGTCGCCCGCGAACGCCTCTCCTGCCAACGGCCTAAAGCCCAAGAGGAGATGACCGTGACCGACGACCTGAAACCCTGGTTCCCGATACGCACCGAGCGGTTGCTGCTGCGCGAGTTCCGGCAGGCCGATTTCGACGACGTGCACGCCTATGCGACGCAGCCAGAGGTCGTCCGCTTCATGGACTGGGGACCCAACACGCCGGACGAGACGCAGGCCTTCCTGGGCCGGATGTTCGAGGCCCAGGCGCGGTGGCCCAGAGACGACGTCAACCTGGCTGTCGAGCATCGGGCGGACGGCCGGGTCATTGGCTCCATCCGGCTGGGCGCGAACAATCCGGCCGAGCATTCCGCCGACCTCGGCTACAGCTTCAACCGCGACTATTGGCGCCAAGGCATCGCCACGGAAGCGGCGCGCGCGATGCTCGACGTGGCGTTCCGGGTGCTGGGCGTACATCGGGTCTGGGCGTGGTGCGACGTGCGCAACGCTGGCTCGTACGGCGTGATGGAGAAGCTGGGCATGCGGCGCGAGGGCGAGCTCAAGCAGAACGTCCACGTGAAGGGCGACTGGCGGACGACCTACCTCTACGCCATCCTGGCGGACGAGTTCGACGCCTCCAGGCGCGGGGCATAGGAGCGAAGATGGACAAGCAATCGCGCCGCGAGGCGGTCCGCGAGTTCAAGGAGCGCAAGGTGCAGCGGGGCGTGTTCGCGCTGCGCTGCGCGCCGGCCGGCCGGGTCTGGGTGGCGGCCTCGCGCAACCTCGACCAGCAGCAGAACTCGATCTGGTTCGGGCTGAAGAGCGGCGGCTACGCGAACCCCGAGGCGCAGGCCGCCTGGCGCGAGCACGGCGAGGCGGCGTTCGCCTTCGAGGTGCTGGAGGCGTTCGACGACGAGGCGCTGTCGCCGATCGGCCGCGCCGACCTCGCCAAGGCCCGCGCCGCCCATTGGCGGAGCGAGCTTGGCGCGGCCAAGCTGGTCGGCTGAGCGCTACTGCGGCGGCGGCGCCGGCTGAGAGGCCGGCGGCTCGGTGGTCGCCGCGTCGCGGGCCGACTCGTTGGCCGACTGCGCGGCGGACTGGGCCGCGTGCTGCGTCGCCTGGACCGCGCCGGTGGTCGCTGACTGGGCGGCGGCGCTCGCCTGGCTGGCGGCGGCCTGGGCGTTGGCCGCGGCGTTGTCGAGCTGGGCCTGGGCCGCGCCCTGGTCGCGGGCGGCCTGCAGGTCGGCGTCGGTGTTGCGGCTCGAATTCATCCAGAAGAAGAGGCCGATCACGGCCACCACGACGATCGCCAGGGCGATCCACCAGCCGCTGTTGTTCGGCCGCACCACCTGCACCTCCTCGCGGCGCACGCTGGTCGGCGCCTCGGTGGTCGTGGTGCGCTCCACATAGTCTCCGTCGTTGGACATCTGCCGCTCCTTCTCGCGACCGGGCCGAGCTTGGCCGGGCGGGGAAACGCGGGGCCGATGGCGCAGGTTCCGGAGCCTCTAGCGCCCGCGGGTGAGCACCAGGGTCGCCCAGGCATCGCGGCGCAGGCGGCGCGCCAGGCGGAAGCCGTGGCTGGCGTAGGCGGCGACGATCCGGCGTTCCTGGGTCCGGAGCAGGCCGGAGAGGATGGCTGTGCCGCCGGGCTTCAGGGCGCGGCGGATGTCCTCGGCCAGCGCCACCAGCGGCGGGGCAAGGATGTTGGCGAACACCAGGTCGTAGGGCGCGCCGGCCCGCACGCGGGGGTCGGCGAGGCCGCCGGCGTGTACGAAGCGCGCGCTGGCGCGGTTGAGGCGGGCGTTCTCGTTGGCGATGCGGACCGACGGCGCGTCGATGTCGGTCCCGAGGGTGAGCCTCGAGCCGGTTCGCGCCGCGGCGATGGCCAGCACGCCCGTGCCGCAGCCGACGTCCAGCACGCGGGGGAAGCGGCGCGCCTTCAGGAGGGCGTCGAAGGCGGAGAGGCAGCCCTCCGTGGTGCCGTGGTGGCCGGTGCCGAAGGCCGCGCCCGCCTCGATCCGCAGGTTGACCGTGCTGGCCGGGGCGAGGCCGCGGTCGTGGGCGCCGTAGACGAAGAACCGGCCGGCGCGGACCGGCGGCAGGCCGGAGAGCGCCATCGCCAGCCAGTCGGCGTCCGCCAGGGTCTCGGTGGCGACCCTGAGGCCCGCGAACCGCGCCAGGGTCCGCTCCAGCGCCGCGCGCTCGTCCGCCGAGGTCGGGAAGGCGTCGATGCGCCAGACGTCGTGCGCCTCGTCCTCCTCCAGGATCGAATAGGTGAGGGCCTCGGTGGCGGGGTCGGCGTCCAGCGCGGCGGCGGCGGCTTCGGCCTCGGCGCGGGGCCCGCGGGCGGTGGTCTGGACGGCGTCGGCGCTCATCCGCCGCCTCTAGCGGGGGATTGGCGGAAAGGCGAGGGGGCTCAGCCGGCGATGGCGGGGGCCTGGTCGGCGGCGTCGACGGCTTCGCCGGTGGGGGCGTGGGGCTCGGCGCCGCCCATCGAGGGGTAGCGGCCGTGCGGGGCGAGCGGCGGCTCCTCGTAGTCCGCGCGGACGTAGGTCGCGGGCTCGGGCGGCGGGTCGTCGTTGCGGGCCAGCTCGCGGGCGGGCGGCGCGACCGCGGCGGGCTCGGGGAGCGCGGTCATGCGGTTCCAATCCGTGCCCAGCACGTAGTCGGGGATCTTGCCGTTGTAACTGGCCATGCGCATCGCGGAGTCGAAGGAGCCGATGGCGCGCATGCCGGAGGAGCCGGCGATGATCTGCGGGCCGATCGGGCGGCCGTCGTCGTCGAGGTTCGGGTGCATGGCGCCGCCCAGCAGCAGCCCGGCCGCCATCGCCAGCCCCGCGCCGCCGCAGAAGGTCCTCGTACTCTTATCCCATGATATGCGCATCGTGGCGGCGATAGCGCGCGCGATGGCGATTGGTTCAACGTCGAGCTGGCGCCATCATGCGCCGCCCAGCGTTCCGGCCGCGGGAGATGTGTTCGATGAGCAAGTACAATCCGCTGTCCGCCCGCCTCGCCGGCCACGCCGGGCCGGAGTGGCGCGCCAATTTCGCCGAGATCGAGGAGGTGCTGGGCTTCCCCCTGCCCAAGGCCGCGCGCACCGGCCGCGGCTGGTGGAAGGCGGACGCCGGCGCCCATGCGCGCGCCTGGAGCGAAGGCGGCTGGACCGCCGAGGACGTCGATCCGTCCGCGGGCCTGGTCACCTTCCGTAAGGCCGAGCAGTCGCCGCTGGTCGCCCCGGCGGTGGCGGAGGGGCCGGTGGTTTCGGCCGAAGGGACGCCGTCGATCCTGGCCAAGCTGGAGACCACGCCGAAGTGGCACATGGCGCTGGTGGCCGGCGGGCTGGCGGTGATGGCGGGGCTGGGCGCGCTCGCCATCCGCGGCCTGAGCCGGCGGCGCGACGGGAAGGGATAGGGACCGTCGAGACCGGTTGCGCTGCCCTCGCGCGTGTCCCGGCGGCAGAGCCGCTTCGATTGAACCGCTGAGATCGCGGAGACACGCGGAGATCGGTGCATCCACGGCCTCTCTGCGCACTTCTGCGAGCTCCGCGGTTTGAATTCCGCCTCCGGCCGGACCCATCCACGGGCCAACGAGAGTGGCCTGCGCCGGGGATGGGGGCCAGGTTTGGGTGAGTGAATAATTGGGATTGAACCGCTGAGATCGCGGAGACACGCGGAGGTCGGTGCATCCACGGCCGCTCTGCGCATCTCCGC
The DNA here is from genome assembly GCA_045802455.1 of Phenylobacterium sp. Lineage (GTDB taxonomy): Bacteria > Pseudomonadota > Alphaproteobacteria > Caulobacterales > Caulobacteraceae > Phenylobacterium. The sequence continues at coordinate 6,847 of JBJMQX010000120.1, read as the reverse complement.
GAGCTCCGCGGTTTGAATTCCGCCTCCGGCCGACCCGTTCACGGACCAACCGGGATCGCCTCCGCCATTGGGGATGGGGAGGGGCGTGGAGGTTGTGCTTGGGCGTGAAGGGTCGTCGAGGTCTCGCGGGCTCAGCGGCGTGGGGGGCCGGTGGGGCGGCGGCCCGCGAGGAGGCCGGCGAGGGGGCCGGCGGCGGGGCTCGGCGGTGGGCGCGGGGGTAAAGCGAGCGCGCTGACGGCGCCGGCGGATGTGGCGAGCCTGGCGCGCAGGTTGGCAGTGGGTTTGCGTGGGGGGAGCGGGGCGGCGGGGCTGGATTTCACGTGGGCGAGCAGCTCGCGCAGGTTCACCAGGTCGCGGGGCTCCTCGCCGGGCAGGGTCGCGGCCTCGGCGGCGACGCCGTCCAGGGTGCGGACCAGGAGCGGGAAGCTCGCCCGTTCGGTCTCGCGGTCGCGTTCGCGCTCCCGCTCGTCAGGGCCGCGGTCACGCTCTTCGCGCTCCGTCTCGGGGCGGTCGATCAGCTGTTCACGGTCGGAGACGGGCTCGCGCGGCTCGGCCGGGGCGCGCCGCAGGCGGTGCTCCAGCGCGAAGCCCATGCGGGCGGCGAAGAAGCTCCGCTCGAAGAGGTCGTTCCACTTCAGCCACTCGGGGTTGCCGATCGCCCGCTCGGCCTCGGCCCCGAAGGCCTTCCCCAGCCGGTAGGCGCACAGGCTCAACTCGAGGAGCGGCTGGCTGCGGGGATCGGCGGCGTTCACGGGAACAAAAGTAGAACACCGGGCGAGCGTTGTCAAGGCCCAGGTTGATCATTCATCGCCTTATCGGCTCGTCATGGCCGGGCTTGTCCCGGCCACCCATACGCACCGGTGCTGCCAGGCAGAGCTCTGCATGGCCGAGCCTCACCCTGCATCCCCGCGTTTATGGGTGGCCGGGACAAGCCCGGCCATGACGAGCAGTTAGAGTTGAGCGTCCGCCCCGCAACCCTCAGCGGCCGGCGGTCGCCGCCCGGGCCACCGCCTCCTCGTGCCGGGCGCCCGCCAGGATGTTGGGCAGCGAATAGTTCCCCTCGTGGCAGGCGCTCTCGTACATGCGCTTGTCCGTCCGGAACCAGGAGAACTCGCCGAGCCAGGGCGCGGTGAAGGTCTTCGGGTCGATGACGGTGAACTGGTAGAGCAGCTCCCGGTCCGAGATCGGCGTCAGCCGCTCGATCACGGTCGCGTCGCCCGGCACGATCAGGTTGGGGGCGATGTGGAAGCGGTCGGCGTCGGGCATGCCCACCGTCTCGATCACCAGCGTGCCCCGCTCCCAATGGGCGATGGAATCCCCCAGTGGCGACCAGAACACCTTCGGCGCGTGGGTCGCCGTCAGCGGCACGATGCGCACGTCGTCGCCGTACTCCACGTGGATGACCACGTAGCCGGGCGTCGAGAGGATGTGCATCTGGCTGTCGAGCAGGAAGGACGACAGCGGCGGCTGGCCCTGGCCGACCAGGCAGCGCTCGGCGTTGGAGCGCTGTTCGTAACTGTCGAGCGGGGTGTCGGGCGGCGGGCCGGCGAGCTCCTTCCGGGCGGCGGCCGAGTAGGGGAGCTTGCCGTCGGCGGGCAGGACGACCGCGCGGGTGCGCCGCTGGCCCCGTACGGTCGCCAGGCCGTCGGAGAGCGGCACCAGCATCGGCAGCTCCGGGTCGAGCATGGCGGCGAACTCGTCGGCCAGCGCCTTGCCGGCGATGGCGGCCACGGCCTTCGCGCGCTCCTCGGAGACCACCAGCTCGGGCGTCGCGGGCGTGGATTCCATCGGCAGGATGATGTTGACCCGCCAGTCGCCCTCGATGGTGGGCCTTGGGGCGTGGTGGCCGGGATGGGCGCGCGGCTGCGCCTGCGCCGCGCCCGCGACGAGGGCGGCGCAAGCCAGCAGGGGCGCGAGCAGAGTGAGTTTCATGGCCGCCCCGATCCTCGCCGCCCCCCGGCGTGCCTTGCGGGTGTGTCACCGAACGTGGTTCGGGGCAAGGCGGGGGCGGAGAGGTGCGAGAAGCTAGGGACAGTATGTCCTATCCCTGACTCCCAAAAGCCGGGCTCGGCGTCGCCAGGGTCCGCGGTCGGACTCGACACCCCCCAGTTGCCGCAGGTGCTCGCTTACCGCTCCTCCAGCTTTAGCCAGAAAGCGCTCCGCGCCCCCAATGTCTCCAGCATAGCCTTGAGCTCGGACCGGTCGCCAAATGGTCCGTTGGGCACTTTTCGCTGATCACCGATTTCGCATTCTAGAAGCCGATCAAAAAACTCCTTCATACTAAGGACTGCCGAATTCATGTTCAGAACGTGCTGCGACTTAACTACGTCTACGCCAGATTTACCATAAATCCACGCAACCGATCCCTTTTTTGTAATCATCCTCATCCGCCGGCATTGCTTTACAAGGTCCGGCCATTTCAATCGATCTCTTCGCTTTGCTTGAACGAGTACACCTTTAGACGATTGAACTCCGTCTTGGTCTTCGACTGAAAGTGCAAAATACAGGTCGGTACCCGTCGGCTTCTCTAGGCTTCGGCCGCCATGTGACGGGATCGTCTCGCTGATAACGCGAACATGGTATCCACCCAACCGCCTGCCGTCGAAACGATCTTCCAAGCGCTGCCCGATGCGGGAGGTGATGTCGGGTTCTTCCACGAGGCCTGCCATTCGCTCACGGACGAGTTCGTCCAGCGATTGCCCAATAGCCGTGGCTATCTCGGCCCGAGCCTCCAAGTTGCTAATCACGTACGATTCCACTTTTTGATCTCGTGTAGGTAGGCCAATCTACACTGGCGGCATTTCAGCCAGAAAGGCAGCGCTCGTCCGATTCCGTCCAAGACACGACATCGGTAGCGGGTCGCGAAGCCGAGTTTCGGCGCCCAGTCGTTCGGACCGTTCTGCGGGTCAACGCGCACGAGGAACTCGCTGCGAGGCTATGACTGCGTGGATGAGAACTGATGACCAAACAGACGCGTACGAGACGGCGCCGCCAGAGCCTTAGGGTCCCAGCGATCGAAAAGTTGGCGTCTGTCCACGTGGACCGCATCAACGAGCGAGTCGTGTTCACAACCAAGAACATGATCCAAAACCAGCTCAAAAGAGACGGCCCTCGGATCCGGCGCTCGTTCGATGAACTTACGCGATCGCACATATCGGTATGCAGCGAGCTTTTCGGGCAGACTGCCGGACTCGTTTTCAGGCACCTTCCGAACTTGCAAGACGATGGCTTTAAGGCGACCGTTTCACGGCTGCTCAACACCGCATTGAACACCTATCTTGCAAGCATCGAGGTCGCCCGTCACGGCTATCGCCGACAGTATGGGATGCTGGCGCGCTCACTCATCGAGGCCATCGCCACAGTCATCACAATTGCCGTCAAGCCGACGGCCCTGAAGGAGTTCCACGCCGGGAAGCTGAGGTCGACGAAGTGCGTTAGCTGCGCAAAGGATTTCGTGGCGCCATTAGGCAAGTACTACGGAATGCTTAGCGATCACTTCGTCCACGTCGGACCCGCTCACGCGGCGTTGGAACCCGTCTCACCCTACGTCCCCGAAGACGAGGCCCTAAAGTTCATCATTAGCTCGCTAAGGGGCGATGTTTGGCTGCTCTACCTCGCCGCTGAACTTGTGCTTCACGACGAAATCGCCGCGCCTAGGTATTGGAAATCAGCAGATGGGGGCGTCTCATTCCAACCCTCGGAGGACGAGCGTCGGTGGATGGCGGCGTTCTTGATTGGCCCCGAGGAAATCGGCTAATCCCTAAGGGACAGGAAGTCTCTGCCCTCGAACTCCCCGCGCGGGCAAACCAGGCGCGTTGGCTCGTCTCCGCGCTTGCGAGGTGCGGCCCGCCGATAAAGAAGTAGCGGCCAGCTGAAGCGCTACGGAACACTTGCGGAACCACGCTCAATCCCCGACTATGCCTTGTCGTGGAGTGGTGATCGCCGATGTCAGTCTTAGGAATAGATCGCGACCGAGTTCACAAAGAACGCGTCGACGATATTATGAAGAACTTTCAGAACGGCGACAGCACTAGCTTGGCTCGGCTCTTTGTGAGCGAAAATGTCGATCGCTCTATATATGAAGAAAAATTATTCCTGCAATCCTACAATTTTGAAAAGATATTGGCATACCTACCATTCCATTCCACGATCTACACTATTGTTTGTCCGTATTGCATAAAGAAAAATGATTTCGCAAGATTTTCCACATTGGTGGAGCGGGGCGCAATTGTACCTACGCTGATTGCTCCCTATAGCGCCTATTCGGAAGAGATAGTAGATGTCGTCTACAATCACGATCACATTTCAAGATATGAGTATCAAGCATATAGATTTCTAAATATTACAAGTGATTCAAAGAATCGGATATGTGCCCACTGTGTAGGGATTTGGAAGGACGAAGCTCGAGAAATCGTCAGTTCAACACCGGAACTCAAGAGATTTAAGTCGTATGTTCAACGTCTGGCAAGCAACATTCATCCGTTTGTTGCGCCAGATTGGGAAATCCTTGAGGAATTCAAATCGGCTCTTGTCGATAAAGACGTGGCGAAGTTGAAGCAAGTTGCTGAACTTAGCGATGTAATTTACGCACTTAGAACAGCAAGGGCATTCAATGCGCCTCTTCTCGTAGATAATCGGCCACTCACCTCATTGCCCACGGGTTTGACTTCTCAGATCGACGAAGCGGTTTCGACTTCGGCGGCTTTGGAGCGCGAGGTCGCAAGCGGCCTCGGTTTGACGATACCCGTCGATATACCCGTTGAAAGCTATATTGAGATTGCGCGGTCCTTGCGGCCCCAAATTCGCTCTGTCGTGGACCGTGTGGTGGCGAGCTCTGGGTCTTCTCGATCGGAGACTGGGCCCGCGGCCATCGCAAAGGAAGTCATGAAAGTGAATGCAGAAGTGGAGCGGATCAAGAGCTCTGGACGGCAAATGGTTCTCGACGCCTGTGTTGATTTTTATTCCAAGAATTCGCCCTTCGTAAACGTCGCGCTTGTGGCTGGAGCCTTTGGACTGGCGGGCGGAATCGCAGGCTGCATTGGGGGCCCGTCCGTTGCAGCTGGAGTAGGAGCGGTGGCCTCGGGCGTCACCACTGTTGCGCGGAAAAAGAAGTGGATTGCACCCAGCCCAGCCGTAGAGCGCCTTGGAAGGGCTGTCGAGACTGGCATGCAACCATTCATCGACAAGTTGGTGTCGGCCTATGTCGGGGCGGCAACGCCTACAGTGAATGTAATGTCGCTGCGGACGCGGATCGATGGGCGGGCCGTGTCAGCGCGAGCGAAGGCGCGGAAGCAGCCGGCTATTGCTTCTCCACGAAGCTGTCGATGACCTTCTTTTCGCCGGCTTTTTCGAAGGCGACGGTGAGCTTGTTGCCTTCGACGGCGGTGACGGCGCCGTAGCCGAACTTGAGGTGGAAGACGCGGTCGCCGCGGCGGTAGTCGCTGGCCTCGGAGGCGGCGGAGACGGCGACCAGGCGGCCTTCGCCCTCGATCACCTGCTGGCGGCCGGGGTGGGAGCCCTTGTAGCCGGCGGCCTGGGCGCGCCGCCAGCCCGGGGAGGAATATCCGGCGCCGAAGGCCGGGTCCTCGTCCCAGCGGCTGCCGTGCTGCTGCATGCCGGGGCCGCCGCCGTAGTAGCCGGTCTCCGATGAGGCCTCGACGTTCTCCAGCGGCAGTTCGTCGACGAAGCGGCTGGGGAGCTGACTGGTCCAGCGGCCATAGACCTGGCGGTTGGCGGCGAAGGAGACGCGGGCCTCCTCGCGGGCGCGGGTGATGCCGACGTAGGCCAGGCGCCGCTCCTCCTCCAGGCCCTTCTCGCCCTTCTCGTCCATGCTGCGCTGGGAGGGGAAGACGCCTTCCTCCCAGCCGGGCAGGAAGACCAGCGGGAACTCCAGCCCCTTGGCCGAGTGCAGGGTCATGATCTGCACCGCGTCGGCGGCCGGGCCGCGGTCGAGGTCCATGACCAGGGAGACGTGCTCGAGGTATTCGCCGAGGGTCTCGAAATTGCCCATCGACTGGACGAGCTCCTTGAGGTTTTCCAGGCGGGTCTGGGCGGTGGGGCTCTTGTCGAGGCGAAGGGCGTCGGTGTAGCCGCTCTCCTCCAGGATCTGCTCCATCAGGCGCGGGTGGGCCAGGCGCTCGGCCTCGGCGCGCCAGCGGTCGAGGTCGCGCAGGAAGTTGGCGAGCGCGGTGCGAGTGCGGGCGGCGAGCTCGTCGGTCTGGACCACGCCGCGGGCGGCCAGGACGGCAGGGATGGCGTGGGTGCGGGCGACCTGCAGCAGCTTCTGGACGGTGGTGTCGCCGATGCCGCGCTTGGGGGTGTTGACGATGCGCTCGAAGGCCAGGTCGTCGTCGGGGGACTGGACGAGCCGCAGGTAGGCGTGGGCGTCGCGGATCTCGGCGCGCTCGAAGAACCTGGGGCCGCCGATCACCGCGTAGGGGATCTGCAGGAGGACGAACCGCTCCTCGAAGGCGCGCATCTGGAAGCTGGCGCGGACCAGGATGGCCATGTCGCGGTAGCGGCGGGGGTCGCGTTCGCCCCCACTTTGATTTGGGCCGCCCTTGTGGGCGCGCTCGATCTCGTCGGCGATCAGCCGGCTTTCGGCCTCGCCGTCCCAGACGCCGCGGACCACGACCTTTTCGCCGCCCTGGCTTTCCGTCCACAGGGTCTTGCCGAGCCGGCTCTTGTTGGCGGCGATGAGGCCGGAGGCGGCGGCCCGGATGTGGCTGGTCGAGCGGTAGTTGCGCTCCAGCCGCACCACCTTGGCGCCCGGGAAGTCGCGCTCGAAGCGCAGGATGTTGTCCACCTCCGCCCCGCGCCAGCCGTAGATCGACTGGTCGTCGTCGCC
>JBJMQX010000119.1:0-59818 GCA_045802455.1 Phenylobacterium sp. | reverse complement strand
CGGCGACGCCTTCCAGGGCATCTTCGTCGCCGACCAGGCGACCACGATGCACTACCAGAACATGACGATCACCAACAACCTGGTCGACGGCTCCGGTTACGGCGGCATCATGGGCGACCACATCGACAACTCGACCATCAGCGGCAACGTCCTGATCTCCCGCGACGGGCCGCAGGACCGGACCGAGATCGGGGTCTACAACTCCGCCAACCTCAGCCTCAGCAACAACCAGGCCGTCATCTACGGCACCACCGGCGACACCTTCGCGCTCAACAGCAACAACGCCCTCAACAGCGCCGTCTCGGACGGCGGAGCCGCAGCGCTCCGCTCCTGGCTGGCCGCGCATCCCACCACCGTCGTCACCGCCGACCAGCTGATCGCGAACTTGACCGGCGCGGTAACGACCGGGGCGACGGGCGCCGTTCCGCTCCCGATAGACTTTCCCCTCGTCGTTCCGCCCGTGGTCGTCGCCCCGGTGGTCGTTCCGTCTGTGCCTGATACGGGGTTCGTCCTCCCCGAAATCCATATCTCGATGACGGATTTCAGGTTGAGCGGCTTCGACTGGCTCTAGACTGGGCTGCGGCGGGCCGCCCGCGGCGTTCGGCCACGCTCTTCAGGAACGCCTGGGCGTGGGCGATCAGGGCAGCCGGGTCACTGGTGGCCATTTTCGGGGGGCGGCTGCGCACTGCGGCCAGGGCGACGGAGAGCTCCGCCTCCGACTTTGCAACCTCGATCAGTCCGCGAGCGCGGAATGCCTCGGTGATCTCTTCCTGGTGGTCGTCATAGTGCTCGCCGAGCGAGAACAGCCTGGGCATGGCCACGATCCGGCAGCCTTCCCGCAGCGCGGTGATGAGCGAGCCCGTGCCGCCATGGCAGACCACGAGATCGGCTTCGCGGAGCTTTCCGATCATGCCGTCGAACGGCAGGGTCTCGACCACTTCGAGGCCCGCCGGCGCCGCGCCACCGACGCCCGTCTGCACGAACACCGCTTCGGGAACTTCGCCGCGCGCCTTCAGGGCCGCGACGCTGGTCACCAGACGGTCGAAGGGCAGGGTGGCGCCCACCGTGGCGAACAGCAGCGGCGACTTGGCGGGCCGCGGCCCCTCGAGCAGCCGAAGGGGATCGAAAACCGCCGCGTCGGGCCAGAGGGCGGCGAGCGCCGGCGACTGCACGACCTTGTCATGCGCGAGAGGCCCGGCGATCTTGGCGAAAGCCGAGAGGCCGTCGAACCGCGCGAATGATTCGATCACCATCACCCGCGCGCCCAGCAGCCGTCCCCAGAGCACGGTGAAATAGACGGATCCGGCGCCGGTCGAGAGCACCACGTCGGGCCGTTCCTTGAGTACGATGGCAGCCGACTGGAAGAAATTCCTCAGCCCTGCCAATAGCATGCGGACCGGTGCACCCAGCCGCGCCTGTCCCAGCGCGACGTGGTCGACGAAGTGGGTGCGATGTTCGGCGGCGATGCTTTCGCCCAGCGCCGTCGGTTCGGTGACGAAGAAATGGTCGTACGGTCCCCATGCGGGGGCCAGATCGAGCAGCTGACGGACGTGTCCGCCTCCCGACGCAGCGAGGGCCACGCGGATTTTTCTTTCTCTCAGCAACTCTCTACCGCAGTTTGTAAAGGAGACTCGGTGGACTTATAGACGGTCGCGCGCGGGGTCTGGGAAAATCATCTGCCGTCCAGCTGGTGGATCGGGTCCCGACCCGCCACGCGACCCGACCCACCGCCGGCGCGCGGCGGCCGAGAAGGAGTGGCGGGCCGGATGGCTTGCGTGTTCGGATGCGAGGGTGATTGACTTTGACGAACGGCTCTCCGTCCCGGGCGATCAAGATCGCGCTGCTCTGGCACTCCGCCAGCTCGGCCAACCTTGGGGTCGGCGCGCTGACGGTCGCCAACATGGCCATCGTGCGCGAGGTCGCCGCGGAGATCGGCGTCACACCTGAGTTCGAGATCGTCGGCATGCGCGACGACGGGGTCGCCTATCTCAAGCCCGACGAGGCGGAGATCTTCGCCGTCAACACGCTTTCGCTGCTCAATCCGTGGGGATCCTGGGCCGCCCTTGGCCGCTCCGACATCGTGCTGGACATCGGCGCCGGCGACAGCTTCGCCGAAATCTATGGCCTGAAGCGCTTCCTTTTCCTCTGGGCGACAAAGGTGATCGCGCTGGCGTGGCGCCGGCCCCTCCTGTTGTCGCCCCAAACCATCGGCCCGTTCACGCGCACCCCTTACCGGCAGTTGGCTCGGGTCGTTCTGGAGCGGGCGCGAGGCGTCGTGGTGAGGGACCGGGAGTCGCTGAGCGCGCTGGAGGCGTTGGCGCCCAAAGCCCGTGCTACACTGTCGGTGGATGTGGCCTTGCGGCTTCCCTATGACGACCGCAGCCATGAGCGGGGCGGCGAGCGCATCAGGGTGGGCGTCAATGTCTCCGGTCTGCTGTTCAGCGAAGCCGAGCGCGGCACGAACCATTTCGGACTGAGCGCCAACTACGCCCGCTTCACGACCCGTTTCATCGACGAGCTGGTCAAGCGGCCGGACGTGGAGGTGCACCTCGTCCCGCACGTGATCGCCGACGACGACCATCCGGACAACGACAGCCGCTTGGCCAATCGCCTGCACCGTCAGTTTCCGCAGACTGTGCGGGCCCCCGACTTCGTCGGCCCCTGCGAGGCCAAGTCCTACATTTCGAGCCTCGATTTCCTGGTCGGCGCGCGCATGCACGCCTGCATCGCGGCCTATTCCTCGGGGGTGCCGGTCGTTCCGGTGGCCTACAGCCGCAAGTTCAGCGGGCTGTTCGGGCTTCTCGAATACGACTGGCTGGTGCCTGTGAAGGGCATGAGCGACGACGAGGCGCTTGCCTTCACGCTCGACTGCCTGGAAAAGCGGGACAAGCTCGCGGCCGGCGCGTCGCGGGGGATGGACACCGTCGCCGAACTGCTGCGGCCATACCGGGCGGAACTCGCGACGCTGATGTCGGAGTGGCTGTCGAGGCAAGCTTGACGCTTCCGGAGTCTCCGACCGTCCGCCGTGTCGTGGCCGGCCAGCTCTGCTCGGGCTGCGGCCTGTGCGCGGGCGTGGCCTCCTCGGGCATCGCCATGGGAGAGGCGGCCCCTGGCTATGCGCGGCCGCAGCAGCGGGGACCTGTGAAGGAGACGACCGAGGCGATCATCGCCCGATCCTGCCCTGGGGCCGTCGTTGCGCCCTGGCCCCCAGGCCCGGACGTGCATCCCGTCTGGGGACCCATGCTCGACGTCCTGACAGGCCACGCGACGGACAGCGAAATCCGCTTCAAGGGCGCCTCCGGCGGCGCCGTCACGGCGCTGGCCCTGCATGCCCTGCAATCGGGGCTCGTCGACCGGGTGGTTCACGTGACCGCCGATCCAGCCGATCCGGTCGGCAACCGGGTGGTCGTCTCGACCTCGCGCGACGAGATCGTGGCCGGGGCGGGGTCGCGCTACATCGCGTCCTCTCCGCTGGCGGATATCGAAAGCGTGCTGGCCGATGGCGGTCGGGCGGCCTTCGTCGGCAAGCCCTGCGACGTCTCGGCGCTTCGGCAGCTGGCGCGGTTCGACCCGCGGGTCGCGGAGCACATCCCGCTGATGCTGGCGTTCTTCTGCGCCGGCATCCCCAGCCGTCGAGCGGTCGGTCGCGTGGTGGACGAAATCGGCCTGCCTGCCGCGGAGTTGGCCGCATTCCGCTACCGCGGCCACGGCTGGCCGGGCCGCGCCACCGCGATCACCCGCGACGGGCGGGAGGGCGATATGAGCTACGAGCGCAGCTGGGGCGGCTTCCTGTCGAGGGAAGTCCAGTTCCGCTGCAAGATCTGCCCCGATGCGGTCGGCGGCGTCGCCGACGTGGCCGCGGCGGACGCCTGGTACGGCGGCGAGACCGGCTACCCGACGTTCGAGGAGCTGGACGGCCGCAGCCTGGTCCTCAGCCGCACCGAGGTCGGCGCCCGGCTCGTGCAATCCGCAGTCGCGGCGGGCGCGCTTTCCGTCGAGCCGCTCGATCCGGCCGAGATCGACCTCATGCAGCCGTCACAGGCGAACCGAAAACACCTGGTCCGGGGGCGCCTTCTGGCGCTCACGGTGACGCTCCAGCCGCGGCCGCGCACCGCCGGCCTGCGCGTCGAGCGCGCCTCACGCGGCGCCGGGCTCGTGGCTCAGCTGCGTAACTTTCTGGGCACAGTGCGGCGGATCCTGCTGCGCCGCCGCTGATCGCCGCTTGGACAAACGGCGCACTCCTTTAACCAATTTGCCGCAGACGCTAAGGTCTCGGGCCACAAATGGCTTAGGGGAAGTGGATGAAGAGCGCGACGTTGGGTATCGGCGCAGCCGTGCTGACTCTGGCCGGTGCAGGGTCGGCCGCCGCCCAGGCCTTGAGCCCACTGGGCCCTGGAGCGCCGCAGCAGGCGACCCGCGCGCTCCATGTGCAGGGCGAACTGCTGGTCGAGCACGACAGCAACCTCGCGGGCGCCAGCCAGCTGGCGGCGACGGTGGGCAACGTCACGCCCGAAGACACGATCTTTGCGCCGCGGCTCAACGTCGACTACTCAATGCCGATCGGCCGTCAGGCGGTGTTCCTCGATGGCTCCATCGCCTACTTGTTCCACAATAAGAACAAGAACCTCGACAACGAGCAGATCAGCCTGGCGGGCGGCGCGGCCCTGCACGCCGGCCCCTGCGGCGGGACGTTCACGGGTGGATACTCGCGCGGCCGCAACGAGCTCGTGAACTCCGCCGCCAGACTGGCGGCGCCGATCCCCGTTCCGGGCGCCGAAGGGACTGTGCCGCCAGCGGTCGCGGACGCCACCAGCACGGTGTTCAACATCCAGACCACGAAAGAGGTCGGCGCCGGCGTCACTTGCGGGCGGCCGAGCGGCATCGGCGTGTTCGCCCAAGCCGTGCAGGCCTGGTCCTCCAACACCGAGGTGTTCTCCGGCATAAGTGATTACCGCTATCTGCAGACGAGCGCCGGATTGTCCTATCAGCGGCCGTCGCTGGGTCAGCTGATGATCGGCGGCAACTATTCCCGGAACATCAACGGGGCGCCGCCTCCGGGCCAACTGGCCGCGCACGGTTACGAATCCTCAGGCGCGCACGTGCAATACAGCCGTCGGCTGGGCGGGCGGATCGAAGCCGTCGCCTCGGTGGGGTACGAGCACGCGCATACGCTGTCGCCGCCGCCAGTCACTCCGACGACTCCGGCCACGAAAGACTTCGATGGGATGACCTATTCCGGGCAGCTGAGCTTCAAGGTCTCGAGCCGGATGCAGACACGCGCCTCGTTTCATCGCGAGGTCACGCCGACGCTCCTGACCGGCAACACATTCGAGATCCAGACAGGCTACGACGTCGGGATGAGCTATACGTTCGGATCGCGGATCGTCGCCGCGCTGACGGGCGGGCAGCAACAGAGCGAGGTGCCCAACGCCATCGTTCCAGTCGGGACGCCGCTTGCCCCAACCTTGTCCAAATCCCGCGTTAATGAACTCTCCGCAACACTCTCGTACAACGTCAGCAGGCGTTTGATGATCGGACTGGGGGCGTACCGGGAGCGGCGCGTCGGCGACAATCCGCTGTTCAACTACACGAACGATCGCGTGGCGCTGACCTTGACTTCGAACATCCTCTGAGCGGTTCATGGACCAACTCGAAATGCTGTTGAAAGAGATACGGTTGCTCTGTGCGGCGGTGGTCGTCGCGATGGCGGCTGCGACCGCGGGCGTGGCCTGGGCCCAGACGCCCGCCACAGGGGCCCAGCCCGAGTCCACGGCTGCCGGACAACCCGCGCCATCGGCCGGAGGCTCGCAGGCGTTGTCGCTGGGCGGCGGCGGCGGTCAGGAATATGTCATCGGTCCCGAGGACGTGGTCGACGTCAACGTCGTGGGCCAGCCGGACCATACGCGCGCTCGGGTCTATACCGACGGCTCGATCCAAGTGGCCCTGATCGGCCGCGTCAACGCCTCGGGCCGCACCCCGAAGCAGCTGGGGGCGGATATCGCCGCTGCGCTGAAGGCCGGCGGCTATTACGCCGATCCTGTGGTCAGCGTCGAAGTGGTCGGCTACTCGAGCCGCTACGTGACCGTGCTCGGCTCCGTCGCCCAGCCCGGACTCGTGCCAATCAACCGCACCTATCGCCTCTCGGAGCTCCTGGCGCGAGTGGGCGGCGTGCGGGAAGGGGCGGCGGACTACCTCATCGTGCGCCCGGAGAGCGGCCCCGAGAAGCGCTACATCGTCGACAAGCTGGCGGCCGGCGACGCATCGCAAGACCCGCAGGTGCACGCCGGGGACAAGATCTTCATCCCGCCGGCCGAGATGTTCTACATCACCGGCCAGGTGAAATCGCCGGGCACCTATCCGATCAAGACCGACATGACCATCGCCCAGGCGATCGCGCGCGGCGGCGGCCTGACGGATTCCGGCTCAGATAAGAAGGTCGGCGTCACGCGCGCCGGCAAGAAGGTGAAGATGGCGCCCACCGAGAAGGTGCAGCCGGGCGACATCCTCGATATCGGCGAACGGCTCTTCTAGGGCTCGTTGGAGAAGACGATGAGTATCATCCAGTTCCTGCGGATCCTCTGGGCCTACCGGCTGCTGACGGCGCTGACCACAGCCGCCATGGTGGTCGGGGCCATCGTGGCCATCCTGGTCGTCCCGGCGCGCTACGAGGCGAGCACGCGGGTCATGCTCGATACGCTGAAGCCTGACCAGGTGACCGGCCGGGTCCGGCCGGACGCCGACTCCCGCGAGTTCCTGTACACCCAGATCGAACTGATCAAGGACTACGGCGTCGCCGGCCAGGCGGTCGACCAGCTGGGGTGGACCTCCAGCCCGCAGTATGTCCAGGCCTACAACGAGAGCCGGAACGCCGAAGGCGACATGCGCCGCTGGCTGGCGCAGCAGATCATCGAGCGGACCAAGGTCAACCCGGTGGTCGGCACCAACATTCTCAACATCTCCTTCTGGTCGACCACGCCGAACGACGCCCGGGCGATGGCCAACGCCTTGCGCGACGCCTATGTCGCCCAGACGCTCGCCACCCGCCGCCGTGACGCGATGCGCAACGCGGACTGGTTCACCCAGCAGGCCACCAAGGAGAAGGACCTGCTCGACAAGGCCGACCAGGCGAAAACCGACTTCGAGAAAGAGAGCGGGATCGTCATGCAGGACGACAAGACGGACGTGGAAACCGCCCGTCTCCGCTCGCTGACCACCCAGAGCACCCTGGGCGGCGCGATGATCAGCCAGCAGCCCTTGGGGCAGAATTCCGCCGCCGGCGTCGAACTGGCGGCGATCGACGCTCAGATCGCCCAGGCCTCGAAGACCCTGGGTCCCAACCACCCGACGCTGCTGGCCATGAAGGCCCGGCGCGCGACGATGGCGAAGATCTTCGAGGACAGCGCCGAGAACCAAAAGGCCCAGGCTGCGGCGGCCGCGCGCGCCGCCAGCGCCGGAGCCGGCGTGATCCGCCAGGCGGTGGAGCAGCAGACCTCAAAGGTGATCGCCAACCGCGCGAAGATCGAGCGGCTCACCCAGCTGCAGAGCGAGGTCAACCTGCACCGCGAACAACTGGTCAAGTCGCTGGCCCGCGCCGCTGAGCTCCGTCAGGAGGCGGCCGTGGCCGACCCAGGCATCACCGTGCTCAGCGAGGCCGTCACGCCGCACTCGCCGTCGTTCCCGAAGAAGGGCCTGATCCTGGGCGGCGCCGTCGCCCTGGGCGGGGCCACGGGACTGCTGCTGTCGCTCATTCTCGAGTTCCTGTTCCGCCGCGTTCGCGGGATCGAGGACCTCGAACAAGCGGTCGCCGCGCCGCTCCTGGCGGTGATCACGCCGCTGGAGGGCGGCCCTCCGCGCCGCACCACCGCCATCGCCGACTTCCTGCGCCGCCTCACCCGCCGGCCGGCGCGCGTCGCACCCGCCTAACGGAACCTGCATGCCAGCCAGATCTCAAAGCGCCGCAATAGCCCAGGATGCGCCGCCGGCGCTGTCCGCAGAAGAGCGCAGCTTTGCGCTCTCCAAGCTCCTGGTCACCCTGACGCCGGGCGTGAACGCGGCGGCCGAAGCGATGCGCGCGCTGCGCACGTACATCATGGCCCAGCACCTGGAGAAGGGCCGCCGCGCGCTCGCGGTGTGCGCCGCCACGCCGGAAGTCGGCTGCACGGCCGTGGCCGCGAACCTGGCGGTGGCCATGTCGCAGATCGGCGTCAAGACGCTGCTGGTGGACGCCAACCTGCGCTTCCCCGGCGTGGATTCGCTTTTCAGGCCATCGACGCCCGGGCCCGGCCTCGAGCAGTGCCTCAGCCATCCGGACACCGGCTTCGGCGACTACATCGAGGAAGATGTGCTGCCGAACCTGTCGATCATGTTCGCCGGGGGCCGGCCGGCAAATCCGCAGGAATTGCTGGCGATGCAGCGGTTCGAGGACCTGGTGAACTTCTGCCTGCGCGAATACCAGATGACCATCTTCGACACGCCCCCGGCCAACGTGTGCTCGGACGGGCGGCGGGTGAGCACGGTGGCGGGCTACAGCCTGGTGCTAGGCCGGCGCAACAAGAGCCTCGTCAACGACATCCGCACTCTGGTCGCCCAGCTCGAGAGTGAGCGGGCCCACGTCGTCGGCACCGTGCTGACCGAGGGCTGACGCATGGCGGCTGTGACGATCGACATCCAGCCGGCGGTCGTCGACGGGCTGAAGCGTCACTGGCTGCTGTGGCTGGGGCTGGCGCTCTTGACGGTCCCTGCCGTCATCACCCTGGGCCAGCAGGTCTGGTCGACGGAGCTCGGCGCCCACGGCCCGGTGATCCTGATCACCGGCCTTTGGATCCTGTCGCGCAGGATCGACGACTTCCGTCTCGGGACGCCGGGCAAGCCTTGGCTGACCGCCCTGATGTTCATCCCCTCACTGGCGGTGCTGGTCTTCGGCCACGCCTACGACTTCATCAGCCTGGAGGTCGCCGGCCTCTACGGCGTGTGCCTGGCCTGCCTGCACGCCTTCGTCGGCGTGCGGCCGATGGTGCGCAACTGGTTCCCGCTGGTCTACCTGGCGACGGTGATCCCGCCGCCGGGCTGGCTGATGGACAGCCTGACCCGGCCTCTGAAGGAGTTCGTCTCCCACGCCGCGACCAGCCTTCTGCAGCCGATGGGCGTGCCGATCGTCCGCATGGGCGTGACCCTGATGGTCGATCAATACCAGCTGCTGGTGGAGGACGCCTGTTCGGGCATGAACTCGCTGATCGGCCTGATCTCGATCAGCCTCTTCTACATCTATCTGCTGCGCGGAGCCTCGTGGCGCTATTCGGCCTTCCTGGTCTGCATGGTGATCCCGATCGCGATCGTGGCGAACATCATCCGGATCATGGTGCTGGTGCTCCTGACCTACTTCTTCGGCGATGGTGTCGCGCAGAGCTTCCTGCACATGGCGGCCGGCCTCTTCCTGTTCGCGACGTCGCTCAGCCTGGTGTTCCTGCTCGACCACTTCGTCTCCAAGCTCCCTATCGTCCGGAGGGCGAACGTTGATCGGCCGGCGTGATCTTCTGCTCGGCGGCGGCGCGATCGCCGCGGCGGGCGTAGCCTATGGCCTGCGGCCGCGCCGCCGGCTGGTTCTACTGCGCAGCGAGAAGATGGGGGCGATCTTCCCCAAGACCGTTGGGTCCTGGACCGCGGTGGACGACCCCAACCTCGTGGCCCCGCGCACGGAGGGCACATTGTCGGCGAAGCTCTACAGCGAGGTAGTCGAGCGGGTCTATACCGACGCGGTGACCGGCGCCGAGATCATGATGCTGATCGCCTACGGCAGCGAGCAGAGCGACCTGCTGCAGCTCCACCGGCCAGAGAGCTGCTACCCGGCCGTGGGCTTCAGTGTGAAGTCGACGCGGCCCGAGAACATCCCGCTGACGTCGGGGGCGGCCATCACCGGCCGGCGGGTCGTCGCCGAGATGGGGGATCGCCGGGAGAACATCATCTACTGGACGCGGCTGGGCGAGTACCTGCCGGCCGACTCCGGCAAGCAGCGCATGGCGCGGCTGCTGAGCTCGATGAACGGCTACATCCCCGACGGCGCCCTGTTCCGCTTCTCGGAAGTCAACGCCGACCCGGAAAAGTCCTTCGCCACGATCGAAAGCTTCATCCGCGAGGCCGTGCTGGGGATGAACCCTGCAAACCGGCCGGCGCTGCTCGGCTCGGCGCTTGCGGCGCAGGTGCGGGTCTAGACACCCGCCGGACGTCTAGAACTTCAGGCCGAAGGGCTTCAGCACCAGGACGACATAGGCCAGCACGGCGACCACGATGGCGGCCGACAGCGGTCCCTGGTGCAGGTCCTTGCCCACGTAGTTGGCGGCCATGCAGCCGAGCGACGGCGGCATGTAGTGCCAGATCGTGTCCTTCGGTTCGCCCTCCTGCATCGACCTGTGCAAGAATAGGACGACCAGCCCGCCGAACACGGCGATGGTCATCCAATCGTAAACCGTATCCATGGAAAACCCCTCCCGGGCGGACAAGCCGGACCCATCTATGCCGGATGTTGCAAGAAGCATGCAAGGCTGCGACGGCCACAGGTCGACTTGTCGCTCCCTCGGGTTGTCGAGCTTGGTGATCGAGGCGCAATGCACGTAGGCGACGGTCCCGGATGACCCCTAGGCAGCAGTCGATCCTGATCGGCGCGCGCCGGGCCGGGTGGGGCCTGGCCGCGGCGGTGCTGGCGTGCCTGCCGCTCGGCGCAATGGAGCTGCATCAGGTGCTCGAGCGGCAGGCGGCGCGGGGACTGGCCGCCAAGATCGAGTTCCTGACCAAGGTCCGCGCGTGCCTGGCCAAGCCCGCCCGGCCGCGGCCCTCCTGGCAGGATTGCGAGATCCGCGTCGTGCAAACCGAGAAGCCCTAGGAGCCGGCCGATGATCCACCGCGCCGTCCTGGCCGGGGCCGGCATCGGCCTCGCGGCGGGCATCGTCGCCAACGCGTCGGCCCTCCCCGGGATCGCCCACGCCCTCACGGCCGCGCCAAAGGACCCGTACGCCCAACCTGGACGCCTGGCGCTGCTGCCCGACCACCGGCGGCTGAATTTCGTCTGCCTTGGCCGAGGATCGCCCACGGTGATCCTGGAGTCCGGCTTTGGCGCCGGGGCGTTCGCCTGGGGGCGCGTGCAGCCACGGATCGCGGCGGTGACGCGGGTCTGTGCTTACGACCGGGCCGGCTACGGGTTTTCCGATCCCGGCCCGCTGCCGCGAGACGGCGAGGCCATCGCGCGGGACCTCGACCGGGGCCTCCGGGCCGCGCGCATCAACGGCCCCTTCGTCGTGGTCGGACATTCGGCCGGCGGCCTCTATGCGCGGCTGTTTGCGGCTCGGCGGCGGGCCGACATCGCCGGCATGGTGTTCGTGGACCCCTCTATCGAGCACCAGCCGCAGCGCGTCGCGGCCCTGTTCGGACAGCCCGTTGGCGGCCTCGAGGGAATCCGTCGCCAGCCGCTGCGCTGCCTCGAGTTGCTGCGCACGCCGACCGCCGTCCCGACGGAGGCGGACCGCACGGCCTGCGCCGCCGGCGTCGGCCGACCAGGGATGGCTCGGGATCCCGCGACCTGGAAAACCCAGCTCTCCGAGCTCGACACGCTATTTGCCGAGACCTCCGACGAGGTCGATCGCACGGGGACCCTGCTGAAGGGCATTCCGGCCATCGTGCTGACCGCGGGGGCCAGCGACGGTCCGTCACCGACGCCGGAGGACGCCGGCGCGCAGGCCTGGCAGCTGTTCCATCGACAGCTGGCGGCGGGGTTCCTGCACGGAGAGCAGCGGCCGGTGAAATCCGGGCACCTGATGATGAACCAGCGTCCTGAGGTGGTCGCGGGCGCGGCGATCGAACTCGTCACGGCGGCGCGGAAGCGCTGAGGCTCAGCGCACCGTGGCGCTGTCGCCCAGCACGCAGGGCAGGGTGCGGATCATGATCGCGAGGTCGAGCCACACGGACTGCCGCTCCACGTATTCGAGGTCGAGCGACACCCGCCGGCGCACCGCTTCCGGCGTGTCCACCGGTCCGCGCGAGCCGTTCACGGCGGCCCATCCGGTAAGGCCTGGCTTCATGCGATGGCGGTGCGCGTAGGTCTCCACGAGCTTTGACGCTTCGGCGCCGTTGGTGAGCATGCCGATGGCGTGCGGCCGGGGCCCAACGAGGGACATCTCGCCCCGGATCACGTTCCACAGCTGCGGCAGCTCGTCCAGGCTGGTGCGGCGCAGGAAACGGCCCACGCGGGTCACCCGCTCGTCGTCGGCGCTGACCTGGCGCGCGGCTGCGTAGTCGCTGGCCTCCGTCCGCATGGAGCGGAACTTCCAGACCAGCACCTCCTCGTTGAGATAGCCATGACGGCGCTGCTTGAAGAGCACCGGGCCGGGGCTGTCCAGCTTGATGGCGGCGGCGATGGCGGCCAGCGCCGGGGCCAGGACCACGAGCGCGCCCAGGCTGAACGTCACATCGATGACGCGCTTCAGGACCGCCTGCAGGGCGCCGCGCCGCACGCCGCTGAGGTGCGCCAGCGGCATGTCGAGCAGCCGTTCCTGCGCCTCCTGCTCGCTCTCGGCGTCGTCGCCCTCGATCAGCAGGCTGATGGCGTTGGGCGCGGCCGCGAGCGCGTCGATCAGCTCGGCGATGCGCGCGGTGGCGTTGCCCGGCACGGCCAGTACGATGCGGTCGACATAGGGCAGCAGCCGGTGGGAAATCACGTCCTTGGTCTTGCCCAGGACCGGCACGCCGAAAATGTGCTTCGGCGCGCGCTCGCCGCGGTCGTCGAAGATGCCCAGGATGTTGACGTCGCGGCGCGACAGGGCGACGGCGACGAGCCGCTGGGCGGCGGGTGTCGCGCCGACGATCATCAGGTTGGGCGTCAGCAGCCCACGGCGGCGAAGGCGGCGGATATAGCCGAACCAGACGGCGTGGTTCACCCCCAGGACGGCGACCGCGGTGAGACACCAGTTGACGAGCTGCAGGATGTTATGCGCCCGGGCGGCGGGCCAGAAGACGGAGGCGACGGTGAGCATCATCAGGCCCGAGCCCCCGACCGCGCCGATCACACGGTAGAGGTGGCGGTGCAGGCGCTCGCGCGGGCCGAGCTGATAGGTCTCGAAGCTGACCAGGGTCGCGACGACCAGCGCGGACGCCGCGAGCAGCAGCAGGCTCCCGCCGCCGGCGGCGCCGCGCGGCCACTTGTCGAACACCAGGGCGGCAATGAGGAGGAAATCGCTGCCCTGCACCAGCCGGGTCAGGGCGTCGCCGCCCAGCCGCGAGCGGGCGGTCGCGAGCCGCTCGGGGCGCAAGGGGCCCCGCCGGTTCGTCCCGGACTTGTCGCGCGTGGCGACAGCGTCGTACGGCATGCTGGATTGGCCCGCTTTCACTTGGGCGCGAAGTATGGCGCTGCGCCGCTGAGCAAGCGGTTAATTCGGCGCGTTCGAGCCGGCGATTGCCGAGCCCTTTCCTGCGGCTAGGGTCGCCCTTGCCGGCCGGGGAAACGGAGGCGGCGCCGGAGCCCCGCCGCGCGCCCAGGTTCGGGCGGCAGAGCTGCGGCGGGCGGGACGGAGTCGGCCGGGCGCACGAGGCGGATCGAAGGCTGCGCCCGGACGGCGGATGGCTCCCCATGCTGCGTGGTCGCGTCCTGGCGCCGCGCGAGGGCCAGGTCGGCCAGGAGGTCGCCATTGCGGGCCATGAGCAGGGCGACGGTCGCTTCGTCCAACCCGAGCTTGCGGTACAGCGTCAGGCGGGCGCGCCGCTCGGCGCGGATCATCGCCAGGAACAGGGCCGCGCCGCCCGCCGCCAACAGCAATCCGCCGAGAACCAAGACCCACAACAACATGACGACCCTGAGCGACGGGGAAGGCTCCGCCGCGAGATTCGGCGCCGGAGCTGCACAAATCTCGCGCGCGCATCCGCCGCCCTGCAAGCCTTAGGCCGCGGGCGTCACCAAAAGATGCATGCCGCCGGACGCCGATGCAGGCGGGTTGGCTGTCCGAAAACCGCCAGCGCGACGCCATCGATGTCCGAATACCGCGAGACTTCCGAACGCCTCAGACCCATGTTGGCGCCATGGACATGGATTTCGAAGCCTGCCGCCGCGCCTTCCTGACCCGCGATCCACGGTTCGACGGGCGCATCTTCGGCGCGGTGCGCACGACCGGCATCTACTGCCGCCCGATCTGCCCGGCGCGGACTCCCAAGGCGGAGAACATGACGTTCTACCCGACCGCGGCGGCCTGCCAGGAGGCGGGCTACCGGCCGTGCCTGCGCTGCCGGCCGGAAGCCTCGCCGGATCTCGGCGCCTGGCGCGGCACGTCCAACACCGTCTCGCGCGCGCTGGCGCTGATCGAGAGCGGCGCGCTGGACGCGGGCGACGTGGACACGCTGGCCGCGCGGCTCGGCGTCGGCGAGCGCCAGCTTCGCCGGCTGTTCAAGCAGCACCTCGGCGCCTCGCCGGTCGCCGTGGCGCAGACCCGCCGCGTTCTGCTGGCCAAGCAGCTCATCCAGGAGACCCTGCTGCCGATGGGAGAGGTTGCGCTGGCCGCCGGCTTCGGCAGCGTGCGGCGCTTCAACGAGACCTTCCAGCAGCTGTTCGGCCGCGCGCCCGGCGCGCTTCGCCGCTCGCGCGCGGAGGAGGCGTCCGCGGCCGCCGGGGGCATCACCGTCAAGCTGCCGTACCGCGCGCCCTACGACTGGCCGGCGATGATCGGGTTCCTCGCGGCCCGGGCCATTCCCGGGGTCGAGGTGGTGACGCCACGCCGCTACGCCCGGACGCTCGCGGTCGACGGCGCGCTGGGCGTCGTCACCGTCAGCCCGGGATCCGGCGATTTCCTGGTGGCCGAGATCCGCTTTCCGAAGGTGCAGGCCCTGCCGGCGGTGATCGCCCGCATCCGCCGCGTGTTCGACCTGACCGCCGATCCGGCGCTGATCGGCGCGCACCTGTCGCAGGACGCGGCCCTGGCTCCGCTGGTCGCGGCTCGGCCCGGGTTGCGCGCGCCGGGCGCCTGGGACGGCTTCGAGCTCGCCGTGCGCGCCATCCTCGGCCAGCAGATCACCGTCACCGCCGCCCGCGGCCTCGCCGCCAAGCTGGTGGAGGCCTACGGCGAGCGGATCGAGGACCCGTTCGCGGCCAAGCTGGGCCTCTCGCGGGCGTTCCCGACGCCGGCGCGCCTGGTCGGCCAGGACATCGCCGCGCTCGGCATGCCCAAAGCGCGCGGCGCGGCCCTGGAGGCGCTGGCCCGCACCGTCGCCGCCGACCCGACGATCTTCACCCCGCGCGCCGACCTCGAGAGCGCCATCGCGGCGCTGAAGGCCCTGCCCGGGGTCGGCGAGTGGACGGCGCAGTACATCGCCCTGCGCGAGTTGCGCGAGCCCGACGCCTTCCCGCAGGCCGACATCGGCCTCCTGCGCGGCATGGCGGACGAGGACGGCGAACGGCCGACCCCGGCCGGCCTGCTGCAACGCGCTGAGGCCTGGCGGCCGTGGCGCGCCTACGCCGCGCAACACCTCTGGGCCGCCGACGCCGCGCAGCCCACCGCCCCATCCAAGAGGACCAAGACCGATGCCCGCCAGCAACGCGCCGCCTGAAGCCCTGACCCTGGACCGTCTGGAGACCCCGGTCGGCGTGGCGCTGATCGTCACGGACGAGGAGGGCTGCCTCCGCGCCTTCAACTGGACGGACTACGAGCCCGCGATGCGGGGCTGGATCGCGCGGCATTATCCCAAGGCGCGGCTCGACGAAGGCCGCTCGCCGGCGCCGGTGCGGCGTGCGTTCGAGGCCTATTTCGCAGGCCATGCGCGGGCGCTGGAGGCAGTTCCGTGGAAGGCGTCCGGCACGCCGTTCCAGCTCCAGGTGTGGGAGGCCCTGTGCACCATCCCGGCCGGCGAGACGCTGAGTTATGCGGGCCTGGCCGAGCGCATCGGGCGGCCCACGGCGGTGCGCGCCGTGGGGCTGGCCAACGGCTCCAACCCGGTGGCGGTGGTGGTCCCCTGCCACAGGGTCATCGGCGCCAATGGATCGCTGACCGGCTACGGCGGCGGCTTGCCGCGCAAGCGCTGGCTGCTGGAGCTGGAAGGCGTCGGGCTCAAGGAAAGCTTCGCCGCCTGACGCGCAGAGATGGCGCGGTGACCCCGCGCGCGACCGTGCTATGAGCGCGCCTCCGAATCCCGGCGAGGCGATGGAAGAGTTTCTCAGGCAGTACGGGCCGATCGGGGTGTTCCTGGGCGCGGCGTTCGAGGGGCAGACGGCGGTGATCGTCGGCGGCCTCCTGGCGCGCCAGCACATCCTGAACCTCTGGGTGGTGCTCGCGTGCGCGGCGGCCGGATCGGGCCTGATCGACCATCTGCTGTTCGTGGCCGGCCGGCGGTTCCGCTCGCACCGCTGGGTGCGCCGGGCCACCGAGCAGGCCGCCTTCGCCAGGGCGCTGCGTTTCATCGAGCGGTTCCCGATCAGCTACACCCTGACCTTCCGCTTTATCTTCGGGCTGCGGATGGCGAGCCCCGTGGCGATCGGCGTCACCCAGGTCCCGACCTGGCGGTTCACGGTGCTGAACATCCTGGGGGCGGTGATCTGGGCCGGCGCCTTCGCGGCCGCGGGCTTCATCTTCGGCGAGGCGCTGCACAACCTCTTGGGCCGAGGCCATCATGCCGGCCGCTGGACGCTGATCGCGGCGGGCGTCCTGGTCCTCGGCGTGTTCTGCGCCTGGCTGGTACGCTACCTGGTGCGCCAGCGCCGCAGGGCCAGGCAGATCGGGCCGCAGGCGTCTTAGGCCCGTTGCAGGAACGTGGCCCGCGGCGTAGCCGTTGGCCGGGCATGGGCTCAACTTTTGACATTCCCAGACGATCCCTGTTCGGCGCAGCGGCGGCCCTGACGCTGGGCGCGCGCGCGGTCGCCGAGCCGGCGCGGGACTGGCCCGGCGGCGCGCGGGCGGCGGTCAGCCTGACCTATGACGACGGGCTGAACAGCCAACTCGACAACGCGGTCCCGGCGCTGGACCGGCACGGCTTCAAGGCGACCTTTTTCCTGACCGGGGACAACGTCCGGCTGGGCCGCCGGCTGAACGAATGGGAGCAGCTGGCCCGCGACGGCCACGAGGTCGCCAATCATACGGTGACCCACCCGTGCGCCCTGCACCGCCTGCGGCCGGAGGCCTTTGAGCGTGGCGAGATCGACCGCATGGAAGGCTTCCTTGACAGCAACTTCAGCCCCGATCGCCAGCGCACCTTCGCCTACCCCTGCGGCTTTCTGGGGATCGGGCCAGGCGGCCGGCGCGAGCGCTACGCCCGCTATCGCCAGATCCTGGAGCGCGACGGCGTGGTCGCCGCGCGCACCACCGCCGGCCGGCCGAACCGGGTGCAGGACGTGATCGCCGACCGCTTCAACCTCCACGCCTTCGAGCCGACCGAGGACGCCGATATGGTTGCGCCGGCGCGCCGCTACCTGGCCGCGGCCGCCAGCCAGGGCGCCTGGGCGATCCTGGTGTTCCACGACATCCTGCCGCGCTGGGCATCGGAGGGCGACGCCAGCATCGGCGTGCATCGGCGTATCCTGCAGCACATCGCCGACGAGGGATTCTGGGTCGCGCCGATGGGCAAGGCGTTCGAGTACATCCAGGCCCGCCGCTCGGGCCTGACCCAGTCGACGCGCTAGCTTCGACCGCTCGTCGCCCGAGCTTCGACCGCTCGTCGCGAGATCCCAACATTACGCAGAATTCACGGAGCGTCCCATCGCCTCACGGCAAGGCTTGCCGTATAACCCGGATCGCTGGAATCGCTTCGGAGCCGGGGAACGGCGATGACGACACTTACGGAAATTGTCGCCTCGGTCGTGGTCCATTCGTCGGCGGTCGCGCTCTCCCATTTCGGGGTCGTGCTGGAGCCCACCCAGATGGAGCGCCAGCCCGCGCCGGTCGAGCGCGTGGTCGCCCGCAGCCCGAGCCAGCCGCGCAAGGCGATGAAGCTCAGCGCCTGTCCCGAGCACCAGCCCGCCCCGCACCGAATCATCGCCTGACGCCCCGCGACACGAGGTCTTCTTTCGCGGCTGCGGCGGCGCGCCTGTTTGCGTCGGCTATCTTCGCGGGTAATCCTTCCACCCGACGGCGAGGGCGAGGGGCGAGCTGACCCCGCCGGATCGGAAGTAGGCTGATGGCGATCAACAAGCGGACCCGGCCGGCAGATTTCGCGGTCTCGCAGGCGGCGGCGGACGAGGCGGCTCGCGCGGAGCCCGTGGACATCGCGGACGTCCTGTTCGAGCCCGAGCCACGCCCCGCCGCGCCCCACGCCGCCGCGCCCCTGGCGCCGCCGAGCGTGAGCTCCGCCGTCACCGCGCCTGCCGCCCGCACGCCTGTGCGCCGCACCGAGGAAGCCGCCTACGAGGACGTGGCGGAGGACGTGCGCCTGCCCCCGGCCTGGCCGGTCTACCTGGTCGCCTTCGCGGCCGCGGTGCTCTGGGCGCTGGCCCCGATCGCCTTCGCCATCGGCTACCGCAATGCCGTGGCGCCGCTGAAGGACGACGCTTTCGCGCTGGTGGTGTTCAGCCTGCTGGCGGTCGGGCCTGCGCTGTTCGTGTTCTTCGCCGCCTACATGATCCGCCAGGGCCAGAAGCTGGGCGCCGAGGCCCGGCGCGCCAAGGCAATGGCGCAGGACATGCTGGCGCCTGCGCTGAGCGCCGCGGCGAGAGCCGGCGACGTCGTGCAGGGTGTGCGCGAAGAGATCGTGCGCGCCGGCGAGGCGGCGGACGAAGCCCGCGAGACCCTGATGGCGCTGCGCGAAGCCATGGCGGCCGAGACCCTGCGCCTGGTCGAGAGCACCGACACCTCGATCCGCTCGACCCGCGACCTGACGACCACGCTCGGCCGCGAGCGCGAGGAGATGGGCGCGCTCACCGCCAGCCTCGACGCCCAGGCCGGCCGCGTGACCGACTCGATCACCCAGCAGGCGCGGATGGTGGCCGAGGCCACCGAGCTCGCCCAGACCCAGTTGCGCGAGGCCGAGGGCGTGCTGTCGGCCAGGGCCGCCGACATCGCCGCGGCGGCCGGCGAGGCGACGACCGCGGCCCGCACCGCCGGCGAGGATCTGACCCGCCACATCGCGCGCCTGGAGACCGCCGGGCTCGGCGTGGCCGAGCAGGTGAGGGCGGTGGAGAGCGGGCTCTCCGACCAGCGGACAGCATTGGTCACCCTGGCCCAGACCTTGAAATCCGACCACGAGGGCTTCGCCGGCCAGGCCGAGGCGCATGCGGCCAAGCTGGCCGAGTTCATCAGCGAAGCGCGCGTCTCGTCGGTCGAGCTCACGGACCGGGCGGTGAAGGGCGGCGAAAGCCTGCGCGCCCTGATGGCCGACGCCGCCGAGCGGTTCCGCGACCTTGCCGAGGCCGCGCGGGCCGAGCGCGAGGAATTCGGCCAGTCGACGGTGCAGTCGCTGGAGGCGGTCTCGGGCGTCGCCGCCGAGCAGCGCGCCAGGCTGCAGGACGACACCCGCGCCGCCATAGAGGCGCTGGCCGCCGCCGCCGAGGAGACCCGCGCGGCCGCCGCCCGCCACGCGGTCACGGCCCGCGAGCAGGCCGAGCAGCTCTCCGAGGCCGCCGTTTCGGCCGGCGAGAAGGCGAACCAGGTGTTCGAGGCGAGGCTGTCCGAAGCCCGCGCTCTCGTCGAGCAGTCCTCGGTGATGGTCGACCAGGCCGGCGCCGCCACCGCCCAGCGGCTGGAGGAGGGCGCGGCCGCGGCGCGCGCCTCGCTCGCCGAGCTGCAGGCGATGATGGCCGAGGTGGAGAGCCGCGCCGCCAACCTGCCGGTCAGCGCCAAGGCGCAGGTCGAGATGGTGCGCCAGGCCTTCGCCGACGGGCTGGAGGAGCTCACCGAACAGGCGCGCCGCACCGCCGAAGAGGCGCAGGCGATTGACGCGGCCTTCCAGGAGCGGGCGCGGCGAAATTTCGAGATGCTGAGCGAAGCGGTGCGCCTGATGGGAGCGACGGCCGCGATGCCGTCGGCTCCGCTGGTCGCCCAGCCTGGGCCGCAGGCTCCGGCCCTGCCGCCTGCGGCCAGCACCAGGCCCTCGGTGCGCGCGGCCGCCCGGGCTCCGGCGCCGCTGCCGCCGGAGGACGAGGCGGTGTTCGAGGACGCCGACCTGGCGCTGGAAGAGCTGATGGAGCCCGCGCCGCGCCGTGAGCCGTCCGCCCAGCCTGCTTCCCAGCCGCCCGAGGATCCCGGCCTGCGCCCACGCCTGAGGCTCACGCCGACCGCCACGGACGAGGAGTTCTCGGCGGTGTTCGAGGCGGCCGGCGGCCCGCCCGCGGACCCGGCCGAAACGCCGGAGGGCGAGACCTGGACCTGGAAGGACCTGCTGGCTTCCATCGACGGGGCGGACGCTGAGGGCGAGCGGCTGCAGGACATCCTCGGCGCCGAGGTCCGCGCGATGGGCGTCGAGTCCGCCAAGCTGCTTCCCAAGGCGCGGATCGACGAGATCGCCGCCGCGGTGCAGACCGGCGACCTCGATGGCGCGCGCGAAGTGGTCCGGCGCCTGGCGCCGGCCGCCGTCCGACGGATCGGTCGGCGCCTGGCCAGCGACGAGGCGCTCCGCCGACAGGCGCGCGTCTATATCCGGCGCTATCAGACGCTGGTGGACGACGCCGTGGTGCGCGATCCGGAGGGGTTCCTGATGGCCACCCTGCTCGGCGACGAGGCCGGGCGGCTCTTCCTGCTGCTGGACGCCGCCGCCGGCGACCAGGCCTAGGGTGGCCCGGCTGGCGCTCCGCGACGAGCGCTGGCCGCTCGCCGAGGCGTTCGTCATCTCCCGGGGCGCGAAGAGCGAAGCCCATGTGGTGGTCGCCGAGATCGCGGAAGGTCCGCACCGCGGCCGCGGGGAGGCCGTGCCCTATGCCCGCTACGGAGAAACCGTCGAGGGCGTCATGGCGCAGATCGAGGCGCTGAGGCCGCAGGTGGAAGCCGGTCTCGATCGGCAGATGTTGCAGGACCTTCTGCCGGCGGGCGCGGCGCGTAATGCGCTCGACTGCGCCCTCTGGGACCTCGAGGCGAAGCAGAAGGGCGTCCGCGCCTGGACGCTGGCGGGCCGCGCGCGGCTGGATCCCGTGAAGACCTGTTTCACGATCAGCCTCGACGGGCCGGCGGCGATGGCCGAGGCGGCGCGGGCCAACGCCGGGCGGCCGATGCTGAAGCTGAAGATCGGCGGACCGGACGACCTGGATGCGGTCGCAGGCGTCCGGGCGGCCGCGCCGCGCAGCCGCCTGATCGTCGACGCCAACGAGGCGCTGACCTTCGAGGATCTGCGGCGGCTGGCGCCGGAGCTTGCGCGCCTGGACGTCAAGCTGCTCGAGCAGCCGCTGCCGGTCGGCGAGGACGAGCCGCTGGAGGGCTACCAAAGCCCGCTGCCGCTCTGCGCCGACGAGAGCCTGCACAGCCGCGCCGAGCTCGCCGCCTGCGCGCGCCGCTATGCGCTGGTCAACCTGAAGCTCGACAAGGCCGGTGGCCTGACCGAGGCCCTGGCCTTGGCCGCCGAGGCGAGGGCGCAGGGCCTGGGCCTGATGGTCGGCTGCATGGTGGCGACCTCTCTGGCCATGGCGCCGGCCATGATCCCGGCCCAGGGCGCGGACGTCGTGGACCTCGACGGGCCGCTGCTGCTGGCCCGCGACCGTGAGCCGGGCCTGGCCATCACCGGCTCCATGCTGGAGCCGCCCCCGCCGGAGCTCTGGGGCTAAAGCGCGATGCGGCCAGGTGGATCGCCTGACCGCAGGTTGGCCTTTCTCATCCGGCGATCCCGCACAATGCAAAGAGCCCGGCCTTGAGGCCGGGCTCCCGCAACTCTCGACAGCAGCTGAGAGGGCTAGTCAGAAGCCGATGTCGATCGTCGAACGGCGGTTCAGCGGTTCCTTCACATTGTCGCCGGTGGCGACCGCAGGCGCGGTTTCGCCCTTCCAGTCGACCGACATGGCGGTCTGGGCGACGCCCATTCCGACCAGGGCGTCGGCGACGGCCTTGGCGCGGCGTTCCGACAGGCCGACGTTGTAGGCCGGCGAGCCCGAGGTGTCGGTGTGCCCGACGATCGTCACCTTGGTGGCGTGGCCGGCCGAAGCGTAGTTGGCCGCTTCCTGGACCACCGCCTGGGCTTCCGGCGTCAGCATGGACTGATCGAACGGGAAGTAGACGATGAACTGCTTGGCCTCATAGGCCGGAGCCGGTGGGGGCGGCGGCGGTGGAGGCGGCGGAGGCGGCGGTGGCGGAGGCGGAGGCGGGGGAGGCGGCGGCGGTGGCGGCGGCGGTGGCGGGGCGAACCTGTAGTCGAACCCGACGCGCACGATGTTGGTCCTGACCTTGGCCTCCGAGGTTAGGGCCACGAAGCCGTTGGGTCCGGTCGCGGTGGTCCGGGTGCTGCCGAAGTCGGCATAGAGCCACTCGCCCTTGAACGACCAATTCTGGTCGAAGGCGTATGCCAGGCCCAGGCCTGCGATCCAGCCGCTCTTGGTGGAGCTCTTCTCGGTCGAGGACACCGCGTCGGCAGCATTGCGGGTGTCGGAGAACTCGAGCCTCGACTTGACGTCGGCCCAGGCAACGCCGGCGGTTCCGTAGAACAGCCATTGTCCGCCGGTGAAGCCGAGGCGCGGCCGGAGACTGACCATCCAGTCGGTGTCGGCCCGCTGGTTGAACGTATATTGGGTCGGCGGCGGCGGCGGGACGATCGGGTTGGTGATGGCCGAGGTGAAGACATGGGTGTCGCGGGTATTGACGCTCAGCGCCACCCAGTCGGCCTCGATGCCGAACAGCCAGCCGCCCGATCCGACCCAGTTGTAGCCGCCCTCGACGCCGCCGGTGAAACCGGTCTTGTTCGAGTTGCTGCTGGCGGTGTTGGAATTGATCAGGGCGATGTCGGCCGGCGGAATCGTCACGAGCCCGCCACCGGACGCGACGTGTCCCTTGAGGTCGTTGTCGCCCCAGGATCCGCCGGCGTTCGCGCCGAGGTACCAGCCGCTCCAGAAGTCCTGCGGCGGCGGCGTGGGATCCTGCGCCGCAGCCGGCGCGGCGGCGGCCAGGATGGCCAGGGACGCCCCGGCAGCGAGTAGCGAAAGTCGACGAGTCGAGTTGATGGTCACGAGTGGCCCCTCCAGAGAGTCGCGTGGCTTCGGGAGCATCGTGGCGCTTGGGACCAGGGTCTCTCGGGTGAATCCCTTAGATCGCGACAGGGGGGGCCTGATCCTACCGCCCTTCGCGATCGCTGAATGAGTACATGCCGGGCGCCTGTCCCGATCGGCTCTGCTCGGCCCAATCCCGAAGAACAGGTCGCGGCCGGATCCCTACCTCGTCCTGCGGCCACGCTTGCGAAACCCTGGCGCGCTACAACATGCAGCCCGAGGGATGCCGTCGACGTTGGGGTCACCATGGAATCCGATCGCGAACGCGCCCACCGCGCCTGGCGCAACGCCGAGCGCATCAAGAGGCTCTCGGACAATCTGATCAAGATCGGGCCCTGGGGCATAGGCCTCGACGGCGTGCTGGCGTGGGTGCCGGCTGCCGGCACCCTCTACAGCCTGGGCACCGGCGCCCTGCTGCTCTACGAGGGCGTGAAAGCCAATGCGTCCGTCTGGACCCTCACGCGGATGGCCGCCTACATGATCACCAACAGCGCCATGAGCGACGTGCCGGTGATCGGCTGGGCGATGGACACCCTGTTCCGTGGCCAGCTGATGGCGGCTAACGCCCTGCAGAAGGACGTGGAGGCGCGGCACGGCAGGCCGGAAGCGACGGTCGACGCGCCTTCCTGGCGCACCGTGGTGCGGCCCACCGCCTAGAGCTCGGCCCCGGCTTCCCAGACGCCGCCCAAACCGTGCTAGTGACCGCGCGACCCCGCACCGCGCCGAGCCTGCATGCTGACCAATCCGTTCACCGACGCCCCCGCGAAGATCGCAGTGATCGGCCTGGGCTACGTGGGCCTGCCTTTGGCGGTGGCGTTCGCCGCCGAGCACGAGGTGGTCGGGTTCGACATCAAGCCGGCCAGGCTGGCGGAGCTGCGCGCCGGCGAGGATTCCACGCTCGAGGTCTCGTCCGAGCAACTGGCGGCCACGACCCGTCTGAAGCTCAGCGACGATCCGGCGGAGCTGAAGGCCTGCAATGTCTTCATCGTCACGGTGCCGACGCCGATCGACGCCCACAAGCGGCCTGACCTCTCGGCGCTGATGGCGGCCAGCCGCACGGTGGGCGAGGCGATCGGCAAGGGCGGCGTGGTGATCTACGAGTCCACCGTCTATCCCGGCTGCACCGAGGAGGACTGCGTGCCCGTGGTGGCCCGGGCCTCCGGCCTCGGCTTCAACCGCGACTTCTTCGCCGGCTACAGCCCCGAGCGGGCCAATCCCGGCGATCCGACGCACCGGCTGGCGAACATCGTCAAGGTGACCGCGGGCTCGACGCCGCAGGCCGCCGAGTTCGTCGACACGCTTTACCGCTCCGTGGTGACCGCCGGCACCCACCGCGCCAGCTCGATCCGTGTCGCCGAGGCGGCCAAGGTGATCGAGAACACCCAGCGCGACCTGAACATTGCCCTGATCAATGAGTTCTCGTTGATATTCCAGCGTCTTGGCGTCGATACCTCAGAGGTGCTCGCCGCCGCCGCGACCAAGTGGAACTTCCTGAACTTCCGTCCCGGGCTGGTCGGCGGTCACTGCATCGGGGTCGATCCCTACTACCTGACCCACAAGGCCGAGGCGCTGGGCTACCACCCCGAGGTGATCCTGGCGGGCCGGCGGATCAACGACGGCATGGGTCCGCACGTGGCCCGCGAGCTGGTCAAGGAGATGGTCCGCCGCGGCGTACAGCCGAAGGGCTCGCGGGTGCTGGTGTTGGGCCTGGCCTTCAAGGAGAACTGCCCCGACCTGCGCAATACGCGGGTGATCGACATCGTCGAGGAACTGGCTGGCTACGAGGCGAAGATCGACGTCTGGGACCCCTGGATCGACGCGGCCGAGGCCCAGGCGGAATACGGCCTGGACCTGCTCACCGCCGCGCCGGAGCCCGGCTCCTACGATGCGGTCGTGCTGGCGGTCGCCCACCGGCAGTTTGCGGAGCTCGGGGCGGAGGCGATCCGCGGCTTCGGGCGTCCGCAGGCGGTGGTGTTCGACGTCAAGAGCGTGCTGCCGAAGGACGCCGCCGACCTGCGGCTGTAGCGGTTCGGCAGATCAACGGCCGCGCCCCACGTTGGCGCTGGGGCTTCAAGTCCTCTGGCCGTAGTACTGCAGGTACCAGTCGACGAACCGGGCGATGCCGACCTCGATCGGCGTCGACGGCGCATAGGCCAGCTGGGCCTTGGTTTCCTCGACGTCGGCTTCCGTTCGGGCGACGTCGCCCGGCTGCATCGGCAGCAGGTTGAGCTCGGCCTTGCGGCCCAGCTTCTCCTCCAGCACCTCGATGTAGCGCATCAGTTCGACGCGGCTGTTGTTTCCGAGATTGAGGATCCGCCAGGGCGCGACGCCGCTGGTCGCCGGGTCCGGATTGAGCAGGTCCCAGTCGGGATTGACGGCGGCCGGCCGGTCGATGGCCGCGACCAGGCCATCCACGATGTCGTCCACATAGGTGAAGTCGCGCTGCATCCGGCCCTGGCCGTAGACGTCGATCGGCCGGCCGGCGAGGATCGCCTCGGTGAACTTGAAGAGCGCCATGTCGGGCCGGCCCCAGGGCCCGTAGACGGTGAAGAAGCGGAAGCCGGTCGCGGGTATGCCGAACAGGTGCGAATAGCTGTGGGCCATCGCCTCGTTGGCCAGCTTGGTCGCCGCATAGAGGGTGATCGGGTGGTTGGCGCCGTCGTGGACCGAGAACGGCAGCTTGCCGTTGGCGCCATAGACGCTGCTGGTCGAAGCGAAGACGAGGTGCTTGGGGCGCACCGCGCGGCAGCCTTCCAGGATGTTCAGGAACCCCACGACGTTGGAGTCCACATAGGCTTCGGGCTTCTCGAGGCTGTAGCGCACGCCCGCCTGGGCGGCGAGGTTGACCACCACGTCGGGAACGACGTCGGCGAAGAGGGCCGCCACGCCCTCTCGGTCGGCGAGGTCGAGCTTGGCGTGTCGGTACTGCCGATCCTGCTGCAGGATCTCCAGACGGGCCGCCTTCAGCGCCGGGTCGTAGTAGGCGTTGAGCACGTCGAGGCCCACGACCTCGTCGCCGCGGGCGAGCAGGCGCCGGGCCAGATGGAAGCCGATGAAGCCCGCGGTGCCGGTAACCAGGATCGCCATGGCCCCAAGTGCCACCGACCGCCGCCAAGTTCAAACCTGTAGGGACGGGTTCCGAATCCGAGGCTAGGGTCGAGGGCACTGGGAACTCGGTTCACGGGGCTGCGTCATGAAGTTCTCCACCCTCATTGCCGCGGCGCTCGTCGCGCTGGCGCCGGGCGCGGCAATGGCGGCGGGCAAGGCTGTGCTCACGCACGAAACCCTCTGGATGATGAAGCGGGTCGGCGCGCCCGCGGTCAGCCCGGACGGCAGGTGGGTCGTCTATCCGCTGGTCGAACCGTCCTACGAGCCGGATAAGCAGGTGAGCGACTTGTGGCTTGTTGCGGCAGCCGGCGGATCGCCCCGACGGCTCACCAACACCAAGGGCGCAGAAGGCGGCGTCGTCTGGTCACCGGACAGCAGGGCCATCGCCTTCACGGCGAAGCGCGAGGGCGACGAAGCCGACCAGGTCTACGTGCTGGACATCGCCGACGGCGGCGAGGCGCGGCGGGTGACCAGCGTCTCCACGGGTGCGGCCAGCCCGAAGTGGCGGCCCGATGGCGGCGCGATCCTTTTCGAGACCAACGTCTACCCGGGTGCGGCCGACGACGAGGCCAATAGGAAGGCGGCCGCCGAGAAGAAGACCCAGAAGTACGCGGTCCGCACCTATGAGCACTTTCCGATCCGCTACTGGAACGAGTGGCTGGACGAGAGGCAGCCGACCCTTGAGGTCGTATCGCTGGAGCCGGGCGCCAGTCCCAAGGACCTGCTCACGGGCACGGCGCTCGGGCGCAAGGTCAGGTTCGCAGGCGCATTCGGCGAGTCGAGCATGTCGCTGGGCGGTATCTGGAGCCCTGACGGCAAGGAAGTGGTGTTCATCGCCACCACCGATCTTTGGAACGCGGCTTATGCCGAGGTGGGCTTCCAGCTCTGGCGCGTGCCCGCGGCCGGCGGCGAGCCGGTCGCCATCACCTCCACGAAGGCGGACTACGACGCCCCGGCCTTCAGCGCCGACGGCAAGTGGCTATTCGTCATCACCGCGGCGCAGAATGGTCAGGTCTACAATCTGCCGCGGCTGGCCCGCATAGCGTGGCCGGGCGGCGGCGAACCTGGCCTGGTGACCCGCGACTTCGACCGCGAGGTCGGAAAATTCGCTCTGACGCCCGATGGCAGGACCGCCTTCCTGCTGGTCCCTGAGGCGGGCAAGCAGAACCTCTACCGGGTGGCTGCCGAGGGCGGGAAGCCAGCCCTGGCCATCGAGCCTGCGACCGGCGGCTACTCCGGCCTGGCCATTCCTGGGAAGGCCGCCAAGCCGGTGCTGATCGGGGCCTATGGCTCTTCGGTCAGCCCGGTGGAAATCGTCAGCATCGATCCGGCGGCGAAGACCCACGCCAACCTGACCAATGTGAACACGCAGCGGGCCGCCTCGATCGACTGGCAGCCGCCGCAGCACTTCTGGTTCACCAGCGCGGGCGGCCGGCAGATCCACAACATGCTCGTGCTGCCGCCGAACTTCGATCCGAGCAAGAAGTATCCGCTGCTGGTGTTCATCCACGGCGGCGCGGCGAGCATGAACCCCGACCAGATCAGCCTGCGGTGGAACTACCACCTACTGACCGCGCGCGGGTATGTGATGCTGATGACCGACTACACGGGATCGACTGGCTTTGGCGAGACATTCGCCCAGGCCATCAAGCTCGATCCGCTCAAGACGCCGGGCCTCGAGATCGACCAGGCGGTCAATGAGGCGCTGAAGCGTTACGCGTTCATCGACGGAACGCGGATGTGCGCCCTGGGCGCAAGCTATGGCGGCCACCTCGTGAACTGGCTGGAGGCCACCACCACACGCTACCGTTGCCTGGTCAGCCACGCGGGCGAGGTGGACCTACAGACGCAATGGGGCACGTCGGACGACATCTACGGCCGAGAGGTCACCAACGGCGGACCGCCCTGGGAAAAGAACCCGATCTGGCGCGACCAAAGCCCGATAACCTATGCCGCCCAATGGAAGACGCCGATGCTGCTTTCGATCGGAGAGCGCGACTTCCGGGTGCCGATCAACAACACGCTCGAGAACTGGGCGACGCTGCAGCGGATGAAGGTGCCGAGCCGGCTCCTCGTCTGGCCGAACGCCTGGCACTGGATCTTGAATCCCGAGGACAGCCGTCACTTCTACGCCGAGGTCGACGGATGGCTGTCGCGCTATCTGAGGGATCAGCCAGGCGGCGCCGCGAACGCAGGGAAGTGATCGCCGAAACCCGCACAAGTGGCTGATCCAATGGACGGTTCGCGCGTTGGGTGTAAGGCGAAGCCTGAAAAGCTGGCCCGCGGTATGCAGGCGGCGGTTCAGCCTTTAAGAAAGTGTCCAAAATCGGCCGTTGGGGCAGTGATTCCCTGCGGCCGGGCGGGGTCGAGGGAGCGTCCAGTATGAACCACCGCATCGTCCCGGGACTCGAGCCCGCGCCGACGAAACACGCGAAACTGCTCGACTGGGTTCGCGAGATCGCCGCGCTGACCGAGCCGGACCGCGTGCGCTGGTGCGACGGCTCCGAGGCCGAATGGAGCGAGCTCACCGACGAGCTGGTCGCCGCCGGCACGCTCAAACGACTGAACCCGGCCAAGCGCCCGAACTCGTTCTACGCCGCCTCCGACCCGCGCGACGTGGCCCGCGTGGAGAGCCGAACCTTCATCTGCTCGGAAAAGCCGGAGGACGCCGGCCCGACCAACAACTGGCTCGAGCCCGGCGAGATGCGGGCCGACCTGAAGGACCTGTTCAAGGGCTGCATGAAGGGCCGCACGATGTACGTCGTGCCGTTCTGCATGGGGCCGCTCGGCTCGAAGATCTCCGCCATCGGCGTCGAGATCACCGATTCGGCCTACGTGGCCGTATCGATGAAGATCATGACTCGGATGGGCAAGGCCGCCCTCGACCAGCTCGGCGAGGACGGCTTTTTCGTTCCGGCCGTACACTCGGTCGGCGCGCCGCTCGCCGACGGCCAGGCGGACGTGCCGTGGCCGTGCAACGAAATCAAGTACATCGTCCATTTTCCTGAGACGCGGGAGATCTGGTCCTACGGCTCCGGCTATGGCGGCAACGCCCTGCTCGGCAAGAAGTGCTTCGCGCTCCGCATCGCCTCGGTGATGGCCCGCGACGAGGGCTGGTTCGCCGAGCACATGCTGATCCTGAAGCTGACCTCGCCGAAGGGCGAGACGCACTTCGTGTGCGCCGCCTTCCCCAGCGCGTGCGGCAAGACCAACATGGCCATGCTGCAGCCGACGCTGCCGGGCTGGAAGGCCGAGACGATCGGCGACGACATCGCCTGGATGCGCTTCGGCGACGACGGCCGCCTCTATGCGGTGAACCCCGAAGCCGGCTTCTTCGGCGTCGCTCCCGGGACCGGCGAGAGCACCAACAAGAACGCCATCGCCGCGCTGCACGCCAACTGCATCTTCACCAACGTGGCGCTGACCGACGACGGCGACGTCTGGTGGGAAGGCCTGACCGACGAAGCCCCGGCCCACCTGACCGACTGGCGCGGCCGCGACTGGACGCCGGAGAGCCCGGAACCCGCCGCGCATCCGAACGCCCGCTTCACAGTGCCCGCCAGCCAGACCCCGGTGATCGCGCGCGAGTGGGAAGACCCCAAGGGCGTGCCGATCTCGGCGATCCTGTTCGGCGGCCGGCGCGCCTCGGCGGTGCCGCTGGTCAACGAGGCGCGCTCGTGGGCGCACGGCGTCTTCATGGCCTCCAACGTCGCCTCCGAAGGCACGGCGGCGGCCGAGAACGCCATCGGCGAGCTGCGCCGCGATCCCTTCGCGATGCTGCCCTTCTGCGGCTACAATATGGGCGACTACTTCGGCCACTGGCTGGAGATGGGCGCCAAGGCCAAGGACCCGGCCAAGCTGCCGCGGATCTATTTCGTCAACTGGTTCCGCAAGGACGAGCGCGGCAAGTTCGTCTGGCCCGGCTATGGCGAGAACAGCCGGGTGCTGAAGTGGATCGTCGACCGGTTGGAAGGCCGCGCCAAGGCGGCGGACACGGCCATCGGCCTGCTCCCCGCGCCCGGCAGCCTGGACGTGACCGGGCTTGGCCTGACCCAGGCGCAGCTCAACCTGCTGCTCACCGTGGACGCCGACATCTGGCGGCAGGAAGCGGCCCTGGTCCCGGCCTTCTACGAGCGTTTCGGCGAGCGGCTGCCCGAGGCGCTGTGGGCCGAGCTCGACACCCTGATCGCGCGGCTGGGCGAGCCTGCCCGCAAGCGCGCCATCGTGGCGGCGGAATAGGACCCGCGCGACGACGCGCCGACTGCGGATCTTTAATAAGTCTTGCATAGAGACTTGGGTGGGAGCCCGTTGAAGGGGCTCTGTCAGGCAGCGGCGGAACACGTGTCGAAACTTGAAAAGCCTTCAGCGATGTCCCGACGGGGAACGTCCGTTGCGCCCGCGACTCCGCGCCTGTCGATCGTCGCGCCCTGCTACAACGAGGCCGAGGGGCTGCCGGCGTTCGCGGCCCGCATGCAGGCCGCCGCCCAGGCCAGCGTGGGCGCCGCCTATGAGCTGATCCTCGTCAACGACGGCTCGCGCGACACGACCTGGCGCGTCATCGAGCAGCTGGCGGCGGACTCGCCGAACGTCGTGGGCGTCGATCTTTCGCGCAATCACGGCCACCAGCTCGCCGTCACCGCGGGCCTGGCCCTGACGCGGGGCGAGCGCGTGCTGATCATCGACGCCGACCTGCAGGACCCGCCCGAACTGCTGGGCAAGATGATGGAGCAGATGGACGCCGGGTACGACGTCGTCTACGGCCGTCGCCGCGCGCGGCAGGGCGAAAGCGCCTTCAAGCTCTCCACCGCCAAGCTGTTCTACCGCATGCTGGGGTCGATCTCGGAGGTCGAGATTCCTCAGGATGTCGGCGACTTCCGGCTCATTTCGCGGCCATTCGTCGATCGGCTCAACGCCATGCCGGAACAGGACCGGTTCCTGCGCGGAATGGTGGCCTGGCTGGGCGGGCGGCAGATCGAGGTGCTCTACGACCGCGACGCCAGGTACCGGGGCGAGACCGGGTATTCGTTGGGCAAGATGGTGAAGCTGGCGACGTCCGGCCTGACCAGCTTCTCGACGGCGCCGCTGCGGATGGCCGTGCTGCTCGCCGTGGTCGGCATGGTCTTCGGGCTGTTCCTGATACCCTATGCCCTGGCTGCCTTCTTCACCGGCGGGTCGCAGCGCGGCTGGACCAGCCTGGCGCTGATCATGGTCTTCTTCAGCGTGGGCCAGCTCGGCTGCCTCGCTATCATCGGCGCCTACGTCGGCCGCATCTTCATGCAGGTGAAAGGAAGGCCCCTTTACATGATCAGGACGGTGGTCACCCGCCCTGATCACGCCATGGAGCCCTTAGTTGGACGTCGCCGAATTCGATCAAGTCGCTGAAGAATACGAAAACCTGCACGCCGACAACATCAAGATGTCAGGCGAAGATCCTGAATATTTTGCACGATATAAGATTGAAGAGGTTCGCCGGCGGTGGCGCGGGTCGGGCCGGAGGGATCCGCGCGCCATCCTGGATTTCGGGACGGGAATCGGAAACTCGATCCCGCACCTGGCCGAGATCTTCCCGCAGGCCGCCCTGACCGCGCTCGATGTCTCGCAGAAGAGCCTCGATGTGGCGCAGCGCCGCTTTCCAGGCCAGGCCGACTATGTGCTTTACGACGGTGTGAAAGCCCCGTTCGAGGACCAGAGCTTCGACCTGATCTTTTCCGCCTGCGTATTCCACCACATCGATGGGGCGGAGCACCGCGCGATATTCGCCGAGTTGCGGCGCCTGCTGCGTCCCGGCGGCGCAATGATCATCTTCGAGCACAATCCGCTCAATCCGGCGACGCGCCATATGGTGGCCACGTGCCCCTTTGACGTGAACGCGGTCCTGATACCCGCCAAGTGGCTCCGCCGCAGCCAGCGAGAGGCCGGCTTCGGCGACGTTAAGGTCGCCTACACAGCCTTCTTCCCGGGCCCGCTGCGCGGCCTACGCGGCCTGGAGAGGCAGCTGACGTCCTGTCCGCTGGGCGCGCAATACTACACCATCGCCAATGGCTGATCTGAAGCCGCATCTGGCGCGGGTCTTCAGGTTCGCGATCGTGGGGCTCGCGAATACGGCGCTCGGCCTCGGGTTGATCTATGCCTTGGATCTCGGGCTTCACGTCCAGCCCCAACTCGCCAACGGGATAGGCTACGTGGCGGGCGCGCTGCTCAGCTTTTTTCTGCAGAAGACCTTTGTGTTCCGAAGCAGCGGCCGCCTGACCACCGCAGGACCGCGCTTTGTGGCCGTGATCCTCGCCGCATTCGCATTGAACCAGCTCGTCCTGCTTCTCGGACTTTCAGTGCTCGGCAACGGCGCCTGGCAGCATGCCGCGGCTCAACTCGGCGGCGCGGTGGCCTATACGGCGTCTTCCTTCCTGGCGTTTCAGTTCTGGGTCTTTCCTTCTCAGAAACGTTGACCCTGGCACCTACCGAACGGGGCGCGTGACGCTTGAAAACACGCAGTCCTGGGCCCGTGTCATGACCGGCTCGGTGACATACTGCGTTCGCAGCCAGTCCATCCCGGTGGGGTCGCACGTGAGCACGAGCGATCCGTCGGCCAGCGGCGCTCCGGGTTGCGTCCGCGCGATCCGCCAATTGCGGCCGTAGAGCGTCGTGTAGAAATCGATGATGGGATTGTAGTGGGGATCGTCCGGGACCCCGCGGAAGCCGGAATCGACGATGGTCAGCGGCGGGGTCCTGTGCTGCCGCTTCAGTTCGGTCAGGGCCGTGCCGTACTGAATCTGTGACGTGCCCCACGGCTGCGTGAACTCGGTCATCGTCATGCTCTGGTACTGTCGCAGGAACCCCATTGAGACGAAGGCGAGCAGGATGGCGCCCGCCGCCAGCAGTTCGTGCGACCCGCGTCTTGCCGCCCAGCGCAGCGCGTCGGAGACGCCGACGGCGACAGCGATGCTGAACAGCGGGACGATCGGTGTCGCATACCAGGCAAGCTTCGTCTGGGACGTCGATATGACGAGCAGGAGGGCAAGCCCGCCCGCGAGCGCGAAAAGGCTGAGCTCTCGCCGCCGTCGATCGGCGCCCATCAGCGTCAGCAGGACAAGCGGCGACAACAGCCCGCCCGGCTCAAATCCGAGCGCGAGCTTCTTTACGTAATAGAGCGCGCTCGCATGGTGCTCGTCGCTGACCTTCAGGTAGCGGCCGCCGAGCTCGTTTTGCAGCACGGCGGCGATGTAGCCGGGATCATAGGTCTCGCGTGACAGGTAGTAGCCGAGACACAGCGCGATGGTCAGCGCGCCATAGATCCAGGTTCGGATATCCTTCAGGAACGAGAGGGCGCGGCCCGGGGACGCCGCCATGGCGATGACGAGCCCCGGCAGCGGCAGGATGCCGGCCACGCCCTTGGTCAGCACGGCGCCGAAGACGCCGATGACCACCGCCGCCAGCCAGTGCCGTTTCACAGGCTCGGAAGAGAACGCCTGCCAGAAGCCCAGCACGTAGACGACGATGAAGAACGACTCGAAGGCGTCGTAGTCGCCTGTCCGGGCGCCGTGAAAACCCATGTAGAGCGAAGAGCACAGGAGAAGCGCGGGTCCAGCGAGGGCAGCAACCCGGTCCTTCAATGAATAGCGAAAGGCCGCCCCGATCAGCGCGGCGGTCGCGAAGGTCGCCAGGATGTTCGGCAGGCGCAACGCCCAGAGCGGTTCGATCCCGAGCTTCAATAGCCCGGCGATGCTCCAGATCAGCAGCGGCGGCTTGGTGTTCCAGTGATCGACGTGGTCGCCGTAGTAGGGGGCCAGCCAGTGACCGCCCAGCGCCGCGCCCAGGGCGTTGTTGGCGTTTCGGCTCTCGTCCCAGAGCTGCATGGCCAGGGTGTCGGACCGATACACCAGGGATCCGAAGAACAACGCCAGGATGACTGCCAGGCCGAGCCATTCGAAAGCGTAGCCGCCGAAGGTTCCTGGCAGGACTTGCGCCCCTCCGGCCGTCTGCTGGCGCGGGGATGAACCAAGGCTTCGGGGCATCAGAAACTCGTCCTCACCGTCGCCGTATGGAGCATGCGCGAATCGCCTGATGTCGAGCCGGGAATTTCAGGTCGGAGACGGGCGTCTGCGGGTCGCGATTGCCCGCCTCAGCCGCCGGCCACGACCCGCAGGTTGGGGCCGGTCGCAGGCGTCGCAGCGGCGGTCCGGTCGCCGCGGATCTGGGCCACCAGGTCGAAGAGGGCGCGGCGCACCTCGGCGTCCTCGCCGGCCGAGGCCAAGCCCTCGAGCCGGCTCAACTGGTCCGAGCTCAGCCGCAGGGCTGAATCGGAAACCACTTCCATCACGTTCGGCGCGCAGGGCAGGGACCGTTCTGTCTCGTCGAGCAGGGCCTCAGTGAGCTTCTCGCCGGGGCGCAGGCCGGTGATGCGGATGTCGATGTCGCGACGCCCGGAGAGCGCGATCATCTGGCGCGCGAGGTCCATGATGCGGACCGGCGCGCCCATCTCCAGCACGAAAAGGCGGGCGTCGCGGCCCTGGCCGTCGGCGCAGGTGGCGGTGGCGTGCAGGACGAGCTGGGCGGCCTCCGGAATGGTCATGAAGAACCGTTCCATGTCCGGATGGGTGACCGTAACAGGTCCCCCGTGCTCGATCTGCGACGAGAAGATCGGCACCACGGACCCCGCTGAGCCCAGCACGTTGCCGAAGCGCACGACCGAGAAGCGTGGGCCGTCGCCGGTGGTCTGCTCGGCCTGGATCAGGCTTTCCGCCAGGCGCTTGGTGGCTCCCATCACGTTGGTCGGGTCGACGGCCTTGTCGGTGGAGATCAGCACCATCTGGGCGGCCCGGCACGCCTTGGAGGCCTCGGACACGTTCCAGGTGCCGATCAGGTTGGTGAGCACGCCCTCGCTGGGATGGCGCTCGACCAGGGGTACGTGCTTCAGCGCCGCGGCGTGGAAGACGAGGTCCGGTGTCTGGTCGCGGAAGACGCTGGTCAGGCGCCGCGCATTGCGGACGTCGCAGAGCACAGTGGCGCGCGAGACGTGTGGGAAATTCTCCTCCATTTCACGGTCGATGGCGAACAGCGAGGCCTCGGAGTAGTCGACCATGGTCAGGTGGGCGCAGTTGTACGCGGCCATCTGGCGGCAGAGCTCGGAGCCGATGGAGCCGCCGGCTCCGGTGACCAGCACGCGGCGGCCGCGGATCAGGTTGCCGATGGCCGCGCGGTCGAGCTCGATCGGGGCGCGGGCCAGGAGCTCCTCGATGTTGATCTCCCGCATCGGGACCAGGGTGACGCTGTCGTGCTGCGCAAGCTCGACAATGGAGGGCAGGCGCAGGAGGCGGATTCCGTCCGACTTCAGGCGGCCGAGCTGGTCGGCGGTGAGGCCTTGCAGGCGGCCGGGCTCCTCGAGGAACAGGATGGCGCGTGGATAACGGTTCCAGCGCCGCAGGTCGGCCAGCGCCTCGTCTAGGTTTTCCAGGCTCTCGATGACACAGACGCCGCGCACCTTCTGGCCCACGTCGCGCGCGTCGACACCGACGATGCCCACCGGCGTATAGCTGCGGTCATGGTTGCGGGCGATGTCGCGCAGGTAGCTGTCGGCGAGCGCCGGCGGGCCGATCAGCAGCAGCGGCGGCGACTGGGCGACCCTGTCGGCCATGTTCGTGAGCGGCGAGAACGAGTCCAGCGCGTGCTCGTGCAAGGCGCGCCGCAATATGCGCACACCCATCGAGCCGACCATCTGCAGGATGGGCGCGAGGAACAGGGTCGCCCGCGGCAGGCCGACCGCGCGGTCCAGGACGAAGACCCAGAGCAGGAAGACGCCGGCGGTGAACATCGCGACCCGGGCCAGCACCAGGGCGTCAGGGATGGAGGCGTACCGCCACGGCGACAGCTCGCGGCGGAAGAGCATGGTGAAACCGCCCGCCAGGGCGCCGTAGAGCACGACCAGCTGCACGAGGCTGAGGGTCGGCACGCCCGTGGCGTCGAAGCCCAGCGCGCCGGCCGGCGCGATCCAGAAGGCGAGCAGGAAGGCGAGCGCGGCCAGAACCACGTCAGCGACGACGGTCTGGGCTCGAAAGGCCATCCGCTCCATCAGCCGCACTCCGCCACTCCCCGATTCGACACCTTAAGCCCGAGGCTCTTACCGTCCACTGAAACCGACCGCAGGACGCGCTCGGCGGGCGGCTGTTGCGCCGGGCGCACATCCAGCGCCCACCGCAAGGGCGCGGAACCTAGAGGCCGCAGCCCCTAGCGGCAAACAGAAACGCCGCCGCTCGGGTGGAGCGGCGGCGCGGCTGGTGTCCTCGACGGGAGGCCTCTCAGGCTCCTCAGGGGAACGTCGCCTTCACGCCCAGGACGAGCTTGGACTTGTAGATGCTGCCGAAGCCGTGCTCGTCGGTGTCCCAGTAGCGCAGGTCGAAGCCGATGTGGCTGTTGAGGGCGTAGCCGACGCCCAGGTTCCAGGTGGTGTAGTCCAGCGGACCCTTCACCTGCTGGCGGCCCAGCGCGCCGCTGACCGAGAACGGCGTCTTGCCGATCGGCATCGAGGCGTTGATCTCGTAGTAGGCGGCCGGACCGGTCTCGCCGAAGAAGTCATCAGAATAGAAGTAGGCGAGGCCCACGGTGGCCGGCCCGAACGCCATCGACGGCGCCACCTTCCACTCGGTGTATTCTTCCTTCGGGCCGGACGGCTGATTGGTGTAGCCGTAGCGGATCACGCCGAAATCGATCGTCACCGGGCCCACGACCGGCTTGATGCCGCCGTAGATGTCGTACTCCATCCGCGTCCCGTTCAGGAAATCGACGTTGGAAAGCCAGATCCCGACGTAGCCGATCCCTTCGATGGTCACGTCGGCGCCGCCGAAGACGCTGGGCTTGTTGTCGGTCTGGCTGACGCCTCGGAACTCGTAGTCGGTGTTGGCGCCGATGTTGAAGACGATCGCCAGCGGCTTGGGCGCGTCGTCGGCGCGGGCCGCGCCGGCCATCGCCAGCGTCGCCGCAGCGGCGAGGAACGAGAGTTTCAGAGCTTTCATATCTATCCCCTTGTCGCCGGCCTCGTTCTCTGGAGCCGGACCCCCAGTCGACCGTGCGCCGCCATCCTCGCGGTGAAGGTGGGCAGATCAACGCGCCGCGGGTTCGCGAACCGACGGTTCCGAAGCCTGACCATTGTTTAGGCGCCGGGACTTCAAGGCGCCGCCGGATTGGGCGCCGCGTCCCGCGCGGAGGGTCAGCGGGCGACCTGGGGGGCGAAGCCGAGGTGGGAGCCCGCGTCCACCAGCAGGGTCTCGCCGGTGACGTGCCGCGACGCGCGCGAAGCCAGGAAGACGGTCGAGGCGGCGATGTCGTCGGGCGACGAAGCGGCCTTCAACGGGGTGCTGGCCGCCGCATTGGCGCGGATGCGGTCGGCGGCCGCCTCGCCGAGGCCCTTGCCGAACCAGGGCGTGTCGATGAACCCCGGGCAGACGGCGTTGACGCGGATCTTCGGGGCCAGGGCGCGGGCCAGCGACAGGGTCATGGTGGTCAGCGCGCCCTTGGAGGCGGCATAGGCGATCGAGGAGCCGATGCCGGTCACGCCGGCGATGGAGGCGGTCATCACCACCGCGCCGGGCTGCGGGCCGGCTTCCAGCAAGG
Source organism: Phenylobacterium sp. (assembly GCA_045802455.1). Classification (GTDB taxonomy): domain Bacteria; phylum Pseudomonadota; class Alphaproteobacteria; order Caulobacterales; family Caulobacteraceae; genus Phenylobacterium. The sequence continues at coordinate 21,978 of JBJMQX010000119.1, read as the reverse complement.
CGCGGCAGGCGCGGACCATCTGGTAGGGGCCAACGACATTCACGGCGTAGAGGTCCTGGAAGTCCTGGGCCGAGAGTGCGTCCAGGTCGGCATGGCTCGCGAAGCGGGTCGTGCCGGCGTTGTTGAACAGCGCGTCGACGCGGCCAAAGGGCTCGGCGGCGGCGGCGATCCTGCGGCAGTCCTCGTCCTTGGCGACGTCGCCCTGGACCAGCACCGCCTTGGCGCCCGCCGCCTCGACCTGCCGGGCGGTCTCTTCGGCGTCCTTGGCGTTGGAGGCGTAGTTGACGACCACTGCGCTCGCGCCGCGCTCGGCGCACTGGACTGCGATCGAGCGGCCCAGCCCGGTGGAGGCTCCCGTGACCACCACCACGAAACCGTCCATGTCCCCGGCCATCTGGGTCCTCCCCAAGCTGCGTTCAGAGCCTGCCTTTCGACCCTGATAGCGGGAAGGCCGGCGGCTGTCTCGGTTGCGGGCCCGGCTTGCGAAGCGCTAAAGCCCGCAGATGGACGATATGCGGCTCACCCAGCTCGGCCACGAGGTCAAGACGCCGGCCAGCCCCGACGAGGCCGTGCTCGAGCGCGTGGCCAATCCACAGGCCGATACGCTGTACCTGGCGCGGTTCACGGCGCCGGAGTTCACCTCGCTCTGCCCGGTCACCGGCCAGCCCGACTTCGCGCACCTGGTGATCGACTATGCGCCGGACCAATGGCTGATCGAATCCAAGTCGCTGAAGCTCTACCTCGCCGCCTTTCGCAACCATGGCGCCTTCCACGAGGACTGCACGGTGGCCATCGGCCGCCGCATCGTGGAGGTCGCGGAGCCGCGCTGGCTGCGCATCGGCGGCTATTGGTTTCCGCGGGGCGGCATTCCGATAGACGTGTTCTGGCAGAGCGGACCGCCGCCGCAAGGCCTGTGGCTGCCCGATCAGGGCGTGCCGCCGTATCGCGGGCGCGGCTGACCCCCTCAGAATTGAAGAGCGCGAGTCTTCGCGCGGCGCGGGTTACGCCCATTACTCATCGGGCAGGCGGTCCTTCTGAGGCGCAACCAGGCGCCGAGCTTCGCTATCGCAGCATTCCGGACGCGACGACTGCGCAGGCGCCACTCTGCTCTGAGGGGAAATGCTTCCGCGAGGCGTTCTGAGAGGCTTTTGGCCTTCCCAATGTCCCAGATCGGGCCTATACCAAGACCGCCCAACTCTCCTCGGGCGTGTCACCTCAGGCCGGACGGCGCTTGCGTCGCCCGGCCTTTGTGTTTTCGGGACTTCGACGTCGCGCTAGGCGGGCTCCCAGCGGCTGACCAGGGGGCGGACATCTGGACGGTCGCGCTCGAGCGGCGGCTCGCGCGGTGTCCCGAGCAGCAGGCAACCGGCGACCCGCTCAGCCGACGTCAGGCCCAGGATGGCCGTCGCTTCGGCGTCGTAGGAGTACCAGTCGGTGATCCAGTTGGCGCCATAGCCCATGGCCAGCGCTGAATAGAGCAGGGTGGTGCAGACGGCGCCGGCCGAGAGCACCTGCTCCCACTCCGGAATCGGCGCCTCGCGCGGCGAAGAGACCACGAAGACCGCCAGCGGCGGGATCTTGAGCTTGGCGAGCTTGCCGGCCAGGGCGGGATCTGTGCGCGCAGCGGCAAGCGCGTCGAGCCGGTCGACAAAGGCCCGCTTGTCCGATCCCTGGAGTACGACGAAGCGCCAGGGCGTGAGCTTGCCGTGGTCGGGGACCCGCGTCGCCAGCCGCAGCAGGGTGTCGAGCTCGTCCGCAGAGGGCGCGGGCGCGGTCAGGGTGACGGCGGAAACCGAGCGGCGTTGGCTGAGGAAGCGGAGCACCTCGGGCCAGGCGCGGACCTCCATCGGATCCCCGAACTCGGCGGGCGGCGGCAGGATGGTCACGAGGGCGGCTCCAGGGTTAAGACCGCGATAGGGTGGCCTCTTTATGGGTGCGCCCGTGCGCATCGCAAGCCGAGGCTCCCGCCCATGCCCCCGAAACCTCCCTGGCTGCGCCCCCATGGAGCGCCTTGGAAGGCCGGCGAAGAGCGCGTGGCGTTCGAAAGCGACTGGATTTCGGTCATCGACCAGACGGCGATCGCGCCCACCGGGAAACCGGCGCGCTATGGGCTGGTGCGGTTCAAGAACCTGGCGATCGCAGTGCTGCCGATCCACGACGATGGAACGGTGACCCTGGTGGGCCAGCACCGGTTTCCGCTCGCAGACTACAGCTGGGAGCTGCCCGAGGGCGGCGCGCCGCACGCCGAGGATCCGCTGGACGGCGCCAAGCGCGAGCTCGCCGAGGAGACCGGCCTGCAGGCCGCCGAATGGCGCGAGGTGATGCGCGCGCAGCTTTCCAACTCGATCACCGACGAGCGCATGGTGGGCTACCTCGCGCTAGGGCTCTCCGAGGGCGCGGCGGCGCACACTGCCGACGAGACCGAGGCCCTGGCCATCGCGCGCGTGCCGTTCCGCGAGGTCCTGGACGCCGCCCTGGCCGGGCATCTTCCGGACATGTTGACGGTGGCGATGCTGCTTCGGGGCTACCATATGGCTCGTGAACGGGCTTTGCCTGGGGCGCTGGCGCGCGCCATGCTAGGATAGGGAGAGGCCGAATGGGTCGGGAGGATCCGGTGAGCCAACGCCTTGAAGTCGTCGATCCGCGCGTCGCGCCGCCCGTCTGGGCCTCGCTGCGCAACGAGGCCGAGCAGGCCGCCAAGACTGAGGCGGCGCTGGCCAGCCTGCTGGCCGCGGTGATCCTGAACCACAGGTCGCTCGGTGGCGCGCTTTCCTATCAGCTCGCAAGAAAACTGGGTGACCAGGAGCTGCGCGCCATGAGCATCCGCGAGATCGCGGAGGAGGCCTATGCGGCGAAGCCCTCTCTGGTCGAGTACGCCGAGGATGACCTGCGGGCGGTGTTCGAGCGCGACCCGGCCTGCAAGGGCTATGTCCAGCCGTTCCTGTTCTTCAAGGGCTTCCTGGCGCTGCAGACCCAGCGGGTCGCCCACTGGCTTTGGGGCGAGGGGCGCGACACCCTGGCGCTCTACCTGCAGAGCCGGATGAGCGAGCTCTTCCAGGTGGATATCCATCCGGCGACGCGGATCGGCCGCGGCGTGTTCGTCGACCACGGCACCGGCATCGTGATCGGCGAGACGGCGGTGATCGGCGACGACGTCTCCATGCTGCAGGGCGTGACGCTGGGCGGCACCGGCGCCGAGCGCGGCGACCGTCACCCGAAGATCGGCAAGGGCGTCCTGCTGGGCGCGGGCGCCAAGGTGCTGGGCAACATCCAGATCGGCGACTACGCCAAGATCGCCTCGGGATCGGTGGTGCTGAAGCCGGTGCCGGCGGGCTGCACCGCGGCGGGCGTGCCCGCGCGGCTCGTCAACTGCCCGACCTGCGACGAGCCGGCCAAGAGCATGGACCACACGCTGGCCGAAGCCGTCTACGACTACGTGATCTGAGGTTTTCGCCCCTTCCCGGTTTTCCCGACTGGTCGGACCGGCTAGGTTCGCGCCGCTGTTGAGCCTTAGGAGCGTTGGGCGTGGACGAGAAGATGATCCGCAAGATCGAAGGGCACCTGAGGGGCACCTTCGCCAACGCCCGAATCCAGCTGCAGCCGCGCCCGAAGCAGAAGGACAGCGCCGAGGTCTATGTCGGCGAGGAGTTCGTGGGCGTGGTGTTCCAGGACGAGGACGAGGACGGCTCGTTCATGTTCGAGATGGCGATCCTGGCCGAGGACCTTCCTTAAGCGCGCGGGCCTAGCGGATCTGCGTCACTGTGAGGCTACCCGCCGGCAGCGGCCCGATCGGCGGCGGATCGGGCGAGGGCGCGAGCCAGCCGGCCCATTGGTCGCGCGTCAGAATGACGATCTGACGGTTATGGTAGGGCGCGATGTCCGGGCCCGGCTCGGCGGTCAGCATCGTGAACCGGTCGTCGCGCACCAGGCCGGCGATGCAGAAGAAGCCGTCGCCGAGCGCGTCGCTGGCGGCTGTGAACAGCCACTTCGACTTGGGCGCCTTGTCGCCGGTGAACTCGTAGAAGCCGTCGGCCGGGATCAGGCAGCGGCCGACCGGGAATCGGCGGCCGTCGGAGCGGAAGTTGATCACCGGCCCGCCCTTGCCCTGGGCTGCGAAGCCCCAGCGCAGCTGCTTCAGCTCAGCGCCTTCAGCCGAACCCAGGACGATGGCGGCCGGGTCGGTCGGGCGGATGGAGTCGCGGGGCTCCAGGTTCGGCGCGCCGCCGGCCCAGTGAATCGGCAGCCTAAGCTGGCTGAACTCCTCGACCAGCTTGTCGAGCGATTGCTTGAAGCGGAACTCGTTGCACATCCTGGCCAATTAGGCTGCCGACCTCACCGCCGTCCATCATCGTAGGTAAGTTGCGATCAAGCCGCGCCGCGAATGATCCGGCGCGCCTGGAAGGGCGGGATGATGGCGGTGATGTGGGCGGCCCAGCGCAGGCGCGCGTCCTGTCGCGTGGGCCCCGCGATGCTCTCCAGGTCGAAGACGCCGGGCCGCGAGCCGCGCAGCAGGCGCTTGACGAGCACCTCGTCGGTGTCGGTCTCGACGACCACGACGTTGCCGAGCATGTCCGGGCTGGGCGCGGTCTTCTGGTCCTCGAAGTAGATCAGCGCGCCGTTGTCGGCGAGGCCGCGCATCGAGTGGCCGACCACGAGCAGGGCCGCGGCCTTCTCCGTGCCGCCGGGCGGGATCGGCGCGAGGTCGCCCGGCTCCTGGCCCGTCGCGAAGAGGACGAGGCCGTCGGGATTGGCGCCGACGCGGCCGACGATCGGCACATAGCCGGCCTCGGCGACCGGCAGCATCGGGCCGGCGGCGTCATAGAGCCACTCGGGCCGGACGCCGAACGCCGCCGCATAGTCCTTGGCCCGCCGATAGGAGAAGGGCGCGTAGCCGTTCTCGTTGGCGACGTAGGTGTTCCGGTTCCAGCCGAACGCGTCCGCCGCGGCGGTGGCGGTCTCAAAGCCCTTGGCCGTGCGGGCCTGGCGCAGACGGAGCGGGCGTTCGTCCAAAAGGAAAATCCGAGCGGCTGATCGCCACAGCACATAACCTACGATTTTGTTTGGCGCAAGCTGCAGCAGGTTTTATACTGCGCGCCATGAGTTCGTATCGCCCCACACCGCCCGTCCTCGCCCGCGCGAGCTACGCTGTCCTGAGGTACGAGGGGGTTCCTCCGCCGCGCGCCGGCGCCGACCTTGGGCTGACCGACCGTCGTGCGGCGAAGCTCGAGCGGCTGTTCCTGGCCCGCAGCTACGGCGGGGCGCACGCCATGCGGCCGAGGTTCGCCAGACACCATGACCACGTGCGCGCGGCGTTGGCCGCCGGCGGCTTTCCGGCGCTGAGGCTCCGGTGAGCGAGGCGGCGGAAGACGCCGCGGCGACGGTCGCCCACGCGCTCTCGCGGCGTGCGCCGAAGGACCGGCCGCGGTTCCTGCGCGAGCTCCTGGCGCACACGGCCGCCGGCCTGGTGGTGATCGAGGGCGACCGGGCGGCGGGCGAGGCGGTCTACCGGCTGGCCGACGCGGTGGTGGCGCGCGGCGGCCGCTGACGATTTTCCCCCACCATTTTGCGTGATGGAGGAGTGAGCATGGGGCGACCCTACGATCCGGCGCGGGCGATGCGCGAACGGCTGAAGGTGCTGGAGGCGCGCGAGCGGTCGCGGACGGAGGCCAAGGCGGTGGCCGAGGGGGTCGCCGAGACGGTGGACCTCTCCGAGGCGCGGGGCGCCGCGTTCGAGAAGACGCCGGCGCCGCGCGGCGGCCGCGAGACCCCGTACCGCCGGCAGGCGGGCCTCGAGTGGCTGGCGCGCAAGGGGCGGATCACGCCGCGGCAGTTCCAGGCTGGCGAAGCTTACGGAGCGGCCTGGCGCAGGGCGCAGGCGGGCGCCTCGATCGGCTCGACCCTGGAGGTGCAGCCCTCGGGCGGGCTGGCCGCCGGGCCCTCGCTGACCCAGATCCTGAAACAGGCCGCCGGCCGCGCGAGGGCGGCGGACGAGCTGGCGGCGATGCGGGCGCGCCTGTTCGGCCAGAGTGACCTGGTCGACGCCTGTGACTTGGTCTGCGGGCGCGAACTCACGCCGCGCGAGGCGGCCGGCGGCGAGCGCGACGCAGCGCGGATCGAGGCGGTCCTGAAGGTCGCGCTCGACCTGCTGGCGCACCGCTGACGGGACGCAGGTGTTCGCATTTTGTTCTTGACACGCTCGCGCGTTTTGGATAGGATGATGCCAGCGTTGATTGCTGTGCCCGCAGGGCGAGCGCAGCGCGCATCCTCTCGGCTTCGCAGGCGATGAGTGTGGGAACCTACCGCGCCACGCCCGCATCCTCGGCCTGTTCGACGAGGTCGAGGCTCGTTTTGTGAAAGGCGGGGCGGGGGTGGACGCCGTCGGCGCCGAATTCCAGGACCGCGTCTGTGGCGGGCGTGTAGCGCGGCCAGGCTGGGCCGCCGGCGCTGTCTGGGTCCGAGGCCTTGGCGAAGGCTACCCAGTAGGCGGTCATGGCGTCGCTGATCTTGTGGTCGTCGGGCGTGGCGGCGGGGATGACGCGGGTCCCGATGGTGCGGTCCCGGTCGACCAGGTTATTGAACACATAGACGATCTCGCCGCCGTGGCTCATGCCGTGGACGGTCGCGCGCTGGGCCGCCGGGATGTAGCTCATATAGTAGACCCAGGCTTTCTGGCCGTTCTTGGTGTGCAGGCGGGCGAGGTAGCGGTCGGGCTCGATCACCGCGCTCTCGGTGGTGAAGTCCTGGAAGGCGACGGGATTGGCCGCGCCGCCGTAGGCCGCGATCAGCTTGTCCTTCAGCGGGCCGGCCCGGTCGATGGAATGGTTGTCCGGGAAGAGGCTCGCCTCCCAGCTGTTGCCGCCGGCGATGTAGGGCACCTTCATCTCGCGGCCGGCGGCGAACGCCTTGGCCGGGCCCTCGGGCAGGATGACGCCGTCGAGGATCGGGGTGATCTGGCCCGTGCCGGCGGAGAGCTGTTCGGCGGTGAGCGCGCGCAGCGCCTTGGCGGCGTCGGGGCCTGAGCCGTTGACGCCCACGGAGGCGGCGTAGGCCAGGCCCTGCTTCTCGGCGCTCGTCGGGCCGTCGCCCTTCAGCGGCAGGCCGGGGATACGGCCGAAGCCGGACTCTGAGATAGCCTTGGCGAACAGGCCCTTTGATTGGGGCGAGGCCATGAGGTCGTTGATCAGGATGCCGCCGGCGCTCTCGCCGAAGGCGGTGACGTTGGCCGGGTCGCCGCCGAAGGCCGCGATGTTGGCCTGCACCCACTTCAGGGCCGCCAGGTTGTCCATCATGCCGTAGTTGGCCACGGGCTCGCCCGGGTGCTCGGCCTCCAGCGCCGGGTGGGCGAAGAAGCCCAGGCGGCCAAGGCGGTAGTTGACGGTGACCAACACCACGCCGCGCTCGGCGAAGTGGGTCCCGTCGTAGATCGCGTTGGTCCCAGAGCCGCCAGTGAAGGAGCCGCCGTGGATCCAGACCATGACCGGCAGCTTGCCGCCGGGCTTGAAGCCGGCAGGGGTCCAGACGTTGAGCTGCAGGCAGTCCTCGGACTGCTTCACCTCGCCCGTGACCTTGCGCATCTGCATGCACATGGGGCCGAGCTGGGTCGCGTCGCGCACGCTGGTCCAGGCCTTGGCGGGCTGCGGCGGGCGCCAGCGCAGATCGCCGACCGGCGGCGCGGCGAAGGGGATGTTCTTGAAGCTCGCGACCTGTCCCGCCACGGCGCCGTGCAGCGTCCCCTGGGCGACCTTGACGGTGTCGGGGCTGGCGGCGGCGGGAGCGGCGGCTGCGCCCAGCGCCACGGCGGCCGCGGTTGCGGCGAAGATCATGCGAAGCGCCATACGCGCCCTCCCTCGTGCCCGCTTCTGATGGCGTGCCCCCGGCGCGCGGGCGGCGCAGGGCGGTTGATGTTCAGTTGAGCCGGGCGCGAGGCGGCCGGTCAAGGCGAGCGAGGATGGCGCAGCGACGCAGGGATCGGATTTCAAGATTGAGAGGAACCCTCTTCCGTTTCGGGGGGTTGGCGTCACATGCGTTCGGCCGATCAAATGATAAGCGAAGCCGTGGCCGCGGAACGGCTGGCAGCGGTGGTCAGCTTCGGGCCGGATAAGGTGAAGCTGCTGGCCCAGGCCGAGAAGCTGCGCGAGGCGGCGCGCGTGGCCGAGGCGCGGTCGTTTGCGCCGAAGGACAAGGCGTTCTCACCGAAAGACAAGAGCGAGCGCTGAGGCGCTCGACACTCCATTCCCAATCGGGGAAGTGCTGCGACGGCCACCGTCCTTCAGGGAGGGGGGCAGAACGGTCGATGGGCTCGCAAAGGACCGCCGCTGCATCGCCTTTAGATAGCGCGTTAGGTGAACGCGACGTGACCTAAAGCCACGCTTTTTCCGCTGGTTATGACTGTCCTCCGCAGCGGAGGCGGGCCTTTCGCAGGGGGTTTTCCATGACAGACACGCCCGAGGCGCCGCGAATGACGGCGTCCGAATTGACCAAGGCGGCGAAGATCGAGGCTCGCCTCGCGCTCGATACGCTTCGGTCGTTGATGCAGGGCGATGGCCAAGCCTCGGTGAAGCTGGCGGCCGCCCGGGAGGTGCTGGATCGGGCCTTCGGCAAGCCCAAGCCGGCCAAACCGGCGAAGGCCCGTCCCGCCAAGCCGGTCAAGGACGGCGGCCTGACCGTAATCGTGAAGCGCTTCAGCGATGTGACCCCGGAGGAGGAAGCCGCAGCGGAAGCGACGGAGCGGGGCGAGCTGTGAGCGGACGCAAGAAAGCGCTTGGGCCGACGGTCATCCTGCCTGGCAAGAAATGGGAGGCCCGGCCCTACCAGAAGGAGCTCTGGAACTATCTGGAGAAGGGCGGGCGTCGGGCAGACGTGGTCGCGCACCGACGGTGGGGGAAGGACGAGGTCGCTTTGCACTGGGCGGCTCACTGCCTGCTGCAGGAACCGGGCACCTATTGGCACCTGCTGCCGGAGGCGAGCCAAGGGCGCAAGGCGGTTTGGGATGCGGTCAACCCGCACACCGGCCAGCGCCGGATCGACGAAGCCTTTCCCAAGCGCGCTCGCATCCGGACGCGCGACGCCGAAATGATGATCCATTTCCGCGAGGGCGGAACCTGGCAGGTGGTGGGTTCCGACAACTTCAATTCGCTGATGGGCTCGCCGCCTCGGGGGGTCGTCTTCTCGGAGTGGTCGCTGGCCAAGCCCGAGGCCTGGAGTTTCATCCGGCCGATCCTGGCGGAGAACGGGGGATGGGCGCTGTTCCTGTGGACCCCGCGAGGGCGCAACCACGCGACGCGAGCCTTCGACAGCCGCAAGGCGCGGCAGGACGGCGAGTGGTACACGCTGAAATCTCCGGCCACGGAAACGGACGTGTTCACGCCCGCACAGTTGGAGCGCGAGCGGTCGGAGCTGATCGCCGAACTGGGCGGCGAGGACGAGGGCCACGCGCGCTATGCGTCGGAGTACCTCGTCGATTTCGATGCGCCGACGCCGGGCGCCTATTTCGCGAGCGCGCTGGGCGAGGCCGAGCGGGCCGGCCGGATCGGGCGGGTGCCGCACGACCCGGCGCTGAAGGTCGACACCGCCTGGGACCTGGGCATCGACGACTACACGGCGATCTGGTTCTTCCAGCAGGCTGGGCGCGAGGTGCGCGCGATCGACTATTTCGAGACCTCGGGCGAGGGGCTGGACGCGATCGTGGCCCGCGCGCTGGCGGGCAAGCCCTATGTCTACGGGACTCATCACCTGCCGCACGACGTGATGGTGCGCGAGCTGGGCGCGGCGGGGCGGTCGCGGCTCGAGACCCTGGGCGGACTGGGCGTGCGGCCGATTTCGGCGGGCGCGGCGATGGACCCGGAGGAGCGGATCAACGCCGCGCGGCTGATGATCCCGATGACCTGGTTCGACGGCGAGAAGTGCGCCGGCGGGCTGGACCGGCTGCGCGCCTACCACAAGCGCTGGAACCGCGTGACACGCAGCTATGGCGGCCCGATGCACGACGCCGCCAGCCACGGGGCCGACGCGTTCGGGGAATTCGCGGCCAACCGAGCGGGCGGGGCAACAGCGGAACGGCCGGGCCGGGCGAGGTCGGGCGAGACGCTGGGCTGGATGGGTTGAGGCGCGCGCCTCACGCGGGCGCCCCAGCTAAGCGCTTGCACGAACGGGCATTAACCCGGTTTTCGCCAACGGTGTCCAAAATGCAGGTTCGCCCAACGGAATCTGCCACTGTGTCCGACTGGTTCGACGAGCGTTTCACGGCGGCCGGCGCGCGGAGCTTCCAGTTCTCGCCTGTGCGGATCGGCGTGGCGGCGGTGCTTTGGGCCCTGATGGGAATGGTCGTCAGCTGGCCGACCGCCGGCGTGTGGCTGGCGGCGGTGATGGCGCTGGAGTGGCCGTTCCGCGCGCTGACCAAGCCGATGTGGCGCGGAGAGTCCCTGGGTCGGGCCGGAGCCTGGACGCTGTTCGCCGTCTATTCGGCGGCGGTGTTCGCCTGGAGCTCGGCGGGCCTGATCCTCTGGTCGTCCAACGATCCGGCCTGCCAGATCGCCGGCGCGGCCTTCTTCGCAGGACATCTGCTCTACATCGAGACGCACCACGCGCGCTCGCTGGGGGCGCTGGTCCCGACGATCCCGGCGATCGTCGCGCCGGCCATCGCACCGCTGGCCGTGCCGCACTTCCATGGCGTCGACCAACTGTTGGTCGAGGTGGTGATGGCGGTGGTGGTGGGTCACGCCCTGATCAGCATCTGGGTCAGCTTCTTCGAGGGCCGCCACCTGATGAGCGCCAAGGGCGCGCTGATCCAGGCGCGCGACCAGGCGGAGACGGCGAGCCGCGCCAAGAGCGCCTTCCTGGCGACGATGAGCCACGAGATCCGCACGCCGCTGAACGGCGTGCTGGGAATGGCCCAGGCGATCGCGGCGGAACGGCGGCTGCCGCGACGCGTGCGCGAGCACGTCGCGGTGATCCGCGAGTCCGGCGAAGGCCTGCTGGCGATCCTGAACGACATCCTCGACCTCTCCCGCGTCGAGGCCGGCAAGCTGGAACTGGAGGAGATCGCCTTCGACCTGGGCGAGCTGGCCGTCGCGGCGCGGCAGACCTTCAGCACGGTGGCGCAGGAGAAGGGGCTGGCGTTGGAGCTGGTGATCGGGCCGGACGCGGCTGGGCTCTACAGGGGCGACCCCACGCGCGTGCGCCAGATCCTGCACAACCTGATTTCCAACGCGCTGAAGTTCACCCACCAGGGGCGGATCGAGATCGAGCTGGTGCGCCAGGCGTGCGGCGTGCGGCTCACCGTGTCCGACACCGGCATCGGCATAGAGCCCGAGACGCTGGCGCGGCTGTTCGCAAAGTTCGAGCAGGCCGACGCCTCGACCACCCGGCGCTATGGCGGCGCGGGGCTCGGCTTGTCGATCTGCCGCGAGCTTGCCGAGCTGATGGGCGGGAGCATCGCTGCAGAGCGCGCGCCGGACGAGGGCACGCGGTTCACGGTGGTGTTGCCGATTCCGCGGCTGGGCGACGCCGTTCCGAAAGTCGAAGCGGCCGGAGTTGCGGCGCTCGCGGCGGCGGCCTCTAGCCGGCCGCTGCGGGTGCTGGCGGCGGAGGACAATGCGACAAACCGGCTGGTGCTGCGCACCCTGCTCTCGCAGATCGGGATCGAGCCGGTGATCGCCGAGGACGGCCGCGCCTGCGTCGACGCCTGGGCGGGCGAGCCCTGGGACCTGATCCTGATGGACGTGCAGATGCCGGTGATGGACGGGCCGGCGGCGGCGCGGGCGATCCGAGCCTCCGAGGTGGCGCGCGGGCTGGTCCGAACGCCGATCGTGGCGCTGACCGCCAACGCCATGGCGCACCAGTTGGCCGACTATGCGGCGGCCGGCATGGACGGCTTCGTGGCCAAGCCGATCGAGGCGGCGCGGTTGTTCGAGGCGATCGAGGCGGCGTGCGCTGGGGGGCAGGCGACAGACCGCGAGGCGGCGACGGGCTGATCGGGGCCGGCGGTTGGAAGGCGAAAAATAGTTCTCATTTTGTTCTTTACAGCCTCGCGCGTTTTCGATAGGATTATGCCAGCGTTGATTTCTGCGTCCGGAGCCTGAGGGCTCGCCGCAGGGTCGGCGGTTTCAGTCAGCTTTCTCAAGGTCCCGTCCGGGGGCCGTTTCACCCGCCGAGTCCGCTCGCGCGGGCGTTTTCATGTGTGCTTCGGGAGCCATCGCCTTGTCCGACGACGAGATCATCCGGGAAGCCCGCGAGGCCTTCGACCGCTGCGCCGATGCAGAGGCGGAGAACCGTCGCGAGGCGCTGGACGACCTGCGGTTCGCCAGGCTCGGCGAGCAGTGGCCGGCGCAGATCAAACGCGAGCGGGACCTGGGTGCACATCTCCTTCGATCCCAGGCTGCGCCGGCAGGTTCTGACCCGGCGGGAGGGCGGCGGCTACGGCCTGGGGCTGCCGGCATGAGCGCGCGCCTGATCCTGGTCTCAGCGGCTTCGGCCGCGGTGATCGCCACCGCGGCCGGGCTCTACTGGAAGGGCCGCCACGACGACGCGGTCCGGCAGCGGCCCAAGGTCGAGGCGGCGCTGGCTCAGGCGGCCGCATCCGGCTTGCAGGCGAAGGGCGCGCAGGACAGCGCCCAGCGTGTCGAGCTGGTCATCCGGCAGCGCGACGCGGCGGCCGCGACCGTCACCGAACTCACCCCGAAAGCCCTGAATGCGGAGGACGCCCATGCGCCCCTGGATCCCGATCGCGCTCGCCGCCTGCTCAGCGCTGACGAGCAGTTGTGCCTCGCAGCGCCCAGCCTGGCCGGCTGCGCCGCGGGTGGCGATGCCGGCCCAGGCGACTGAGCGCTGCCGGATCTATCTGTTGCCGCAAAGACCCACTCAGGCCGACCTCGAGATCGGCTACGCGACGCGTGGCGCGGAACTCGCAGCATGCGATGCCGCCCGGGCGCTAGCGGTGCAGACCCACGCGGCCGAGCACGCCCTCCAGGACCAGTTCACGAAGGCCGCGAAAGCGGCGCGGTGAGCTCGCGCTGGTTAGCCGCGACCTCGGCCGGCGGACATCAATCAAATCCCGCGGCACTCACGGCCGGACACCAATTTTCAATTTGAAGAGGAAAATCTCATGCCATACCCACAGGATCCGGCCAGCCTAGAGGGTGAAGAGCTTGATCGTTGGTATCGGCGTTCACCGCAAGATATAGAGCGCGAACGACAGGCAGCGGCAGATGAGAGGTACCGCGCCTATTTTGGAGCGGGTCCGCCTTCGGAGACCCACGAACGCGCTGACGTAGGCGCGGCCGGTTCGGCAGACGGTGAGTCTGACGCCCTCTGGATTGCCGATGGTTCTAGCGGCTATCGGGCTGTTCGCCCACAGGGGCCGCATTACCGGCTTGTTCTTCAGTCAGCGCCGGGACGGCCCGACAATCTGCCGGAGAACCCTGCACAGCAGGAGGAGGTGAGCATTGTCGAGGTCGGGAACCCGCACAACCCTCGCCTTCGAAGGGAATGGGAAGTGGAGAATGGACAATCCTGGCCCAAGACAGCTTCTGGCGACAACTACCACGTGGCCCACAAACGAGCGATTGCCGACGGGGGCACGAACACCCTCGACAATATTGAACCGATGCATCCCGATGATCATCGCGTCCAACACATCGAAAATGGAGATTCCGCGCGATGGGGACGACGGCCATCGATCGCCCGCGCATTCGGCGGTCGCGTGGAGCCCCCGACTCTCGCACCTAGACTAAGGGCTCCGACACCGAGCATCAGGCTCAATAGCATTGGCTTGCTGCCATATGCATCAATTCCATTGGGCCTTCTATCCGGGCGGATACGTACAGACACTCGGACGCACACTCTCTACGACGCGTTCGGCGTCCCAGCTCCCGGCGACGAACACCTGGTCATGGACCCCGTCTGTCGCGCGCTTTTCGGGAACAGCGCCAAGCTGGGGGATCACTGCTCTTAGTGGTTTCTGTTTTGTTCTTGACGAAAGGCGCAGCCAAACTATCGTCGTGCGGATGGCCTTCCTCGTCGACACTTCGCGTTTTCCAGTGGGCCGACATATTGACTATGAGGGTGACGAGGAGGCTCAGGCGGTCCAGGCGCTCACGTCGGAGGCCCATACGTTCGTCAATGGCTACCGCTGGACGCGACCCATCGAGAAACTGTTCCTGGCGTTCGGTGTGGGGCCCATCCTTGGGCTCTATCTGATGCGCTTCGAGTCTGGCGGCCGACCCGAGGACCGGGAACGCTGGGTGGTCGTTGGCGACCTGCCGTCCATGCACTTCGAGACCGACGACGCGCCGACGCCGGCGGATGCCTTGCGGCTATATTGCGCGATCGCCCAAGACTGGGCGGATAACGTCCGGGCTGGGCGTGACCTCTCGGAAAGTTATCCAATCGATGCGGAGCCCACGTCCGATCATGCGGACATGCTGCTCGGCCGGATCAAGTTCATCCGGAAGAAGATGATCCCGCTTGCCCGATGACGCCGGCAAAGTCCGAGATTAGGAATGGTGCCGCCGGGCAGGATTGAACTGCCGACCTCAGCCTTACCAAGGATGCGCTCTACCACTGAGCTACGGCGGCGAAAGACGAGGCGGGGGCTATATCGAACGTCGCGGGCGGCGTGAAGCCCCAATCGGCGGTGTGCGGCCTTGACGCAAGGCGGCTGGGGCGGCACCGGCTTTCCATGGCTGAGAACGACAAGCACCCAGGAAGGCGGCCCGTGCGCGAGGAGCAGCTCGCCGCGGCGCTTCGGGCGAACCTTCGGCGGCGGAAAGCCGGGGCGGCGAAGCCGCGGCCGGCCGAGCCTGCGAATAAAGAGGTCAAGGAGCCCTGAGCCGGCCTTTGCGCGGGCCGGGCCGCGCGCTAGATAACGAGAGTTCGGCTGCCTCCCCGCGACATCGCAATCGCGGCTTGACCTCGAAGGACTGCGATTGGACCGCATCGCCATCACCGGCGGCGCGCGGCTGGAGGGGGAGATCCCGATCAGCGGCGCCAAGAACTCGGCCATCAAGCTGATGGCGGCGAGCCTGCTCACCGAAGATGCCCTACGGCTGACCAACATGCCGCGGCTGGCCGACACCCGGTTTCTAGGCAGGTTGCTGCAGCGGCTGGGGACCGAAGTCGTCGAGTCTGACGGCGAAGATGGGCCCGAGACCCTGCTCAGGACCCGCGAGATCGTCAGTGCGATCGCGCCCTACGATCTGGTCCGGCAGATGCGCGCGTCGTTCACCGTGCTGGGGCCCCTGGTGGCGCGGACGGGGCAAGCCAAGGTCTCGCTGCCGGGCGGGTGCTCGATCGGGGCGCGTCCTGTCGACCTGCACTTGAAGGCGTTGGAGGCGCTGGGCGCGCGGATCGACCTGCATGAAGGCTACGTCTACGCCAGCGCGCCGCGCGGCCTGAAGGGTGGCCAGATCGACTTCCCCTTCGCCTCCGTCGGCGCGACGGAGCACGCCATCCTGGCCGCGGTGCTGGCGGACGGCGATAGTGTGATCACGACCGCCGCCTGCGAGCCCGAGATGGTCGACCTTGCCGATTGCCTGAACGCCATGGGCGCGAAGGTGAGCGGGGCCGGCACGTCCACGATCCACGTCCAGGGTGTCGGCAGGCTGCACGGCGCGACCCACGCGGTGATGCCGGACCGCATCGAGACCGGCACCTATGCTGTGGCCGCGGCGATGGCGGGCGGCGAGGTGCGGCTGACGCGCACGAGGGTCGATTTCATCCAGGCGCTGATCGACAAGATGGTCGAGGCCGGTGTCGAGGTGACGCCGCACAACGATGGCCTGACGGTGCGCCGCAATGGGGCGCTGCTGAAGGGGGTGGAGGTCGAGACCGGCGTCTATCCCGGCTTCGCCACCGACCTGCAGGCGCCGTTCATGGCGCTGATGACGCTGGCCGAGGGCGAGAGCGTCATCAAGGAGACGATCTTCGAAAACCGGCTGATGCACGTGCCCGAGCTCGTCCGGCTGGGCGCCGACATCACCGTGCAGGGCGGCGAGGCGCGGGTCCGCGGCGTGGCCTCGCTCGAGGGCGCCCAGGTGATGGCGACCGACCTTCGCGCGTCCGTCAGTCTGGTGATCGCGGGCCTGGCCGCGCACGGGGAAACCACCGTCAACCGGGTGTATCACCTGGACCGCGGTTTCGAGCGGCTCGAGGAGAAACTCGGCGCCTGTGGGGCGCAGATCCGCCGGATCAAGGGCGACGGCGAGGGCGACGAGGACTAATCGGGATGGCCCGCACTGCGCCCCTCCGCCTGCTCGCCCAGGACGCCGACGATCTGGAAGTGATCTCGGCGGCCATGCAGGACGCCGTAGCGAAGATCGGCGACATCAATTTCGAGCCGAAGGCGCGGCGGCTGACGATCGCCTTCAATCGCTATCGCTGGGAAGCCGGCGATAGGGCGCGTGTCCGCTCGGCCCTGCAGCTCGGCGGTGTACTGAAGGTGCAGGCGCGCAAGATCCGGCGGGGCGCGCGCGACGCCGTTATCGAGGTGCTGGCGGTGACGTTCGATCCAGGCGAGCCGCCCGGCGGGACTGTAACGATCAGCTGCGCCGGTGGCGGCGACCTGCGCGCCATGGTGGAATGCGTCGATGCTGTGCTGGCCGACGTCTCCGAGCCTTGGCCGACGCCCCGATCACCCGCGCACGGGGATTAGCCGCCGCCATGGCGTCGCCCGGCTTGCGCGGCTAAAGAGGCGCGCCATGCGCCGCTTCCTATCCAGCCAGCCGGACTTCGATGACGTGTTCCGCGCCTTCGTGGACGAGCGCCGCGACACGCCGGAAGACGTGGACGTCCTGGTGGGTCAGGTGATCGCGGCAGTTCGGACCGAAGGGCTGGACGCCGTGCTCCGGTTTGCGCGCGAGTTCGACGCCGTCGACCTCAACGAGACGTCTATCCGGGTGACCGAGGCGGAGATCGAGGCCGGCGCCGCGGCCTGTCCGCAGGCGGTGCGTGACGCCATCGCCTTCGCCGCGCAGCGCATCCGCGCCTATCACCTGCGCCAGCGGCCGCAGGACCTTCACTTTACCGACGAGGCCGGGGTCGAGCTCGGCTGGCGCTGGGCGCCGCTCGAGTCGGTGGGGATCTACGTGCCAGGGGGCCGGGCGGCCTACCCTTCGACGGTGCTGATGAACGCCGTGCCGGCAGCGGCTGCAGGCGTCGAGCGCATCGCCATGGTGACGCCGCCCGGAAGGTTGCAGCCCGCGGTGCTGGCGGCGGCGAAGGCGGCCGGGGTGCATGAGATCTGGCGGGTGGGCGGCGCACAGGCGGTGGCCGCCCTGGCCTATGGCGCAGGCCCGATCCGGCCGGTGGACAAGATCGTCGGGCCGGGGAACGCCTTTGTCACCGCGGCCAAACGACGGGTTTATGGCGCTGTCGGCATCGACGCCCTGGCCGGCCCCTCCGAGATCGTGGTGGTCGCCGACCGGGCGAACAATCCCGACTGGATCGCCGCGGACCTGCTGTCGCAGGCCGAGCACGACCCCGCTGCGCAGGCCATCCTGATCACCGATGACGCCGCCTTTGCCGGTCGGGTCGAGGCAGCGGTGGAGGCGCAGCTCGCCGCGCTCAGCACCGGCGAGGTCGCCGCCGAGTCATGGCGCAACCACGGCGCTATCGTCATCGCCCCGCTCGACGATGCGCCGCGGCTGGTGGACCTGATCGCCCCCGAGCACGTGGAGTTCGCCGTCGAGCATCCAGAACGTCTGGCCGATCGTGTGCGCCACGCCGGCGCCATCTTCCTCGGCCGGCATGCCCCCGAGGCCATCGGCGACTATGTGGCCGGGTCCAACCACGTGCTGCCGACCAGCCGCGCCGCGCGATTTTCCTCGGGTCTTTCGCTGATGGATTTCCTGAAGCGCACCTCGATCGTGAAGTGCGACGAGGCGGCGTTCGCGCGGCTTGCCCCCGCGACGGTGGCGTTGGCTGAAGCCGAGGGACTGCCGGCGCACGCCCGCTCGGCTGCGATCCGGATGGGGCAGGGCTGACCCGCCGAGTCAGCGCTCTCGCAGGCGCGGGATGACGGCGAGGGGCGGATTGCCCTAAAGCGTGAGCGACGCGACAGCCTCCGCGAGCCCCATGGCCAACGACGACCGCCAGAGCCAGCGCCTGCAAACCGTCGAGCTCGACGAGGAGTCGCTCGCGGCGGTGTCGCGCGACCAGGAGCAGGAGCGCCAGATCGCCATCTTCGACCTGCTCGAGGAGAACCACTTCCATCCCGAAGGCGCGACGATGGGTCCCTACGACCTGAAGATGGGCCTGGTGGAGAACCGGTTGGTGCTGGACGTCCGGGGACCGGACTACGAGCGCCGCCACATCCTGTCGCTCTCGCCGTTCCGCAGCCTGATCAAGGACTATTTCCTGATCTGCGAGAGCTACTACCAGGCGATCCGCAATTCGACGCCGGCGCAGATCGAGGCGCTGGATATGGGCCGCCGCGGCCTGCACAATGAGGCCTCCGAGCTGCTGCAGACCCGCTTGCAGGGCAAGATCGAGACTGATCTCGACACGGCTCGTCGCCTCTTCACGTTGATCTGCGCCCTGCATTGGCGGGGCTGAGCGGGCATGGCCGCTGACGTTCCTTCCGACCTCCCGAACGCGGTGCTCTTTGCCTGCAACCTCAACCGTGTCCGTTCGCCGATGGCTGAAGCGATACTGAAGCTGGCGGTCGGGACCGATCTTTATGTCGACAGCTGCGGCCTTGAGCTTCCCGCCGATGCGGCTGAAGCCGACACGGCCACCCTAGCCGCCGATCCGTTCACCCAAACGGTGATTGCCGAGCTGGGATACGACCTCTCCCCCCACCGCGCCAAGACGTTCGACGACCTGGAGGACACCTCGTTCGACCTGGTCGTCGCGCTGACCCCGGAGTCGCACCAAAGGGCCATCGCGCTGGCGCGAGGGCGCGCGGCAGACATCGAGTACTGGCCGATCCTCGATCCCACGGTGGTGGAGGGCTCGCGTGACGCCCGGCTGGCGGCCTATCGTCAGGTCCGCGACGAATTGGCCCGCCGCATCTCGCGACGCTTCGGAACCCCGCTCCCGGCCCCCATCGACCTAGCGCCACCCGGTGCGCTATAATTGCAGGTGCTATCCACGGCTCGCGACCTGATCTAAAGGCGCGAGCCGTCGTTTTATTCTCTGGGTGGGAGCCTGCATGGCGAAAGAAGAGCTTTTGGAATTTCCGGGCACGGTGAGCGAGGTGCTGCCCAACGCGACGTTCCGCGTGAAACTCGAGAACGATCACGAGATCATCGCCCACACCGCCGGCAAGATGCGCAAGAACCGCATCCGCGTGTCGGCTGGGGACAAGGTGCTCGTGGAGATGACGCCCTACGACCTCACCAAGGGCCGCATCACCTTCCGCGTCCGCTAGACGCCAGCGGCCCGGTGCCGAATCCCGCGCCCCTGGTGCTGGCGTCCGCGAGTCCCAGGCGGCTCGACCTGTTGCGACAGATCGGCATGACCCCGGACCTGGTCGACCCAGCGGAGGTCGACGAAACCCCCCAGAAAAATGAACTCCCGCGACGTTTGGCCATGCGGCTGGCCCAGGAGAAGGCCGCCCTCGTTGCGGCCCGCCAGCCGGATGGCTTCGTGCTGGCGGCCGATACGGTCGTGGCCCTTGGCCGTCGCGTTCTTCCCAAGCCGGACACGGACGAACAGGTGGCCGATTGCCTTCGGCTGTTGTCGGGCCGTGCGCACCGCGTGCTCACCGCGCTCAGCGTGCGCGCGCCGGGAGGACGTGAGGCGGCCCGGCTCGTCGAGAGCCGCGTGAGGTTCAAGCGACTGACGGCCAGGGACATCGCTGCCTACCTGAAGTCCGCCGAGGGATTGGGCAAGGCGGGCGGTTATGCCATCCAGGGACGGGCGGGCGCCTTCGTGGTGACCTTGCAGGGGTCCTATTCCGGCGTCGTCGGGCTGCCGCTCTACGAGGCCGCCAACCTGCTCGCGGGGCTGGGCTATCGTCCATGAGCCGCCGCCGCATCTTCCTGGACGAAAGCCCTGGCGAGACACGGGGGGTCGTGACGCTCGACGGCCGGCCGGAGCGCCTGCTCCTGCGCCGCGACGACGACGACCTGCGGCTGGCCCTCGGCGCCCGACTGGCGGCTCGGGTCTCGGAGGTCGAACCCGCGCTGGCGACGGCCTTCCTGGACCTGGGCGGCGGCGCAGAAGCGGTCATGCCGTTCAAGCCCGATGAGCGCCCCGTACGCGGACAGATGCTGGAAATCGAAATCCGCGGCGAGCCGCGCCGGGACAAGCTGGCGGTGGCCCGCCCGGTCAGCCGCACGGACGGCGATACCCGCCTGCTGGTCCCGCCTCAGTCCATCGGCGAACAGCTCCGGGCGATCGTCCCGGACGTCGACGTGGTCGGCGGGCGCGAGGCGCGTGAGGCCGCCGACGAGGCCGAAGCCGAGGCGCTCGCGATGCTCCATCCCCTGGCCGGCGGAGGGACGCTCTCGATAGAGCCGACGCGCGCCCTGACGGCGCTCGACGTCGACCTGGGCGCGCGCAAGGGCGCCGACGCCAAGCGGGTGACACGCCAGGCGAACCTCGCCGCCCTCGGCATGGCGGCCCGCCTGCTTCGCTTGAAGGGACTGGGCGGGATCATTGTCATCGACCTCGCGGGCAGGGGCCACGACGGGCCCGCGCTGTCGGCGGCCGCACGCGCAGCGTTCGCGCCTGACAACCCGGGGGTGGCGTTTGGGCCGATCAGCCGGTTCGGCACGCTCGAGATCTCTGTGCCTCGCCGCACCCGCCCCGTCCTGGAACGCCTTTGCCGGGAGGACGGCGCACCGAGCGACCGCACGCTCGCTCAGCGTCTCGTCCGCCGACTGCAGTCGGAGGGCCAGGCGCAGCCCGGCGCGCAGCTGACCGCCAGTTGCGCCCCTGACGTGGCGGCGGCCGCCCGACCGCTGGTCGAGCGATTGGCGGGTCAGGCCGGCGCCCGGTTCACGGTCGCCGCCGTCCCGACGCTGGATCGCGAGCGGCTCGAGGTCGCATCGAGATGAGCGCAGCGAAATGCCCGATCTGCGGCAAGCCCGTCGCGGCCGAGCATCGGCCGTTCTGTTCCCGGCGCTGCGCGGACGTGGACCTGCAGCGATGGCTCAGCGACCGCTATGTCCTGCCCGCTTCCGAGGACCCGGAAATACCCGAGGACGCGGACGATGAGACCTGATCCGCGGCTCGCTGGACTTCGCAAAGAGCGTCTTCTATAGACGCGGCTCCCCGCGACGGCGGCCCTGCCTGGGTAGCTCAGTTGGTAGAGCAGCGGATTGAAAATCCGCGTGTCGGTGGTTCGAATCCGCCCCCAGGCACCATTCCCCCCAGCATCACAATTTCATGCGCCCCGGCCGCCTCGGCTCGCGGGTTCCAGTCGCGCGCGAATGGGATCGAAGGCTCCGCGGCTGAAAGTCCGTCACTCCGCGCGCTACCCCCTATATTGCGCTGCAGCGAACTATTTCCCGCAGAAGTGGAAATCCTCGCCTGCCGCTCGGCGGATTTGTTGTGCATTGCAGCAAGTGGAGGGGGCGCCCGCGATGGCGGATGCAGGAAAAATGGACTGCCCCTTGACGCTTCAAGTGCGGATTGCCAAAGGTCCCCCGCCGCATGTCTAACAATGCGGTAAGACTTTGGTCGCCTCCACAGCGATCAAGGTCGCTTCGCGAATTCGAAACGCCAGCCTTCCGCTCGTAAGAGGGGGCACGCGTTACGGGTCGCGGCGCAGCGACAGCGGCCCGGTGTCCGGCCTTGAGCAATCAGGAACGGGCGTCGGGATTGTTTCAACTAGGGTGGAGACGCTCTCGCGCGACGACCCTCCGGCCAATCGTGCTAGACCAATCAGGAACTGGCGACAGATGTTCGACAACAAACTGAAGACCCCTTTCATTGCTCTCGTCGGCGCGATGGCGCTGATGGCGAGTGCGCCGGCGTTCGCTCAGAACGCCGCTCCTGCTGCGGCTCCCGCCGCAGCGCCTGCCGCCGCTCCGG